>NZ_CP076103.1:1804419-2105156 GCF_018732085.1 Lysobacter capsici | reverse complement strand
CGCGGTCAAGTGGCCGATCGGCATCGGCGGCAAGGGCAACGAAGGCGTGGCCGCTTACGTCAAGCAGATCCAGGGCGGCATCGGCTATGTCGAGCTGTCGTACGCGCTGCAGAACAAGATGGCGTATTCGCGCTTGAAGAACGCCGACGGCAAGTATGTGCTGCCGACGGACGAAACCTTCGCCGCGGCGGCTGCCAGCGCGCAGTGGGCCGATGCCAAGGACTTCTACCTGGTCATGACCAACGCGCCGGGCGAGAACTCCTGGCCGATCACCGCGACCAACTTCATCCTGATGTACAAGCAGCCCAAGAACGCCGAAGGCGCCAAGAACGCCAAGGAATTCTTCCGCTGGGTGTACGCCAACGGCGACGCGCAGGCCAAGGCGCTGGACTACGTGCCGCTGCCCGACGCGCTGGTCAAGCAGATCGAGACCTACTGGACCACGAGCATGAATTACTGATCCGACCGATCGTCGGATCCGGGGGGATCCTTCAGATCGGGGGAGATCGGTTTTTGATTGCAGTGATCGGATGAAACGGGCCTTCGGGCCCGTTTTTTTTGGGGGCCTCGTCCGCCTCGCGATCATGAGGTCGTCATCCGAAGGCGGGCATCCAGGGCTTCACCGCGACATGGCTCTGAAGTCTCTGGATCCCCGCCTTCGCGGGGATGACGGTGGGAGGAGACGCGGTGACTGGAAGGATCGGCACTCGCCCTGGATGGAGCTGTCGACCGACCGAATCCTTCTCACGCTCGCGGAAGAAGGCGGTCCGAAGGGCCGGATGAGGGCCCTCCCCGAACCCGCTGATCGCGCGTTTGTTACCGCCCGCGCCGCCGAAACCCCGCAAAACCGCGACCTCCAGCACCCCGTCCGGCCTTTCACTACAGATTCGTGACGAATCCGTGTCATAGCCGTGTAACAAAAAGATCATCAAATGGCGCCAGCCCAGCCGGCGCCCAGCCGGCCCCCTTCATGGAGCACCGCATGAAATCGTCGCCGGCCCGTATCGCCGTCCTCTCCCTCGCCATCACGCTGGCCGCCGCCGCGTGCGGCGGCAAGCAGAACCCGGCCCCCGCCGCCGGTGAAGCCAAGACCGACGCGGCCGCCCCCGCCGGCGACCAGGTCGCCGTGCAGATCACCGGCGCCGGCGCCACCTTCATCTACCCGCTGCTGTCGAAGTGGTCCGACGACTACAACAAGTCGACCGGCGCCAAGGTCAACTACCAGTCGATCGGTTCGGGCGGCGGCATCGCCCAGATCAAGGCCGGCACGGTCGACTTCGGCTCCTCCGACAAGCCGCTGCCGAGCGACGAGCTCGCCGCCGCCGGCCTGGGCCAGTTCCCCTCGGCGATCGGCGGCGTGGTGCCGGTGGTCAACGTCGACGGCATCGACGCCGGCAAGCTGCGCCTGACCGGCCCGCTGCTGGCCGACATCTTCCTGGGCACCGTGTCGAAGTGGAACGACCCCAAGATCGCCGCGGCGAACCCGGGCACCACCCTGCCGGATCTCAAGATCAACATCGTGCACCGCTCCGACGGTTCGGGCACCACCTTCAACTTCTCCAACTACCTGTCCAAGGTCAGCCCGGACTGGAAGACCAAGGTCGGCGAAGGCACCTCGGTGCAGTGGCCCGGCGGCGTCGGCGGCAAGGGCAACGAAGGCGTGGCCTCGTACGTGAAGCAGATCAAGGGCTCGATCGGCTACGTCGAACTGGCCTACGCGCTGCAGAACAAGATGGCCCACACCCAGCTGCAGAACGCGGCCGGCCAGTTCGTGCAGCCCAGCGCCGAAGCCTTCCAGGCCGCGGCCTCGACCGCCGACTGGGCGAGCGCGAAGGACTTCAACCTGGTGATCACCAACGCGTCGGGCGAGAAGTCCTGGCCGATCACCGCGACCAATTTCATCCTGATGTACAAGCAGCCCAAGGACGCCAAGCGCAGCGCCGACACCCGCGGCTTCTTCAAGTGGGCGTTCGAGAACGGCCAGGCGCAAGCGCAGGCGCTGGACTACGTGCCGCTGCCGCCGGAGCTGGTGAAGCAGATCGAGGCGTATTGGGCGGCTGAGTTCAAGTGACGCATCGGCCCGTGCCTGCCATTGGCGGGCACGGCTTTGCCGGTTCGTCATTCCCGCGTAGGCGGGGTGAGCGGATGCGTTTGCGAGCCACTGGCTCGCGCATCCGCGAACGCCAGGGCGGCCAGCCCTGGCCGGGGTCGCCAATGAATCAAGTGCGATACCAGCTACTGAAAGAAAGGTCGCGATGAAGCCCTGGATCCCCGCCTTCGCGGGGATGACGGCGAAAGCGAAAGCAACAGCAGCAACGGCGACACCGCAAAGCTTCAAGTCGCTGGATTCCCGCGTTCGCGGGAATGACGAGAAAAAGACAAACAGCCGCTCGCAGCCTCGCCTCACGAACCACTCGCGGCCTCGCATCACAAATTGCTTGCAACGCCGCATCACGAACTGCTCGCAACACCGCATCACGAATTCGCAGCATCCGAGCATCCAAAGCACCACCCGCCCCACGCGCAGAACCAAGCCCGCCACCGCAAGCCCGGCCACGACGGACCCCATCTCGCAATGAACGCGACCGCCCTACCCGCCCATACCGGCAGCAACAGCCGCGACGGCAAAGATGCGCGCAACGATCGCCTGTTCCGCTACGTACTGACCGCCACCGTCGTCTTCGTGTTGATCGCGCTGGCCAGCGCGGCGCTGTCGATGCTGTGGGGCGGCCGCCACGTACTGGCCGAAGAAGGCATCGATTTCTTCATCACCACCGAATGGAACCCGGTCGAGAACCACTACGGCGCGCTCGTGCCGATCTACGGCACCATCGTCACCGCGCTGATCGCGATGGTCATCGCCGTGCCGATCAGCTTCGGCATCGCCTTCTTCCTCACCGAGGTCGCGCCGCGCTGGGCGCGCGGTCCGATCGGCACCGCGATCGAATTGCTTGCCGGCATTCCCTCGATCATCTACGGCATGTGGGGCCTGTTCGTGCTGGTGCCGGTGATGACCGAGTACGTCACGCCCTGGCTCAACGACCACGTCGGCACGCTGCCGGTGATCGGCTCATTTTTCCAGGGGCCGCCGCTCGGCATCGGCATGCTCACCGCCGGCATCGTCCTGGCGATCATGGTGATCCCGTTCATTTCCTCGGTGATGCGCGAAGTGTTCCTGACCGTGCCGACCCGGCTGAAGGAATCGGCGTACGCGCTGGGTTCGACCAAGTGGGAAGTCAGCTGGGACATCGTCCTGCCCTACACCCGCTCGGCGGTGATCGGCGGCGTGTTCCTCGGCCTGGGCCGCGCGCTCGGCGAGACCATGGCGGTGGCGTTCGTGATCGGCAACTCGGTCAACTTCTCGACCTCGCTGCTGGAACCGGGCACCACCATCGCCGCGCTGATCGCCAACGACTTCGGCGAAGCCACCGAGACCTACCGCTCGGCGCTGCTGCTGCTCGGCTTCGTGTTGTTCATCGTGACCTTCGTCGTGCTCGCCGCGGCGCGCTTCATGCTGATGCAGCTTTCGCGCAAGGAGGGCAACTGATGAGCGCCGTCGCCAAGACCATCGATGCCGAAACCCAGCGTCGCCATCGCGTCGCCGATTCGCTGTACGGCCGCCGCCGCATCGTCAACACCGTCGCCGTCATTCTCGCCTGCGCCGCGGCCGCGTTCGGCCTGTTCTTCCTGGGCTGGATTCTCTACACCCTGCTCGCCAAGGGCCTGGGCGGCATCAACGTCGCGCTGTTCACCCAGAACACGCCGCCGCCGATGCAGGAAGGCGGCTTGCTCAACGCCTTCTTCGGCAGCGCGGTGATGTGCCTGATCGCGATCGTGATCGGCACGCCGCTCGGCATCGCCGCCGGCACCTGGCTGGCCGAATACGGCGCCGGGCGCAAGATCGGCACGGTGGTGCGCTTCGTCAACGACATCCTGTTGTCGGCGCCGTCGATCGTGCTGGGCCTGTTCGTCTACACCCTGGTGGTGATGCAGAGCGGCGGCAATTTCTCGGCGCTCGCCGGTGCGATCGCGCTGGCCTTCATCGTGCTGCCGGTGGTGGTGCGCACCACCGACGAAATGCTGCGGCTGGTGCCGGCGCAGATGCGCGAAGCCGCGCTGTCGCTGGGCGTGCCGCAATGGAAGGTGATCGTGCAGGTGCTGTACCGCAGCGCCTCGGCCGGCATCGTCACCGGCGTGCTGCTCGCGCTGGCCCGCATCAGCGGCGAAACCGCGCCGCTGCTGTTCACCGCGTTCGGCAACCAGTACTGGAGCCACAACGTGATGCAGCCGATGGCCAGCGTGCCGGTGGTGATGAACCAGTTCGCCGGCAGCCCGTACGAAACTTGGCAGACCCTCGCCTGGGCCGGCGCCCTGGTGCTCACCTTCTTCGTCCTCGTTGTCAGCCTGCTCGCCCGCGCCCTCGTGTTGCGCAATCGGATCGCCAATGACTGACCTCTCGACCCAACCCGTTGCCCGGACCCCGGCCATGAACGATGCACGTATCTCCGTCGCCACCCCCGACCGCGCCGCGGCCGTGGTCGGCGCTTCGCCGGTCAAGCTCGCCGCCCGCGGCCTGGACTTCTATTACGACAAGTTCCACGCGCTCAAGTCGATCAACCTGGAAATCCCGGAGAAGCAGGTCACCGCGCTGATCGGCCCGTCGGGTTGCGGCAAGTCGACCCTGCTGCGCATCTTCAACCGCATCTACGCGCTCTACCCGAAGCTGGAAGCCAAGGGCGAGGTGATCCTCGACGGCGAGAACATCCTCGATCCGCGCTATCCGATGAACCGGCTGCGCAGCAAGGTCGGCATGGTGTTCCAAAAGCCGGTGCCGTTCCCGATGACGATCTTCGAGAACGTGGCCTACGGCATCCGCCACCACGAAAAATTGTCGAAGTCGGAAATGAACGATCGCGTCGAACACGCGCTGCGCCAGGGCGCGCTGTGGGACGAGGTCAAGGACAAGCTGGGCCAGAGCGCGCTGGGCCTGTCCGGCGGCCAGCAGCAGCGCCTGTGCATCGCGCGCGCGGTGGCGCTCAAGCCGTCGGTGCTGCTGCTCGACGAACCGACCTCGGCGCTCGACCCGATCTCGACCAGCCGCATCGAGCAACTGGTCGAAGAGCTCAAGAAGGACTACACGATCGCGATCGTGACCCACAACATGCAGCAGGCCGCGCGCGTGTCCGACTTCACCGCCTTCATGTACCTGGGCGACCTGATCGAACACGGCCCGACCGAACAGATCTTCTCGCAGCCGACCAAGCAGCAGACCGAGGATTACATCACTGGCCGCTTCGGCTGAAGCGGCCGGGAATCGGGAATGGAGAATGGGGAATCGTCAAAAGCGAGCACCGTTTCCGTCGTTACCCACCCCAGCCGTACCGTCGTCGCCATTGCTGTTGCCTTCAACGATTCCCGACTCCCCATTCCCGATTCCCGGCCTTACGCCCATGAGCACCCAAATGCACGACCACATCGTCAAAAGCTACGACGACGAGCAGCGCCGCCTGCTCGACGAAACCCTGCGCATGGGCGAGATGGCCGCTTCGCAGTTGGAAGCCGCGCTCGACGTGGTCCAGCGCCGCGACGACAAGGCCGCCGAGCGCATCATCGCCAACGATGAAGCGATCGACGCGCTCGAGCAGGAAATCAGCCACGACGTGATGAAGCTGGCGCTGCGCGGGCCGATGGCGCGCGACCTGCGCGAGATCCTGGCCGCGATCCGCATCGCCTCCGACATCGAGCGCGTCGGCGACTACGCCGCCAACGTCGCCAAGCGTTCCACCGCGCTGAACCTGTCGCCGCCGCTGCCGCACGTGGCCGGCCTGCACGCGCTGGGCACCCTCGCGGTCAAGCAACTGCGCGACGTGCTGACCGCCTACCGCGACAACGACATCGAGCTGGCGCAGAAGGTGCGCGCGCGCGACGCCGAGATCGACACCGCCTACACCGGCCTGTTCCGCGAGCTGCTGACCTACATGATGGAAGACGCGCGCAGCATCACCGCCTGCACCCATCTGCTGTTCATGGCCAAGAACATCGAGCGCATCGGCGACCACGCCACCAACATCTCGGAGAATGTGTGGTTCCTAGTCAAGGGCGAAGAACTGCTGCCGCCGCGCGAAAAGCGCGACGACACCAATACCACCGGCGCGCTGTAAGCCGCACGGCGGCGGTGTCGTGCAAACGGCACCCGCCTCGACACGGCTGCTGGTGAGAGAGATGCCCCGTCCCGCCCCGACGCCGATGCTGTTGTGGGAGGGGCTTCAGCCCCGACGCTGTTCGATCAGATGGCATGGTGATCCGGGCGATCTGAGCCAAAAGCGTCGGGCCTGAAAGGCCCTCCCACGGATTGCTCCGGTGACGCTTCCCCGTCGCGATGCCCGGCGACTTACCGCGCGACGCGCCCGCGATCGCCGCGGACCTGCGCTTGCCGCGCACCCGTTTTCGCGCACGTTGCAGTGCAGCAACCTCGCCTCGCCCGCTCCGACCGGCGACGACCTTCCCAGGCCGTTCGACCGACCCAGGCCCGCGCGCCGCGCCGCGGGGCATCGACGCACCGGCGCGCGGCCCTTGCCACTCAAGGCTGCAAACGGTTACAGCCGAATCCGGCTTAACCCGTTCTAAACAATTCAGACGCGTCGTCGCGCAAGCGCGAATCCGATCGCCTCCTCCTAAACTCTTGGTACATGTCCGCAGCCCCGCGCTGCAGTGTATTTTTGGGAACTCAGGAGGACAGCCCGGCATGACGCTATTGATGGCCAACGGTGATCTGGCAGCCGCCCGCTCGGGCGACACGGCCGCATTGGAACGGGTGCTGGCGCATTCGCGCCAGGACCTGCGCCGTTATGCTGAGTACCACTGCGTCATCAACGATGTCGAGGACGCGGTCCAGGAAAGCCTGTTCACCGTATCGCGCAAGCTGCGCGACCTGCGCGTGCTCGAATGCTTCGTCTCGTGGACCTTCCGCATCGTCAAGCGCGAATGCAACCGGCTCAAGCGCGGCCGGCGCATGCTCAGCGGCGACGCCATCAGCGAGGAGATCGCACCGGTGGTCACCCCGGAGCCGGCCGAGTGGCGGCATGATGTCGCCGCCGCGCTGGAATCGCTGCCCGCGCATTACCGCCGCATCATCCTGCTGCGCGACCTGGAAGGGCTGACCATCGCCGAAATCGGCGAACAGCTCCAGATAACCCGCGAAGCGGTGAAGTCGCGTCTGCACAGGGCGCGATTGCTCGCACGCGAATACCTCACCTGTTGACGGCGGCGCCTGTCTACCGCCACCGCCCTTCTGCATCCACGTTCGCATCGAAGTCGTATCACCCAACAACTCGGCCGCATCGATCGCGTTTCGAGCACAACCCGATCTGACGGAACCCGGCACACTGGGCCGTTATTCCAACGGCGGACCATCCTCCGCCCTCATCGCCACAGGAGTCATCCATGTCCAAGCAAATCAACAAGCCCCTCGCCCTCGCCCTCGGCGCCACCCTGATCGGCGGCCTGAGCCTGTCGGCGTCCGCGTTCGCGATGAGCGATCTGTCGCAGGGCTACCTGCTCGGCGCCCAGGCCGCGCAGACCGCCGACAAGGCCGCCGACGCCAAGGCCGCCACCGCCGATGCCAAGCATGCCGAAGGCAGCTGTGGCGCCGACAAGAAGGCCAAGGAAGGCAGCTGCGGCGCCGACAAGAAGGCCGCCGAGGGCAAGTGCGGCGAAGGCAAGTGCGGCGCCGACAAGAAGAAGGCCGCCGAAGGCAAGTGCGGTGAAGGCAAGTGCGGCGCCGACAAGAAGGCCGGCGCGACCAAGCCGGTCAAGACCGGCGAAGCCAAGAAGGCCGGTGAAGGCAAGTGCGGCGAAGGCAAGTGCGGCGGTTCGGTCTGATTCGTTCCGACTTCTCACTGAGCTGACACGATGGACGGCATGCGCAGTCTGAAATCCGATGCCGTCGGTCTCGGCCTGCGGCGGGCTCTGTTGAGCCCGCTGCAGTCCGCGCCGACCGGCGAGGGCGAACGCGATTTCGATTTTCTCGAATGCGCGCCGGAAAACTGGATCGGCATCGGCGGCCGCTTCGGCGAAGCGCTGCGCGATCTGTCCTCGCGCCACCGGCTGGTCTGCCACGGCCTGTCCCTGTCGCTGGGCGGCACCGAACCACTCGACGAAACCTTCCTGGCCCGCGTGCGTCGTTTCCTCGACGAACACCGCGTGGCCTGCTACAGCGAACACCTGAGTTATTGCAGCGACGACGGCCACCTGTACGACCTGCTGCCGATTCCTTTTACCGAAGAAGCCGTGCATCACGTCGCCGCGCGCATCCGCCGCACCCAGGACATCGTCGGCCGCCGCATCGCGGTGGAAAACGCGTCCTACTACGCCGCTCCGCACCAGGAGATGAGCGAGATCGAATTCACCCGCGCGATCCTGGCCGAGGCCGATTGCGACCTGCTGCTCGACGTCAACAACGTCTACGTCAATTCGATCAACCATCGTTACGACGCACGCGAATTCATCCAGGCGATGCCGCACGAGCGCATCGCCTATATCCATGTCGCCGGCCATTACGACGAAGCCGACGACCTCAAGGTCGACACCCACGGCGCGCCGGTGAAGAACGAAGTCTGGTCGCTGCTCGGCGACGCCTACCGCATGTTCGGCGCGCGCCCGACCCTGCTCGAACGCGACTTCAATTTCCCGCCCTACGAAGAACTGGTCGACGAACTGTGCATGGTGCGCCGGGTGCTGAGCGAATCGACCCAGGCTGCGACCAGCCCGGCCGCGGCCAGCCCGGCCCGCCGCGCGCGCGCCTGAGCCATGAACGACGCACCCTCGCGCCTGCGCGCGCAGCAGTTCGAACTGACCCGGCATCTGCGCGATCCGCAGGCCAGCCCCGCGCCGCGAGGCATCGAGGAGCGGCGCCTGGGGATCTATCGCGATCTGCTGTTCAACAACATCCTGGGCCTGCTGACGGGCAATTTCCCGGTCATCAGCCAGTTGCTGGGTGAGCAACGCTGGCAGCGGCTCGTGCGCGATTTCTACCGCGACTACCGCTGCCGCACCCCGCTGTTCGCCGAGATCGCGCGCGAGTTCCTGCGCTACCTGGACGATCTCGACAGCGACGGCCCGGGCAGCGACGCCATCCCGCCGTTCCTGCCCGAGCTCGCGCATTACGAGTGGGTCGAACTGGCGCTGCAACTCAGCGACGCGGCCGCGCCGCACGACGACGCCGCGATCGGCGACGACGAACTGCTGGAGCAGCGCCCGCAACTGTCGCCGCTCGCGTGGCCGCTGGCCTATGCCTGGCCGGTGCATCGCCTCGGCCCCGACTACCAGCCCGAACAACCGCCGGCGACGCCGACCCTGGTCCTGCTGCGCCGCGAAGCCGACGGCGACGTGCGTTTTTCCGAACTCAGCCCGCTCGCCTATCGCCTGGTCGAACGCATCGGCGAATCGCCGCAGCTGTCCGCGCGCGAACAGTTGCAGGCCCTGGCCCAGGAGGCCGGAAGCGACGACAGCGCCGGCTTCCTCGCGCTCGGCGATGGCTTGCTGCGGCAGATGCGTGCGAGCGGCGTGGTCTTCTTTTCCCGCGCCGCGAATCCGCCGGCCTGATCGCACCAGAGCCAGCCCGCGCCGGATCGTCCCAAACTGTAGGAGCGGCGCGAGCCGCGACCGCGCAAACACAACCACGCCGCCACTGAAGCCCTGATCACCGCCTCAGACCCAGATCGTTGGCCCTGCCCACGACAAGCCGACAGCCCCGCAACCCCGGTTCAGCCCGCCGCGCCAAAGCCATCGCCCCAACCTGCTAGGCTTTCGCGATGACCGAAACCGGCCCAACCGCGACCGCGTCCCCCGCGGCGCCCTTCCCCACCACCCTCGCCAACCGTTTCCGCGGCTACCTGCCGGTCGTCGTCGACGTCGAAACCGGCGGCTTCGACTGGAACAAGCACGCGCTGCTGGAAATCGCGGTGCAGCCGCTGGAACTGGATGCCGAAGGCCGGATCGTGCCCGGCGAAATCGCCAGCGCCCACGTGGTGCCCGCGCCCGGCACCCTGATCGACCCCAAGTCGCTGGAAATCACCGGCATCGACATCGACCACCCGTTCCGCGACGCCAAGCCCGAGCGGCAGGCGCTGGAAGCGGTGTTCGGGCCGGTGCGCGAGGCGGTCAAGCGCCACGGCTGCCAGCGCGCGATTCTGGTCGGCCACAACGCCCATTTCGATCTCAACTTCCTCAACGCCGCGGTCGCGCGCAGCGGCCACAAGCGCAATCCCTTCCATCCCTTCAGCGTGTTCGACACCGTGACCCTGGCCGGTGTCGCCTACGGCCAGACCGTGCTCGCGCGCGCGGTCCAGGCCGCCGGACTGTCGTGGAACGCGCAGGAAGCGCATTCGGCCGTCTACGACACCCAGCGCACCGCCGAGTTGTTCTGCAAGATCGTCAACGCGTGGCCGCGCGGCGGCTGAGATGTCCGCGGACAGTCTTCGCGTGCTGCTCGCACATCGATCGGCCATCGCGTCATGAGCGAAAATCTCGCGACATCGCCCTACTTTTGGGTGCCCGGCATCGGGCCATCGGCTCAGGCACTGCAACGTCTACGCGCGCTAGTGCGCCTGCCTCGGCGAGCCATGGGCGAAGCCTGGTTCATGAGCGAAGAACGCCGCCTGTTCTCGGGATTGATGGACGAGGACCCGCTGCGGTGGCGGCAAGACGAGCTCGACTCCGCGTTATTCGAACTGTCCTCGGGTCCCGGCTCGTTCGGCGCCAGACGCGAGTGGCTCGTGTGGTTCGGCTTTTTGCTGCCGCGCGCGCAAACCCTGATCGGCGACGGCAAAGCGCCGTGTTTCTCCGGGCGTTGGCTGCACGGTGCGTTGGCGACGGCGACTTTCGTACATTGCCCCGATCCCGGTTTTCCGAATCTGCCGTTGCATGTCCGACGCGACCTGCTCGATACCTTGGCGAGGACCTTGTTCGCGGCGCAGCACTGGAATCATGGGCGCGTTGCGCCCAATCCATTTTTCCAGCCGCTGGGCAACAGCCCGCATCACGGCTTCTATTTCGACGGCGGTGATGCCCTGGCGGCATCGTGTCTGCTGGTTTTGAAATACCTGGATGCCGAACTGATCGATGGCTGGCTTGTCAGCGCACTGGGTATCTCAGACCCCAACTGGCGGGCGGCTTTCGTCGTCTGGCTCGCCGGATCGGCACCGTTGATTGTGGACGCGGCGTATCCGGGTCGGTTGAGTCACAGCGATCAGTATCCAGCGACCTGGCAACACGATCATCTGATCCATGCGCCTACGTCGCCATCGACATCGGACAGCGCGGAAATTTCGTTTATCGACCCGCAGCGTCGCCATGCCTTCCTATCGGCGCTGCGGCGTCAGCTCGATCGCAGCCGCCTGCGTCGTTGGCAACAAGAACTGACCGCATCGAGCGACCTGCTGCACGGCTTTGATTACGCGCGCCGGCAGTACGAAACCGCCGCCGAGCTCGTGATCGAACGCTACGGCCTGAGCTGATCCGACTCCGCCCAAGTCCGCGCTCGAATGTTTCAGCCATGAAACACCTTGCATTGACCGTGCCTGTGCGGCGCCCGCGTTGATTAAGCATCGAGCGGCACGTCGCGGCCAGGATCGGCCCGACGCGCGACCGCTTTCGCGTAGCCGTGGCGCTGCGCACGCAGGAGGACAGGATGTTCGCTTTCGACGACGAGCAGTTTCTCGATGGCTACCGCAAGCGCTTCGGACCGTTGCGCGACGACCTCGCGCAGGCGCTGCGCTTCTTGATCGGACGCATCGAGCAGGACGCCAGTTTCAATTCCAATCCGGTGCATCGTTACCAGATTGCCTATTGCCTGGCGACGTTCAAGTGGGAAACCGCGCATACCCTGCGGCCGATCGACGAGTTCGGCGACGACGCGCGCTTCAACCGCCTGTACGGCCCGGACACCCGCGTGGGCAAGATGCTCGGCAACACCCGTCCCGGCGACGGTGCGCGCTTCCATGGACGCGGCTATGTGCAGCTCACCGGCCGCGCGAATTACGAGCGCGCCGGCAAGCTCCTCGGCATCGATCTGCTGAGCAAGCCCGACGATGCCAAGAAGCCCGAGATCGCCTACGCGATCGCGATGGAAGGCATGAAGAAAGGCTGGTTCACCGGCAAGAAACTCGACAACTACTTCAAGCCCGGGCAACTACCGAGCTACGAGGAAGCGCGGCGCATCATCAACGGCCAGGACAAGGCGCAGACCATCGCCGACATCGCGCGCCGGTTCGACGAGCTGCTGGTCAACGCCTTGCAGTGAGCCGACGCTCCGACGCAATCGGTGGCCTCGATGAGGCTGCCGTCGCCGCAGCGAGCGGCCGATCGGAACGACGCGCGCCGGCTCAGCCCACGCCGCGCAGCGCCATGTGGATCAAGGGAAACGGCCGCCCCTGACTGTCGGTCGGCGAACGGCCGACTTCCGCGAACCCGTAGCGCCGATAGAACCCATGCGCACGCGGGTTTTGTTCGTTGACGTCGACAGTCAAGGCGCCGCGCAGTTCGCGCGCGTGATCGAGCAGCCGCGTGCCGATGCCCTGCCCGCGCCAGTCCGGGTCCAGAAACAGCATTTCGACCTGCGCGCCCGCCAGGCCGATAAAACCGAGCAGCGTACCGTCGAGGCCCTCGTAGACCCACACCTCGACCGCATCGAGATATTGATCGCGTACTTGCGGCAATAATTGCGCGATGTCGTCCTCGCTGAGGAAATCGTGGGTCGCGCGCACCGATCGATGCCACAGATCGAGCAGGATCGGGTTGTCCGCATGGATGCGGGCACGGATGCTCATTCATCCCTCCTGGATGGAAACGGCTTGAGTGTCTGGAAAAAATAACCGGCGGCCGGATCGTCGATCCAGCCGGCGGCCGGGCTTTCGTCATTGCGCTTTCATCATCGCGGCCATGGTCGCGACAGCGTCCGCGCGATCGAACGACGGCACGACGCGGAGGATCAATCGCGCCGCGCAGGGTCGAACTTCAAGCCCGACTCAGGCCAGCTTCAAACCGACCAGCCCGGCAACGATCAACACCACGCTGACGATGCGCAGCGCATTGACCGGCTCGTTGAACAGCACGATGCCGAGAATGACCGTGCCGACCGCGCCGACGCCGACCCAGATCGCGTAGGCCGTGCCGACCGGCAGCGACTTCATCGCCAGGCCGAGCAAGCCCAGGCTGACGATCATCGCCGCGACCGTGCCGACGGAGGGCCACAGTTTGGTGAAACCTTCGGTGTACTTCAGACCGATCGCCCAGCCCACTTCGAACAGGCCGGCGAGTACGAGCAAGATCCAGGACATGACTGACTCCAGGTTGGCGATGGGGCCGTCCCCGGATGCGATTGAAGCAGCAGGGTCGTCCCTGCCTCGTGATGCGTAGTTTCTCACGCGCCCCGGGGCGGTCGATGACCGGGATGTAACCCCGCGTCGCTTCGTCGCGGCGCGGCCGATGCGCTTACGCCAGTTCGGGCAGGAAACGCGTGTCGATCCAGTAGCGCTTGGGCTGGCCGGGCCGGATCAATACGCTGATGCGTTCGCCGAGATAATCGCTCGGGTCGAACCAGAGCATGTCGCTGCGGAACAGGTGGATCTTGCCACTGTCCGGATCGCGCCATTGCGCGTGGATTCGCCACGGCGAGCGGCCGTTTATCTTGAACGAGGTATCGCGCGCCACCTCGACCACGTCGGCCTGTATCGCGACGCCGGTCGCGCGCAGTTCGGCCGCGATATGGCGCCGACGCAGGCCCGGCACGACCAACGCCAGACCGATCATGAGAAACACGCCGCCGATCGCGCCCACGATCATCGCCGCGAACCATCGGGTCAGGAACGAATCGATCCTGGCGTCGTGCGGATCGCCCTTGCGATACAGCACCGCCACCGTGTCGCCGACATTCTCGGCGCGGGGCCGCGAACACACGCCACCGATGAATTCGATCTGTTGCCCGTCGGCATCGGTGAAATGCACCACCGGGCAATAGGTGCCGCCGCTGCCGGAGCTACTCGAATCGTCGGAGCGGCTGTAGCTGTGATCCACCACCACGCCCTGCGCATGCAGCGCATGCATCCGGAACCGCTGCTGCACCACCGCGATCGCGATCGCGCCGAGCAGCATTGCCGCGCCGATGGCCGGAAACAGCCAGCCAGTTCATGCCGCGGCCCAGCGACAACTTCATCTCAGGCCGCGCCCGCACCGCGCTGGCGTACCGCTTCGAACAAGGTCACGCCCGAGGCGACCGACACGTTGAGGCTTTCCACGCCGCCGGCCGCGTTGCCGCCGGGCATCGGGATCTTGACCAACTGGTCGCAGTTTTCGCGGGTCAGGCGGCGCAGGCCGTCGGCTTCGCCGCCGAGGACCAGGGCTACGTTGCCTTTGAGGTCGATCGAATACAACGACGCATCGGCTTCGCCTGCCAGGCCGTAGATCCACACGCCCAGCTGTTGCAGGTCGCGCATGGCGCGGGCCAGGTTGGTCACCGGGATCACCGGGATGCTGTCGGCCGCGCCGGCCGAGGTCTTGCGCACGGTCGCGTTGACCTGCACCGACTTGTCCTTCGGGATGATCACCGCGGTCGCGTTGGCCGCCGCCGCGCTGCGCAGGCAGGCGCCGAGGTTGTGCGGGTCCTGCACGCCATCGAGGATCAGGATCAGCGCCTTGCCTTCGGCGGCTTCGACCAGCCCTTCGAGTTCGTTCTCGTTCCAGGTCTTGGCCGCGGCGTAGCGCGCGACCACGCCTTGATGGCGCAGGTTGCCGACCACGCCCTCGAGCGCAGTGCTCGCGACCCGTCGCACGTCGATATCGGCGCGGCGCGCGGCGGTTTCGATCTCGGTCAGACGCGGGTTCTTGGCGCCGGCCTCGATCAGCACCTCGCGCACGTTGGACGCATCGTGTTCGATCGAAGCGGCGACGGCGTTGATGCCGGCGATCCATTGTTTCTGGCTCATGGGGATTCCGTGGGGCGGTCGTGGCCGGGGCGCCCGCGCGGGCGCGCGAGGCCGGGGCTGGATCTGGGGGATGAATTCTAAGCTACCGCCACGGCTGGGGCGGATGGCGGGAGGCCAGGTGGCGGTTTGCGGCGGCTGCGGCGGCGGCGCTTTGTGGTATTTGCGGCGGTTTGTGGCGGAGGCCGCCCACTGGCAACTGGCAGCCATTTGCGGCGCGGCCGAAACCTCCCGCCTGCCCTCGAAACCCACCCGAAGGATTCCCCCCTTTGAAAAAGGGGGGCCAGGGGGGATTTGCTCTTTTCCGCCCGCAGCAACGCAACCAGCCGGAGGAAGAGCAAATCCCCCGCGCTGGAGTCAGTCGCTCGAATCGCAGTTGCGCCGGGCGCTCGCCCCCGTTTTCAAAGTGGGCGACTCATTAACGCGCCCGAGCTGCGGTCAAGGGTAACGCGGGTCGCCGCCAAGCCACGAGGTCTTTTGTGGGAGGGGATTCATCCCCGAGGCTTTCCGATCGGGTCGCGGTGGATTCCCGGCGATCTGAAACAAGAGCGTCGGGGCCAGAGCCCCTCCCACAAACGACCTCGTAGCCGCCACGGCCAACGTCCGGCACGCATACCGCCAAGGTGGTTCCAGGCGCGATCAGGTAATTCCCCAACCGCGCGCGCCCCGTGCCTCAATACTTCTGTTTGGCCCGCTTCGCCGGCTGCCCGCGCGGCGGCAACGGCTTGGCGCCGCGCTCCTCGACCAGGCGGAAGTCGATCTTGCGGTCTTCCACGCTGGCCTTGAGCACCACGATCGCGACCCGGTCGCCGAGCCGGAATTCGCGGCCGGTGCGTTCGCCCTTGAGCGTCTTGCGGATCGGATCGAAGTGGTAGTAGTCGTGCGGCAACTGAGTCACGTGGACCAGGCCGTTGACCTTGGATTCGTCGAGTTCGATGAACAGGCCGAAGCTGGTCACGCCGCTGATGGTGCCTTCGAACTCGCCGCCGACATGCTGCTCCATCCACGCCGCGCGGTAGCGCTCGTCGACCTCGCGCTCGGCCTCGTCGGCGCGACGCTCGCGTTCGGAACATTGCAACGCCAGCGCGGCCATCTGCCGGGGCGAATAACCGTAGGCGCTCGGCTTGGCGCCGCTGAGCGCGTGCTTGATCGCGCGATGCACCAGCAAGTCGGGATAACGCCGGATCGGCGAGGTGAAGTGGGCGTAGGCGTGCAGCGCCAGACCGAAGTGACCCACGTTCTCCGGCGCGTACACCGCCAGGCTCTGGCTGCGCAGCAGCACCGATTCGATCAGCGCCGCATCCGGACGCTCGCGGATCTTCTTCAGCAGCGCGGTGAAATCGCGCGGCTCGACCTGGTTCCAGGCCGGCATGCGCAGCTTGAATTCCTTGAGGAACTCCTGCAGATCGGCGTACTTCTGTTCCGGCGGCCGGTCGTGGATGCGGTACGGCGCCGGCACTTCCTGCGCGATCAGGAACTTCGCGGCCTCGACATTGGCCGCGATCATGCATTCCTCGATCAGCTTGTGCGCGTCGTTGCGCTGGAGCATGCCGGCCTGGGTCACTTCGCCGTTGCTGCCGAGCACGAAGCGCACTTCGCTGGATTCGAATTCGATCGCGCCGCGCTTTTGCCGCGCCTTCAGCAGCACGTGGAACAACTGGTGCAGGCGCTCGATGTTGGGCAGCAGCGAGCCGATCTGCGCGTGCGCCTCGCTCTTCAATTCTTCGGGCACGTCGCCGACCGCGTTCCACACCGTGGTGTAGGTCAGGCGCGCATGCGAGTTCATCACCGCTTCGTAGAACTTCGACTCGCTGACCTGGCCCTCGCGATCGATCTGCATGTCGCAGACGAAACACAGGCGGTCGACCTTCGGGTTCAACGAACAGATGCCGTTGGACAAGGTCTCCGGCAGCATCGGCACGACGAAGCCGGGGAAGTACACCGAGGTGGCGCGCTTTTGCGCCTCGTCGTCCAGCGGCGTGCCCGGGCGGACGTAATGCGACACGTCGGCGATCGCGACCACCAGGCGGAAGCCGTCGCGGTTGCTTTCGCAGTACACCGCGTCGTCGAAGTCCTTCGCGTCCTCGCCATCGATGGTGACCAGCGGCAGCTTGCGCAGGTCGACGCGTTGCGCGGCCACCGACTCGGGCACGGTCAGCGGCACCGCGGCGGCTTCGTCGAGGGTTTCCTGCGGGAACACGTCGGGAATTTCGTGGCCGTGGATCGCGGCCTGCACCGCCAGCGAGGCGGTGAGCTTGTCGCCGAGCACCGCGAGCACGCGGCCGATCGGCGGACGCTTGTGATCGGGCGCCTGGACTAGTTCGCACACGACCAACTGGCCGTTCTGGGCGTCCATGCGCGCGTCCGGCGGGATCTGCACGTTGCGCTGGATACGGCGATCGTCGGGCACCACATAGCTGATGCCCTGCTCGACCGTGAAGCGGCCGATCAAACGATTGAGCCGGCGTTCGAGCACTTCCACGATCGCGCCTTCGCGGCGGCCGCGGCGGTCCATGCCGGTGACGCTGACCAGCACGCGGTCGCCATGCATGGCCTTGCGCATTTCGTACGGCGGCAGGAACAGATCGTCGCCCACGCCGCTTTCCGGGCGCAGGAAGCCGAAGCCGTCGGGGTTGGCGATCACCACGCCGGGGATCAGGTCCATCTGCGCGGCGGGAGCGAAATCGCCCTTGCGGTTACGGATCAGCTGGCCGTCGCGGATCATCGCGCCCAGGCGCTTGCCCAGCGCGTCGGCGCGGTCGGGCTCGCTGAGTTTGAGCTGTTCGGCCAGGGTCTCGGCCGACATCGGGCCGTCGGCCGCGGCCAGGGCCTGCAGGATCAGTTCGCGGCTGGCGATCGGCTGCTCGTAGCGCGAGGCTTCGCGGTCGGCGTAAGGATCGTGGAAAGGGGGCGCTTTGGTCGCGGGCCCTTTGACGGCGGGGCCGGGAACCTGCGGGAGGAAGCTGGCGGGGCCGGACGCGGCCTTCTTGCGCGGGGTCTTGCTGGCGCCGTGCTGGAGGTTGTCGGGCAACCAGGGCGGTCGCGCCGCGGGCGGCTTCGCGCCGCTTTTCTTGCTGGGACCGGGGCCGGCACCGGTGGTGGATGAGGTCTTGCTGCTGCCGGGCTTACCGGTCTTCGTATTCTTCGTTTTTTTGGTCATGGCCTCTATGGTCTCACATCAGCATGAACGCGGTGTCGGGGCGATGGACCGCCCGTCGCGCGCTCCACGCTTCCCAGACAGCGGCCCCGACGCGGGATCGCGGGCAAAACACGCCGCGGCCGGGCCGTGATATCGAACGCGCCGGCGATCGACCGCGGCGCGGTTTGCCGCCACCTGCGAGTGCTTGCGCTGCCGGTGACCGCGTTGTGCATCGATCGCGAGCGGCATGCATATCCGTGATCGCCGGCACGCTTGACCGCAACGGTTTCAGCCGCAACGGCTTGTACTTTCGCGGCTTGCCAGAAGCCCCGAAACGCTCACAAAACCAAGCGTTTTTGCCGCTTAGCGTGAAGCCCGCTCGCTGCGCGCGAGCCTCGGCGCCATCGCGGCGCCGCTCCCTTCGCACTCAAGGAAACGCACGATGATCCGCAAGAACGCACTTTGCCTGGCGCTCGTCGCCGGCCTGTCTTGTTTCTCGATCCACGCGTCCGCCAAGACCGCCAACGCCGAAATGGATTCCGCGCCGGTCACCGAAACCCCGTTGGCCGGCGCCATGGGCGCTGCCGATTTCGCGATCTCCGCCAAGGCCGCCGCGCCGCGCCTGGTCAGCCTGGGCCAGCCGACCAGCCTGGACGTGTCCGCGCTCAAGGACCGCCGGGTCCGCCAGGACAAGCACGGCGAACCGCTGGAGATCGGCTACGCGCGCACCATCGCGCGCAGCCGGATCGACCTGAAGACCTTGAACTGGCTGCCGCTGGCCAACGGCGGCAGCGCCGCGCGCTTCGAAGTGTCTTCGGCCGGCGCGGTGGCGCTGCGCGCGGGCCTGTCGTTGCGCGGCGCCGGCGCCAGGTCGGCGGTGCTGCATTTCGCCGGCAACGACGGCCGCGTGTTCGAACAAAGCGGCGCGGACTTCGCCGGCAACGAACTGGGCTGGTCACCGGTGGTCGCCGGCGACACCGCCACGGTCGAAATCGTCCTGCCCAAGGGCGTGAGCGCGAAGTCGCTGTCGCTCAACATCCCGCAGTTGTCGCACCTGGACGTCAGCCCGGCGGCCAGCGAGAAGGCGTTGCAGAAGGCCATCGGCGACAGCGATGCGTGCGAGAAGGACATCGTGTGCCGGGTCAGCCCGCCGTCGGGTTTCGTGTCGACGGCCAAGTCGGTCGCGCGCATGACCTTCACCACCGGCGGCGGCACCTACCTGTGCACCGGCACCTTGCTCAACAACAACTACTCGCCGAAGAAGCGCCTGTTCTGGACCGCCGCGCATTGCATCAGCACCCAGACTGTCGCCAACACCCTGCAGACGTACTGGTTCTACGACGCCACCACCTGCAACGGCTCGGTGGTGAATTCGGCCTACACCACGCTCAGCGGCGGCGCGTTCCTGCGTCACGCCAACACCACCCGCGACACCTCGCTGCTCGAACTCAAGACCGCGCCGCCGTCGGGCGCGGTGTATGCGGGTTGGTCGAGCGCGGCGATCGCCGCCACCGGCACCGCGATCGAAGGCATCCACCACCCGGCCGGCGACGTGAAGAAGTACTCGCTGGGTTCGGTGACCGGCCTGTCGACCTCGATCGACGGCAAGTCGCCGCTGTACCGCGTGGTCTGGAACACCGGCGTGACCGAAGGCGGCTCCTCGGGTTCGGGCCTGTTCACCGTGACCAGCAGCGGCGGCTATCAGCTGCGCGGCGGCCTGTACGGCGGCACCTCGTACTGCAGCGCGCCGCGCGATCCGGATTACTACTCGCGCTTCGCCGACATCTATTCGAGCGTGTCGAGCTATTTCAATCCCTGATCACTCGGTCTGGACATGGCTGAAAAACGCGGGCCGCTGCTGATGCAGCGGCCCGTTTTTTGCGCGCGACAACCCTCGTGCGCTTACGGCCAGGGCATTTCCTGCTTGGCGACCTTGGCGCTGATGTCCAGGGACAACTCGCCTTCCAGTCCCGGATAACGCCGCTTCATCGCCGCGATCAAGGTTGTCGAATCCTTGGCCTTCGCCGCTTCTTCGTCGAACGCGCGGATGTAGTCGGCGCTGAAACGCACCGCGTCCAGGGTCTGCGCCGAACCGGGCGCGAAGTGGCCGGGCACGACGACTTCGGGCTTGAGCGCTTCGATCTTGTGCAACGTCGCCAGCCAATCCAGGTGCGATTGCGGCGTGGGCGTATCGGCCATGAACAGATGTTCGCCGGCCACCACCGGCACGCCGCCGGCCACGGTGCGGATCGAAGGAATCCAGACCACGCTGCGGTCCGGCGTCGGGCCGTCGAGGCCGACGATCTGCAAGGGCTGTCCTTCCAGTTCGATGCGGTCGCCCTGCAAGGGCTCGGGGACCACGATGCGCTTGGGCGCGTCGGCGCCGAGCTTGGGGCGCCAGTAGGCGAGTTTCGCCGCCTGGGTCGCGCGAATGTGTTCGACCGTCGGCGGCGTCGCCAGGATCTTCGCCTGCGGGAAGGCGTCGTGCAGCGTGTCCAGGCCGAAGTAGTAGTCCGGGTCGCCGTGGCTGATGTAGATGGTGGTGAGGGTCTTGCCCGACGCCTTGATCCGCTCGACCAGTTCGCGCGCCTGCGCCGCGCCAAACTGCGCGTCGATCAACACCGCCTCGCGCGCGCCGGTGACCAGTACCGAGCTGACCTGGAACAGGCCGTTCTTGCCCGGGTTGTAGACCTGCGTGTGCAAGGGCTGCGCGGCCGGTTCGGCGGCCGGAGCGCTGGCGGCGGACGCCGACGGCGCGGCGGCGACCGGCGCGGGCGACGACGCCTCAGGCCGATTGCAAGCGGCGAGCCCCAGGGTCAGGCAAGCCATCGAAACTGCGACAGACAATCCGGAGGGACGCATAGCGGGATTCTCCAACGATATCGGCGGACGACGGTGGCGGTCAGGGTGAACCAGATCCGGCGCAGATCGCGTGATGGCGTGCGCGTGCGCATGCCGCCCATCGGAAAGCCGCCGATGCCGCATTGCGGCCCGGACGAAGATCGACATAACCTTTAAAACAAATTTTAAAGGTGAAGCATGCAGCTCGAATCCCATGCCTTCAAACCGGCCGACCTGGTTGGCGGCGATCCGGCCCTGGACCTGGTCAACACCGTCACCGCGCGCGACACCCAGCCGCGCGACTGGCTCGACGACTACGCCGGGCTGCTGCGCTGGGCGCGCCAGGGCGAGGCGTTCGCGCGCGGCGATCTCACCGCGCTGGACGCGCTCGCCGCCGAATCGCCGGCCAAGGCCGCCGCCGCGTTGGCGCGCTGCAAGAGCTTGCGCGAAGCGCTGTGCGAGGCCTTGTACGCCCTCGCCCACGGCCGGCAACCCGACGACGCGACGCTCGACAGCCTGGATCAGGCGCGGCTGTCCGCCTCGCGCGCCGCGCGGCTGATCTCGCGCGATTCGCGATTGCAGACGCAATGGTCGGTCGAACGCTCCGGCCTGGACCTGATCGCGCACGTCATCACCGCGTATGCGATCGAACTGCTCAAGGACGCGCGCCTGGACCGGCTGCGCGTGTGCGACGGCAACGATTGCGGCTGGGTGTTCATCGACACGTCCAAGAACGGCCGTCGGCGCTGGTGCGACATGGCCACCTGCGGCAACGTCGCCAAGGCGCGGCGGTTCCAGCAGCGCCAGCGCGACGACTAGCGGCGCGCGCGGAGAACGCCATCGTGAACCCAACGCCGCCGCGTCCTGCCGACCCCGCCGTGTACTGGCTGGCCAGCGCGCTGCTCGCCGCGACCTGCGCGACCGCCTACGCCATGGCCTACCACCGGCCCGCGGCGCACGCGCCCGAGCCGCGGCGCTGGGCGCCGCCGAATATCAGCAGCGACCAGTACGAGTCCTCGCCGACCTTCACCCCCGACGGCCGCGAGATCTATTTCATGCGCAGCGACCGGCAATTCGCCAACTGGCGGCTGCTGCATTCGCGTTGCGAAGCCGGCGGCTGGACGACGCCGGACGCGCCGGCGTTCGCCGCCTCCAGGCCGGGCCTGGATGCCGACCCGTTCGTGACCGCCGACGGCCGCCGTCTGTATTTCGTATCCGCGCGCCACGACCCCAAGGGCGAAGACCTCGACATCTACCTCGTCGAACGCACGCGCGACGGCGATTGGGGCGCACCGCAACGCCTGCCCGAACCGGTCAATTCGAAGGCGTCCGAACTGCTGCCGCGCGCGATGGCCGACGGCCGCCTCTACTTCGGTTCCAGCCGCGACGGCGGCCACGGCTCCGGCGATATCTACCTGGCCACGCCGCAGGCCGATGGCGCCTGGCAAGTACGCAATCTCGACGCGCCGGTCAGCACCGCGGCGAACGAGTACGAAGCCGAGGTCTCGCGCGACGGCCGCCATCTGATCGCGGTGATCGACCGCGGCGACCGCTCGCATCTGTACCGTTTCGAGCGCAGCGGCGACCGGTGGCTCGAGCGCGATCGCATCAAGGCGCGCGGCGAGGTGTTCCAGGTCGGGCCGTTGTTGTCGCCGCGCGGCGACCGACTGTTGTTCGCACAGGCCGATGGCGAACGCTCCGGCGAATTCTTCGTGGTCGATCTGACGGCGTCGCCCGATAAACGCTGGCCGCCGGATTGCGCCAGCGCCACACGCTGATTACGCCCGCAACGCCAGCTTCAACCGCCAGCCGCGACCGCGCCGCCCTGCAGCAAGGTGCCGCTCCCCAGCACCGCCGCGAACGCCGATCCGAACATCGCCATCGCCACGCCGGTGATGCCCAGCGCCCCCCACATCGCCACCACCTGCTCGACGTCTCGCTGGATCACCGCCCAGGTCGCGGTTTCGGCCTCGGGCGCGGGATTTTCGATCGACAGTTCGACCACGCCATCGACGATTCCTCCTGTGAACGCGTCGAATGCGTCCGCACTCATTCAAGCCGAAATGCCGGGCGCGTGTTCTTCCTCGTGGTCCTGTCGCGACGGCCGCGGCTTGGGCGCGATCAGCGGGGTCTGCTGCATGTTGCCGTACAACAGCGAGGTCCCCGCGCGCACGCCGCCGACCAGTTCGAGTTCGAAACGTTCCGCGTCGCGGCGGCGGATGTCGGCCACCACCTCGGCGGCTTCGTCGACCGGCACGCCGAGTTCGACCAGCGCCGCTTCGCCGAAGCGCATCGCCGATTCGAAGGTCTCGCGCACCTGCAGGTCGACCCCGGCATGCACCAGCTCCAGCGCGTGTTCGCGGTCGAAGCTGCGCGCCAGCAAGCGCGCCTGCGGAAATTCGTGCTTGATCAGCTGCGCGGTGACCGTCGCCGCGGCGCGGTCGTCGATGCAGATCGCGATCAGCTGGGCGCTGTCGGCGCCGGAGGCGTGCAGCACGTCCAGCCGGGTGCCGTCGCCGTAATAGACCTTGAAACCGAAGGTCTGCGCGCTTTCGATCATCTCCACGTCGGTATCGATGATCGACACCTCGACCCCGCGCGCGAGCAACGATTGCGACACCACCTGTCCGAACCGGCCGAAGCCGATCAGCAGCACGCTGCCGCTGAGCCCGTTGGGTTCGTCCACGCCTTCCAGCGACAGCGCGATCTTCGGCGACAGCTTGCGCAAGGCGATGATCGCCAGCGGGGTCAAGGTCATCGACAGCACCACGATCGCGGTCAAATTGGCGTTGATCTCGGCGTCGATCAATTGGGCCGCGGCGGCGGCGGAAAACAGCACGAAGGCGAATTCGCCGCCCTGCGCCATCAGCACCGCGCGGTCCAGCGACTCGGTGTGGCAGGACTTGAGCAGGCGCGCGACGATGTAGATGCACAGCGCCTTGACCACCATCAGCGCCAGCACGCCGCCGACGATCAGCGGCCAGTTCGCCGCGACCACGGTCAGGTTCAGCGACATGCCCACGCTGAGGAAGAACAGGCCCAGCAGGATGCCGCGGAAGGGTTCGACATCGGCCTCGAGCTGATGGCGGAAGGTCGACTCCGACAGCAGCACGCCGGCCAGGAACGCACCCATCGCCATCGACAGGCCGCCGATCTGCATCAGCAGCGCCGCGCCGAGCACCACCAGCAACGCCGCCGCGGTCATCACCTCGCGCGCCTTGGCCGCGGCGAGCACGCGGAACAGCGGGTTCAGCAGCCAGATGCCGGCCGCGAGCAAGGTCGCCAGCGAGGCCATGGCGATACCGATGTCGAGCCAGCGCGAATGGGTCGCGCCGCTCGCGTCCGGCGGCGCCATCAGCGCGACCAGCGCCAGCAGCGGCACGATCAGCAGGTCCTCGAACAGCAGGATCGAGACGATCCGTTGCCCGCGCGGCAAGGCCAGGTCGCCGCGTTCGCCGAGGATCTGCATCACGATCGCGGTCGAGGTGAGCACGAAGCCCATCGCGCCGATGAAAGCCACCACCGGCGGAAAACCGAACAGCAGCCCGACCCCGGTCATCGCCGCCGAGCACAGCGCGATCTGCGCGGTGCCCAGGCCGAAGATCTCGCGGCGCAGGCTCCACAGGTGCGAGGGCCGCATCTCCAGGCCGATGATGAACAAGAACATCACCACGCCGAGTTCGGCCACGTGCAAGATCGCCTGCGGGTCGGCGAACAAGCCCAGCCCGAACGGCCCGATCGCCAGCCCCGCGGCCAGATAACCGAGCACCGAACCCAGGCCGATCCGCTTGAACACCGGGACCGCGATCACGCCCGCCGCCAGCAGCACCACCACATTGACCAGTTCGCTGCCCTGCGCTTGAGCTGCCATCGCGCCTCTCCCGTGTTGCCGTTGCCGTTGATCGATCGCGCGGACGGGGCAATGGCCAGGGTGTGAACCCGATCCGGCCACCGCCGCCGCGCCGCTACAGCCTAACAGGCGCGGTGACGCGGACCGCCGCGCGATGCACGTTCCAGGCAGCCAAAGCCACCCAACCCGATGCCGGCATTGCGTATCATCGCCACGATCATCGCCCCCTCGCCCCGCCGCCCCAGGACCGCAACCAGGATGTTTCGCCGCATGGCCGCGCCCGTCCTCGCCTGTGTGATCGGCCTCGCCTCGACGGCCGGGCCGGCGCATGCGCAGAGCGACCGCGTGCAGGTGGTCAGCGCCATCCTCGCCGACCGCCCCATCGACAATGCGACGGTGAGCCTGCAACGCGCCGACCGACCCTCGCTGATCGCGACCACCGACGCGCAAGGCCGCGCCACGCTCGATCCGGTGCTGGCGCGCGACCCGCAATCGCGGCTGGTGATCGGCAAGGCCGGCTACGCCGAGCTGATCGTGCAATGCCCCTGCGATGTCCCGGCGTATGCGCTCAGCCCGGTGATGCACAACCTCGACGGCATGCGCGTGGTGCTCAGCTGGGGCGACACCCCGGCCGATCTGGACGCGCACCTGAGCTATCCGGGCAATCACGTCTATTTCGAACGCAAGAGCGGACGCGACGCCAGCCTGGACCTGGACCACAGCGGCCAGCGCGGCCCGGAAACCATCACCGTGCAGCGCCGCCATCCGGGCGAGGCCTACACCTTCGCGGTCCACGACTTCGGCCATCGCGACCAGGCCGACAGCCGCGCGCTCGCGCGCAGCCAGGCGCAGGTGTTCGTGTACGTCGGCGAATCGCTGGTGCGCAGCTACCGAGTGCCGCAGGATCGAACCGGCAATCTGTGGACGGTGTTCCGGGTCGATGGCGAAGGCCGCTTCGACGACCTCAATGCGATCAGCGCGGTCGCGGTCGGCGCCGAACGCATCGGCGACGAGATCGCGCGCGTCGGCGGCCGAGGCGGCGACGAGCCGGTCGGCAGCGAAGCCGGCGACGCCGCGGTCGCGACCAACCTGCGCGGCGAAGCGGCGTATCGCAACGGCGATCTGCGCGGCGCGGTGGCGCTGTACCAGCAGGCGATCGAACTCGATCCCGCGCATGCCTTGAGCTACAGCAATCTGGGCCTGGCCTACGTCAAGCTCGGCCGCGCCGCCGAAGCGATCTGGGCTTCGCGCAAGGCCATCGCCCTGGCCAAGGGCGCGGGCGCGGCGACCATCCGCGCCGGCGCGTACTACAACATCGGCAAACTGTACGAAGAAGACGGCCAGTACGAACGGGCCATGTCGAACTATCTGGCGGCCAAGCGCGAAAAGCCGGACAAGACCTACGATCAGGCATTGGAGCGTGTCAGTGGCTATTGAACATCCGCGCGGCCAACGCGCGCGCCTGCGCCGTCCGATGTTTTTCGCGCTGTCGCTGCTGTTGTGCGCGGTGCTGACGACCGCGCAGGCCGCCGGCCCGTCCGAAGTGGCCAGCGCCGATCGCGCGACCTGGCCGCAGGCATTGAATTCGCCGGCCGCGTTCGACCGCGCCTCGCGCGCCGAGATCCTCGCCTTCGGCCACGAACTGGCGCTCAGCGAAACCCTCGACGACGCGGCCCTGACCCAACGGCTCAAGCTCAAGCAGATCGACCGCGCATCGCTCGACAAGATTCGCGCGCGTTTCTGGCAGCGGCTGAGCACGAACTACCGCCTCGCCGCGCGCGCCTGCGCGCCGCGCGAAACGTTCTGCCAACCCGCCGCGGACACCGCCGCATTGCGCGCGCTCGCGCTCGCCTTCGTCGCCGCGCCCGAGCCGGCCTACGCCGCCTGGCGCAGCGACGCGGCGCGTTTCCATCGCATCTATCTCGACGAACAACTGCGCCTGGCCGCATTGTTCCCGCGCACCAGCAGCGAGATCGACACCTATTCGGCCGACGAAGTCGACGGCAGCGAACTGCCCGACCGGCAGTTCCTGCTGACCTTCGACGACGGCCCGAGCGCGGCCGGCGGCAACACCGACAAACTGCTGCGCGTGTTGCGCGAACACAAACTCGATGCGACCTTCTTCCTGCTCGGGCAGTCCTTGCAGCAGCAGGTCGCGGCGAATCCGAAGCTGAGCACCGCGCAACGCTACGCCGGGATGTGCGTGGCGTCGCATGGCTGGGAACACCAGTCGCATTCGCGCTGGCCGCAATGGCAGGATTCGGTCCTGCGCAGCGCCGCCTTGATCAAGGTCCAATCCGGCACGCTGTATGTGCCTTTGTTCCGCCCGCCCTACGGACAGCGCCTCGCCGACAGCGGCGGTTTCTTCCGCGAACGCGGCCAGCGCGTGGTGCTGTGGGGCATCGATTCGCAGGACTGGAACGCGAAGATGACCCCGACCGACATGCAAGGCCGACTGTTGAGCCTGATGCTGTTGTGGCGGCACGGCACGATCCTGTTCCACGACATACACGACAAGGCACGCATTGCGTTGCCATGGGTGTTGCAGCACACCCGCGGCGCCGGCGTGCGCTGGATCGATTGCAAGGATTATCCGTTGCGCGGCTGATCGTCGCGCGCGAATTTCGCTCGCCGCTCGCGCGGTTTCGTCGCCGCGAGCCGCGCTTCATCGCAAACTTGTCCGAGGCGTATTCACGCCGGATGCCGCGTGCGCCACATTCGGCGCGACGCCGCCCGAGGCGGTGTCGTCCGCGCAGTCCGAGCGTACTTCCGATCGGATGGGACGCCCAAGGGGACACGACTGCGCGGACTTCAGTCCATCGTCATCCAAGGAAGATTCGCCATGCTCAAGACCCACACCCCCTGCGCGCTCGCCGCCGGATTGCTCTCGCTGATCCTGCCGTTGGCCGCGTTCGCGTCCGATCCGCCCAGCGTCCTGGAAAACCAGTCCGCCTGCAGCGGCAGGTACTCGGCCCGGCTGCAACTGGATTTCGGCCAGACCGGCACCACCGCCACCGCCCACGCCGAAGCCAGCCTGGTGCGCCATCCCTTCGCCCACGGGTCAATTACGCCCCCGCCGTATTTCGTCGCCGAGAGCATGGTGATGCGGCGCAATGCGGTCAATCCGAACTGGGTGAGCGACACCCACAGCAGCGAATACCACAACGAATTCTCGACCGCGGCGGTCACCGCGAACGGCATGTTGTTCAAGGACGCGGGCTGCGAATTGATCGCAAGCACCATCGTCGTGGTGCATTGCCCCAACGGCACTCAGGAGACCAAGCAACTCACGCGTAACTGGATCGGTTGCGGTTTGTAAGCGGTTCGACGGCCGCGCGCGCTGAAGCGCGGCCGCGTGCTCGGTAATGCATCGGCCGATCTTGCGATGCGATACCCGGCGTTGGTTACCGCGGTGAATACGCGGGCGTGGTCGGCTGGATACGCAGCCGACCACAGCGCCGCGATTGCGCGGCCTGGATCGACCCGACGACCAGCGCAAAGCGATGGCGTCCGTCCGAGCTGGAATACCTCGCCTGCACGCACGCTCGACGCCATGCACGACGCCTGGCCTCGAGCATGCCGTCATGCACTGCGTCACGACCTTGCCGGACGATGAGCCGTTGTTCCCGCGGATTGCGAGTAACCCTAGGCGCACGAAGGATTTCGCGCGCCCGCGCCGCTCACCGCAAGGAGGAACCACGAACAAACCGCATCGTCTGCCGGCGCTGCCCGCCGGCCTGCCTGCGGGTCGGCGACCGTAGCCGACGCACCGACGCCTTCGGCGTTGTGTCGAGGCCGACGACACCGGCTACGCCCACGCCGTCGCCTTCATCGATTCAACCCTCAAACAAGGAACGTTCCATGCGCAAGATTCGCTCGATCGGCCTGTTCGGCACCCTGGCCGTGTGCCTGCTCGCTTCGCTGCCCGCCGTCGCCACGCCGCCGCCCGATGTCGACACGTTGGTACCGCTGTGCAACGGCGCCTACACCGGCCGCTTCACCTTCGACTTCGGCAACACCACCTCCACCGCGACCGTCGTCGTCAACACCACCGTCCTTGCGAACAACGCCGTCAGTCCGCCGGTGCCGCGCTACACCTTGCGTTCGCAGGCGGGGCATCGCAACAGCCCGAACGATCCGTGGACCTTCGAGACGACCCAGCGTCAAGGCGAAAATCAATATCCACCGGCGCCGGCCGAGGCGATCAAGTTCGTCGGCCGCAGCTCGACGTGCGAACTGAACGCATTCGCCATCATCGACGTGGTTTGCCCGAACGGCACGGTCGACAATCGCAGCAAGCAACAGAACTGGATCGGTTGCGGGCTTTGATCGCTCGGCGAACGTCTGACCGCAAACCGGATGCCGCGATCGCGGCATCCGGTTTCTTCGCGCGCTGCTGCCGCGCAGGATCGAGTCAAGCCAACGCCGCCTGATGCACCCCCGCGATCGCACGGCCCGACGGATCGGCCGCATTGGCGAACGCCGCATCCCAGGCGATCGCCGCGGGCGAGGAACAGGCGATCGATTTGCCGCCAGGCACGGTCTCGGCGCAGGCGGTGCCGGGAAACAGGCGTTCGAACAGGCCGCGGTAGTAATACGCCTCCTTGGTCTGCGGCGTGTTGATCGGGAAGCGGCTGGCGGCGGTGGCGAATTCGCGATCGCCGACCTGCACTTCGGCGTGCGCCTTGAGCCCGTCGATCCAGCCATAGCCGACGCCGTCGCTGAACTGCTCCTTCTGCCGCCACAGGATCGAATCGGGCAGGTAGCCTTCGAAGGCTTCGCGCAGCACCGCTTTCTCGATGCGTCCCGTCGCCTTGTCGACCATCTTGGCCTGGGCATCCATGCGCATCGCCACCTCGATGAACTCCACGTCCAGGAACGGCACCCGCGGCTCCACGCCCCAGGCCATCATCGACTTGTTGGCGCGCAGGCAATCGAAGCTGTGCAGCGCATCGAGCTTGCGCACCAGTTCTTCGTGGAACTCGCGCGCGTTCGGCGCCTTGTGGAAATACAGATAGCCGCCGAAGATTTCGTCCGAGCCTTCGCCCGACAGCACCATCTTCACGCCCATCGCCTTGATCCGGCGCGCGAGCAGGAACATCGGCGTGGACGCGCGGATCGTGGTGACATCGTAGGTTTCGATGTGCGCGATCACGTCGGGCAGCACGTCCAGGCCTTCTTCGAAGGTGTAGGTGAAACCGTGATGGACCGTGCCGAGCGCGGCCGCGGCGATCTCGGCCGCGGCCAGGTCGGGCGAGCCTTCCAGGCCGATCGCGAACGAATGCAGGCGCGGCCACCAGGCCTCGGCCTGATCGTCCTCCTCGATGCGCCGGCGCGCGAAACGCGCCGCGCAGGCCGCGACGAGCGATGAATCCAGACCGCCCGACAGCAGCACCCCATACGGCACGTCGCTCATCATCTGCCGATGCACCGCGCGCTCGAAGGCTTCGCGCAGTTCCTGCTTCGACACTTCCACGCCTTGCGTCGCCGCGTAGTCGCGCCACGGACGCTGGTAGTACTTCACCGGCACGCCGACATCGCTGTCGTAGTAGTGACCCGGCGGGAACGGCGCGACGTCGTCGCACAACCGCGCCAGCGCCTTCATTTCCGAAGCCACCCACAGACGGCCGTCGGCGTCGTGGCCCCAGTACAAGGGACATACGCCGAACGGATCGCGCGCGATCACGTAACGGCCGCGCGCCGCATCCCACAGGGCGAAGGCGAAGATGCCGTTGAGGCGGTTGAGCAGTTCGCCCAGGTCGGCGGTTTCGCGGTACAGGGCGTTGATGACTTCGCAGTCGGACTTGGTCTGGAACGCGTACGGCTGGGTGAGCTGCTGCTCGAGTTCGCGGTGGTTGTAGATCTCGCCGTTGACCGCGAGCGCCAGTTCGCCGTCGGCCGAACGCAGCGGCTGCGAGCCGCCGGTGGGATCGACGATGGCCAGGCGCTCATGCACCAGGATCGCGCGCGGTTCGGCGCTGACCCCGGACCAGTCGGGTCCGCGATGGCGCTGCTTCGCCGACAGGGACAGGGCCAACTGCCGCAGCAGCCGCACATCGGCGCCGGGGCGCAGGTCGAACAAACCAAGGATCGAGCACATCGACAAATCTCCGGTGGGGGTTATACGGCTCTTTTTTAAATCCCCGGCCAAGGATGGCCGGGCTCTTGTTCAAGGACGAACACACGTCCGAATACATGACCCAAAAACAAGAAAGCCCGCACTTCGCAGTGCGGGCTTCCTGAGCGATTGAGCGTGTGTTGCGCGCGCTAATCGCCGGCCCGCGGGAGGCTGGCGTTATTGCGATTATTATTGTTGACCCGTACCGCAGCCGCGCGCGCGCGGCCGGCGAAGGCGGCGCTGCGGGCGATGGCGAGGGCGGGATCGAAACTCATGGACCGATCGTGCTTGAGGACGCCGCCGGATGCAAGCGCCCCGGAGCCGGACCAGCGCGACGGCCGTCGCGGTCCCGCGATCCGGTCACCTCCCCCGCCCATGCCAGTCCCGAAGTCTCTGTGGAGGGCCTTCAGGCCCGACGCTTTTCGATCAGGCAGCGGGTTTGTCGCGACGGAGCGAAAAGCGTCGGGCCTGAAGGCCCTCCCACGAGGTCCCGCGTCATTCCGTGGCGACCCGAGCAAAACCGTTCCTCGATCGACCCGCCACTTCATCCCAGCTTCGCCGAGCCGCCGCAGACTTCGGCTAAGCTCGCCCTACGGAGGACCTTCATGGCCAAATGGATCAAGCGCGGTGTGCTCGCGCTGCTTTGCCTGTTCGCGATCGCCGCTGTCGGCGCCTGGTGGCTGCTGCGTGGCAGCCTGCCGCAATTGCAGGGCGAACTCGCCCTGCCCGGCCTGTCGGCACCGGTGACGATCCAGCGCGACGCGCTCGGCGTGGTCACCGTCGAGGCCGCCAACGAAACCGATGCGATGCGCGCGCTGGGCTATGTCCACGGCCAGGAGCGTTATTTCGAAATGGACCTGCTGCGACGCACCGCCGCCGGCGAGTTGTCGGCGCTGTTCGGCGAACGCGCGCTCGATTACGACCGCCGTCACCGCGTGCATCGCCTGCGCAGCCGCGTGCAACACGAACTGGCCGCTTTCGCCGCCGACAAGACCGCGCTGCTGCAAGCCTATAGCGACGGCGTCAATGCCGGCCTGCAGGGGCTGTCGCGCAAGCCCTGGCCTTATTTGCTGCTGCAAGCCCAGCCCGAGGCCTGGACGATGACCGACTCGGCCCTGGTCGGCTACGCCATGTATTTCGACCTGCAGGACGGCAGCAACGCGCGCGAATTCGGCGACTGGCAACTGGGCCATTCGCTGCCCGCGCCGCTCTACCAGTTGCTGACCCACGCCGGCACCAGTTGGGATGCGCCGCTGTTCGGCGCGCCGATCGGCGATGCGGTCCTGCCCGGCGCCGATCAGGTCGACCTGCGCAAACTGCCCACGCCGGCGCCCGGCGGCCTGCTGCAACTGCCGTTTCCCGATGAAATCGGCAGCAACAATTTCGCCGTCGCCGGCAGCCTCACCGCCGACCGCCGCGCGATCGTCGCCGACGACATGCACCTGGGCCTGCGCGCGCCCAACCTGTGGTTCCGCGCACGCCTGCGCTACGCCGACGCGCGCGTGCCCGGCGGCCGCATCGACGCCAACGGTTTCACCCTGCCCGGCCTGCCGGCGCTGGTGGTCGGCAGCAACGGCCAGGTCGCCTGGGCGTTCACCAACAGCTACGGCGACTGGGCCGACTGGTCGCTGGAACCCGGTTGCGCCAGCACGGCCAAGGCCGGCGGCTGCGCCGGCCTGATCGAGCATGAGGAACTCATCGCGGTCAAAGGCGGCGCGGCGCAGAAATTCCTCGTGCGCGAAACCGCGTGGGGCCCGCTGATGCACGACAACGCCGACGGCAGCGCGCTGGCGCTGCGCTGGTCGGCGCACTTGCCCGGCGCGCTCAACATGGGCCTGTCGGAACTGACCCGCGCGCAATCGGTCGACGACGCGATGAACATCGCGCGCGAGGTCGCGCTGCCGGTGCAGAACCTCGTTGTGGGCGACCGCAACGGCAAGATCGGCTGGCGCCTGCTCGGCCCGATTCCCGAACGCGAAGGCGATTGCACCACCACCGTGGCGGTCGAGAACGCGGACCCACGCGGCCAAGCGGTCACGCCGCCGACCTGCCCGCCATGGACGATCCAGACCCAGGACGCGCCGCACCTGATCGCGCCGCCATCGGGCCGGCTGTGGACCGCGAACACCCGCACCCTCGACGGCCTGGAACTCGAGCGCATCGGCGACGGCAACTACGTGCTGGGCGCGCGCGCCGGACAGATCCGCGACGGCCTGTTCGCCAAGCAGCGTTTCAACGAACGCGATCTGCTGGCGATCCAGCTCGACGATCGCGCCTTGTTCCTGCAGCGCTGGTGGAAACTGCTGCAGGATCAGGCCGCGCGCACCGGCAAGACCGGCAACAACCACGCCACCGCGCTCAGTGCGATCGCCGCCGCCGCGCAACACTGGGAAGGCCGCGCGGAACCCGGTTCGGTCAGCTATCGATTGGTCCGCAACTGGCGTCGCGCCGTGCACACGCGCATCGCCAACGGCCTGACCGCGCCGGCGCAGGTCGCCTTGGGCAAGCAATTCGAGATGCCCGAACTCAAGCAGCTCGAAGGCGTGGTCTGGCCGCTGCTGGAGCAGCGTCCGGCGAACCTGCTGCCGCGCAACGAAGCCTCGTGGGACGAGCTGCTCGAACACGCCGCGCGCGACGTGCTCGACGACTTCGGCATTCCGCCCGGCGCGAACGCTTCGGCCGCACTGGCCAAACACACCTGGGGCGAGCACAACACCGCGCGCATCTGCCACCCGCTCGCCTCGGCCCTACCCGGCTTCGCCAAGCGCGCGCTGTGCATGCCGTTCGACCAGCTCCCCGGCGATGCCGCGATGCCGCGCGTGCAGCGGCCGGACTTCGGCGCGTCCGAGCGCATGGTGGTCTCTCCCGGTCACGAGGTCGACGGCATCATCCATATGCCCGGCGGCCAAAGCGGTCATCCGCTGTCGCCGTTCTGGGGTGCGGGGCATGACGATTGGGTGCAGGGGCGGCCTACGCCGTTCTTGCCGGGGGCGGCGCGTTATACGTTGACGTTGAAGCCGTAACGGTCGCTCGGCGGCGCGGCAACGATTGCGCGTATCGGATGCTTGCCGTTGCTGTTGCTGTTGAAGCATGGCTTCGGCTTGAGTCCGAAGCCGCGCAGTTCATCCAGCGCCGCGAAGCCACTACCTCGCGTTAGCAAAAGCACACCCGGAGGGCGGCGCACATGGATGTGCGCCGTGCGCCACCGAGACAGGATGTCTCGTGTGGCGCATGCCTGCGTCAGCACCGATCGTGCGGCTCTTGATTCGAAACAGGAACGCCTTTTTCTTTGGTGACTTTCTTTTGTGGCTCTGGACAAAAGAAAGTTACCCGCCGCTTTAGTGGCGGAAGCTTTTGATCCTGCTGGAAGCTTTAAAGGCTTTAGAGCCTTTGAAGCCGAAGGCAAGATCAACGGCTTTCGTCCGCAAGCGGCCGAGTTACTTTCTTTTGTCAAAAGCGACAAAAGTCCGTCTGGATTCCCTTCGGTCAAAAGGTAACCAAAGAAAAACGCTTTTCTTTGAATCAAGTGCCCGCAAGTGCGGAGCTTGCGCAGGCATGCGCCAGACGGGACATCCATGTCCCGGAGGCGCACGGCGTGCATCCTGCACGCCGCCCTCCGGGTGTGCTTTTGCCAACGCGAGTTAGCGGCCTCGCAGCGCTGGAAGCCATGACTGAAACGCGGCGTAAGCCAAGCTGAGCTGAGCTGAGCTGAGCTGAGCTGAGGCCGATGTAGCGCCATCTACCTGTAGGAGCGGCGCAAGCCGCGACCACGAAAACACAACTACAGAGCACGCCCCGACACTTCCACGCGGGAACAAACCCAATCAACCAACCATCAACCGCTCAATCAACGCCAGATACAACCCCGGCAACGCCTCAAGATCCGCCACCAGCACATTCTCATCGACCTTGTGAATGCTCGCATTCACCGGCCCGATCTCGATGCACTGTGCCCCCAGCGGCGCAATGAAACGCGCATCCGATGTTCCACCGCCGGTGCTCTCCAACGGCGCCGCGCCAGCGAACATCGCCAACACCTCGCGCGCCGCCGCGCGCAGCGGGCCTTCCGGGGTGTAGAACGGCTCACCGCCGCGGAACCAGCGAATTTCGTATTCGAGCCCATGCGCCTGCAAGACCGCCTCGCATTCGCGCTCAAGACGTTCGGCGTTCCAGCTCGGGTTGAAGCGCAGGTTGAACAGCACCTGCAACTCGCCCGGAATCACGTTGTTCGCGCCCGTGCCGGCGTGGATATTGCTGATCTGCAGCGAGGTCGGCGGAAAGGTTTCGTAGCCATCGTCCCAACGCCGCCCGGCCAATTCCGACAGCGCCGGCATCGCCTGATGGATCGGGTTGCGCGCCTTCTCCGGATAGGCGACATGGCCCTGCACGCCGATCACCTTGAGCGTCGCCGATAACGTGCCGCGCCGGCCCACCCGCAACAGGTCGCCGAGTTTCGCGGTCGAGGACGGCTCGCCGGTGATGCACCAGTCGATGCGCTCGTCGCGCGCGCGGAAGGTGTCGGCGACGCGGCGCACACCGTCGATCGCATCGCCTTCCTCGTCGGAGGTCAGCAACAACGCGACGCGTCCGCCATGGTGCGGATGTTTCGCCGCGAACTGCTCCAATGCAACCACGAACGACGCCACGCTGCCCTTCATGTCGGCCGCGCCGCGCCCATACAACACGCCGTCGCGGATCTCCGGCAGGTACGGATCGCTGGCCCAACTGTCGACCGGCCCGGACGGCACCACGTCGGTATGGCCGAGCAGCACCAGGGTCGGCCCGTCGCCGTCGCCATGCACCGCCCACAGATTGTCGACCTCGCCATAGCGCAGGTGTTCGCAGGCGAACCCGGCGCGACCCAGGCGCTGCGCGATCATCGCCTGACACCCCAGATCGTCGGGCGTCACCGACGGCCGCGCGATCAGATCGCAGGTCAGCGCGAGCACCACCGCTGCAGTTCTCGGTGCGATGCCGCCGCTCACGTGCCGATTTGCCAACGCTGTTGATGCTGCGCTGCAGCGCTGACAGCCCCGGACCTACGCGGCGGAGCAATGAGCGGGTCGCACGGCTTCTTTCTGCGGCCGGCTACCGCATCACAGACGCACGGGCCGCTACACAGACAAAAATACAACTACGATTCAACAAAACAAAACCCAATCGACAAATTGCGTGACTCGCACCCCCCCGCCCCCCCCCCCCCAGTGTGAGGCCGGGTGCATCCCTCAACGGAGTGCTTGCGCATCGAAAGCGTCCATGAGTGGAGACGCGAAACCGATGAATCAACTGATCGTAGCGTATGTACAGCGGCGCAAGCCTGCAGCCAGTGAAACCAGGAAACCACACAAATGATTCGTATTCTGAAGAACCCAAGTTGCCACCCTAAGACCGTTGCAGAATCGAGCGGATTGAACACACATCGCCAAACCTTGTGAATATGGGTGGGGAAAAGGAAACGACAGAAAGTTCGAAGCCCAAGTTGGCGCGGAAAATCGAGCCGATCACACGTCCCAGCGCCGCGCGCAACGGAGAGTGGAGGAGCGCGCGATAAGACGTGCCGCGGGGTGAGCCATGCGACTAGGTCGGTCGGAAAGGTGCGCCGGAGACACGGTGAACTGCGCGTGGGAGCCGGATCGGGGTTGGCGGTCGGGTATGTGCTAGCAGAATTGACACGAACCATGCGACGGCTCGTCGCTCGGGGGGAGTTCGAGAAGACGACGCGGCGCGCCGTAGAACCCGCATCGCTCGGGACGGTCAGCAACAACGAGCGCGCCTCACGCCAGACTTCGGGGCGAGATGTTTGGCGCGAGTGCCCAATCGATCCACGCCCGTCGGAGCGAGGTTCGTCGGTCGGAGCCGCGCGCCCAATCAAAGAATGGGAGGGGTTTCGGGGCGTCAGATGATACGACGCACGGTTGGCCCAATGTCGACCGGCGCGGGAGGCAGAGGGATTGCAGAGCACCAGGAAGGACCGTCGCGAAGAGGAGTGTCGCGAGGTAGTGAACGAACAGGTAGTGCGCGATATCGTGATCAGCGTGGAAGGGGCGGCGTGGAGAAGCAGGTCAGCGTGAGCTGCTGCGTTCGGTGGTGGCGAACGAGCGATCCGCTGCTTGAAGCCGTTGTCGCTGAACCCTTGCGTGACCTTGCCGTCGTCGGTCACCACCACCGGCCGGCGGATCAATTGCGGGTATTCCTTCAACAACAGCTTCCACTCCGCATCCGACGCCGGCTCCTTGCGATTGGGCGGCAAGGTGCGCCAGGTGGTCGAAGACTTGTTGATCAACGACTCCCAACCGCCGAGCTGGTTCTTCCACTCAACCAGCGTCTCCGGCGCCTGCCGGTTGTCGCGGTAGTCGACAAAGGCATGCGCGATCTCAAAGCGGTCCAGCCACTTGCGCGCTTTCTTGCAGGTGTCGCAGTTGTTCAAGCCATAAAGCGTCGTCATCTCGACCTCAATGATTGTTTTCGAACCGATACAGACTCGTGCCTGGTTGAGGCGCTCAGCCGGAGCCGCGGATGCCATCGGCACCGACGAACTCATCATGGATTTTCTTCAGCGCGATACGCTGCCTGAGTTCGACCACCACCGCGCTCTCGACATACATGCCCAGCCAATTCTGCCGCGGAATGAACGAAACACGGTCGCCCAGGCGTCCGGGCCGACGCAGCCGCAACGTCACCCGGGCTGGCCGAAACGCATGATTCGTCGATATCGTTTCGATATCGGCGATCGGAACACCCTCTTCGATGCTCCCGCGCCTTATCCGCAGATGATCGCCGTGATCGACGACTTCATCGGCCAGCTTCCCCATGATCATGCTGTGCGCCGCGGCGACCGTGGTGGCAGCCGCGAACAACGCCCAGGCGTACCAAGGCCATGCCCCGCCCGATTTGCTCCACTGGACTGAAGCAACGACCAGAAGCAGCAGCGTCATCGCCGGCGCAATCCATTTGTAGAAAACGATCGATTGAACTGAAATTCGCTTCATGGTCCGTCTCTTAGTCAGCCGATTCACGCAGTACCGCGTAACCGCCCAGCCACATGTTGGCGCTCGCACAGCTATCGCAGTTACCGCGCCCACCCAGCGTCGTCATGAACGATCAACCTGATACCGACAAATGTTGAATCGACCAACCTGGATGCGCCCTGCCTGCTCACGCTGCAACTGCGCCCCGCGTTGGTTCAAGTGTACTTGCGCAGGCGTTCGGCCCGCGCACGCAACTGTTCGGCCATGGGATGCTCGCCAAATAACCGCCACACGAAGCCCTTCGAGATGAACACGACGCGATCGCCAAGCCGGTTCGGCCGACGCAGCCATAGGCTCAGACGAGCCGGCCTGGTATTGCCGCTATAGCTGACTTTTACTACGTCGCGCAACATCACTCGTTCTTCGATGCGACCCTTGCGTACGCGCAGATATCCACCCTCGTCCACGACCTCGTCGGCGAGGTCCCAGACCAGCAACCACATCAATACCGTATTGACGATGCTAGCCATCGACAGATTCACCCGACGCGCGCGAACCGATGCGCTGCGACAGATCCGCCGCCACCCGGCTTTCGCCATAAGTGCCGAACGCGGAATTCGGGCGTGGAACGAAAATGATGCGCCGGCCGAACGCGCCGGGCCTGCGCAGCGATAAAACCACCCGTAGCGGACGGATCGCATATTCCGCCGACACCTTTTCGATGTCGGCGATCGCCACCGTTTCCTCGATGCTGCGACGCCGCACGCGCAGATGATCGCCATGATCGACGACCTCATCGGCGAGACTCCAGGTCGTCGCCACCTGGGCCACGAATGCCACGATCGCTGCGACCGGTAACAGCCATTTCATCCACGGAGCCAACGAGGACGCGACGCTATTCCAAATCGGGGCGATGACCGTGAACAACAACAGACTCGACGCAGGCAGCACCCATTTGTAGGCGACCATCATGCCGGCCGAGATCCGCTGCATCGGCGCGCGTCCGTCAGTCCGCCAACCCGCGCAGCAGATCGTTGATGCTGGTCTTCGAACGCGTCTTCGCATCGACCTGCTTGACGATCACCGCGCAGTACAGCGAATGCGATCCGTCCTTGGCCGGCAACTGGCCGGACACGACCACGCTGTACGGCGGCACCGAGCCGTAGCTGATCTCGCCGGTCGCACGGTTGTACACGCGGGTGCTCTGGCCGAGAAACACGCCCATGCCGATCACGCTGTGGTGGCCGACGACGAAGCCTTCGACCACTTCCGAACGCGCGCCGATGAAGCAGTGGTCTTCGATGATGGTCGGCGAGGCCTGCAGCGGTTCGAGCACGCCGCCGATGCCGGCGCCGCCGGACAGGTGGCAGTGCTTGCCGATCTGCGCGCACGACCCGACCGTGGCCCAGGTGTCGACCATCGTGCCTTCGCCGACGTGCGCGCCGATGTTGACGAAACTCGGCATCAGCACCACGTCCTTGCCGATGTAGGCGCCGCGACGGGCGATAGCGCCGGGCACGATGCGCGCGCCGAGCTTGCGGAAATCGGCTTCGCCGTAGCCTTCGAAACGCGCCGGCACCTTGTCCCAGAACGGCGCCGGGTCGGCTTCGACCACCTGCATCTCGTTGACCCGGAAGTACAACAGCACGGCCTTCTTGAGCCATTCGTTGACGCTCCAGCCGCCCTTGCCGTCGGGCTCGGCGACACGGAACTCGCCCTGCTCCAAGCCGTCAATCACGCGTTCGACGGTCGGACGGGTCGAGCCTTCGATCTCGTCGGGGGTCAGCATGCTGCGGCGCTCGAAGGCGCTGTCGATCATGAACTTGAGTTCGTCGATGCCCGGGGCCTCGTTGCTCTTCTTCTTCGCGGTCTTCTTGGTGGTCTTCTTGGCGGGGCTCATCGACTGTCTCCTTCGAGGCAGGCCAGCAGCGCGTCGCGCAGGGCCTGCTGTTGCGTTTGATCGAGCGGGCGATCGTGCCCGTCGCTGTTGACACTGGTGATCTGGAACACGTCCTCGGCGCGTTCGCCGAAGGTGGCGATGCGCGCGTCGTGCACGCGCAGGCGTTGCTTGCGCAAGGTCTGGGCGACGTCGGCGAGCAGGCCGGGGCGATCGGTGCAGACCAGGCTCAGCACGCTGCGCGGGCTGAGCGCATCGGGCTTGGTGTAGGCGGCGAATTCGATCTGTGGCGCGATGCGGAAGTGGCGCAGATGGCGCGGTTGCGCGCGACGCGCCGGCTTGATCCGTTCCAGCGATCCGGACAGCGCGGTTTCCAGACGCCGTTCGACTTCTTCGGCGCTCGCCGGCTGGCGCGGATCGGTCGGCACCACTTCGAAAGTATCGAAGATCGCGCCGAGCGGGCCGTCGAGCACGCGCGCCTGCTGGATCGCCAGACCCAATCGATCCAGCGTGGCCACGATCGCGGCGAACAGGCCGTCGCGATCGGGCGAATGCACGAACACTTCCAGCGCGCCGGCATGCGCGCCGCCGTGCGCGCTGACCGGCCGGGCACGCACGCGCGTGTCGCCCAGGGCCACGCCGCGCAGCGAGGCGGCCTGCCAGGCGATCTGATCGGGACGTCCGCGCTGGAATGCGATCTCCGGCATGCGCGCGAACAACGCGGCGATTTCCTCGTCGCGCGCGCCGAACGCGGCAAGCATGGCCTGCGCGGCTTCGCGGGTTTCCGCGGCGCGTTCGGCGCCGGCCACCGGATGCTCCAGGCCGCGCCGCAGCGCGAGCCGGGTCGCGGTGTACAGGTCAGCGAGCAAGCGGTCCTTCCACGCGTTCCACAACTTCGGCGAGGTGCCGGCGATGTCGGCGCAGGTCAGCAGGTACAGGTGATCGAGGTGCTCGCGATCGGCGACCTTGCTGGCGAAACGATGGATCACCTCGGGATCGGCGATGTCCTGCTTCTGCGCGGTCACCGACATCAGCAGATGCTGGCGCACCAGCCATTCGACCAGCGCGGTGTCGGACTCGCTCAGGCCCATGGTGGCGCCGAACACGCGCGCGTCCTCGCCGCCGAGTTCGGAATGATCGCCGCCGCGGCCCTTGGCGATGTCGTGGAACAGGCCGGCCAGCAACAGCAGTTCCGGTTTACGCAGGCGCGGCCAGACTTCGTGGGCGATGCTGAAACGCTCGTCGGCCACGCCCGAAGCGAAGCGCGCCAGATTGCGCAGCACCGCGAGCGTGTGCTGATCGACCGTGTAGACATGGAACAGGTCGAACTGCATGCGCCCGGAGACTTTCGAGAACGCCGGAATCCAGCGGCCGAGCACGCCCAGGCGCGCCATGCGTTCGAGCGCATGCACCGGATGCGGGCCGCGCAGGATCTTGAGGAAGCGTTCGCGCAACGTCGGTTCGGCCTCGACGAAGCTCGGGATCTTGCCCAGCGCTTCGGCCAGGGTGCGCGCGGTCTGCGAATGCAGGCCGCGGATTTCGTCGTGGCTGGCCCAGGCCGCGAACAGCGCGAACACGTCGGCCGCGTCGCGCGGCCAGTCGGCGTCGCCCGCGGCGCCGGCTGTACGAGCAGCAATGTAGTCGCGGCGCAGTTCGAAGGCGTCGTAGGGCGAGGACAGCGGCACAGGCACCGCTTCGCCCTCGATCTGTTCCTCGAAACGTTGCAGCAGGCGTTCGCCGATGCGCAGCACCAGCGCGGCGCTGCGGTAGAAGCCCTGCATCATCTGTTCGACGGCGAGGTTGTCGGCGTTGTCGACATGGCCCAGGCGTTCGGCGAGCAGCTTCTGATAGTCGAAGCGCAAGCGCTCCTCGCGCTTGCGCGCGACCAGGTGCAGCCCGAAGCGCAGACGCGACAGCGCGCGGCGTTCGCGCTCCAGCGAGGTCAGTTCGTCCTGGCCCAACTGGCCGATCGAGACCAGCGACTCCAGATCGGAGGTGCCGATGATGCGCAGCGCCATCCAGTGCAGGGTCTGCACGTCGCGCATGCCGCCGGGGCCTTCCTTGAGATTGGGCTCGAGGTTGTCGGCGGTGTCGCCGTAGCGCGCGTGGCGCTGGCGCAGTTCGTCGCGCTTGGCGATGAAGAAGTCGCGCGCCGGCCAGACCTGCGACGGCGATACCGCCACCTGCAAGGCCATCTGCGCGACCGCGTCGGCGACGATCGGGCGCGCTTCCAGCATCGCGGTGAGCACGGTCAGGTCGGACGCGGCTTCGGTGCATTGCGCGGCCGAACGCACCGCGTGGCCGACCGGCAGGCCGGCGTCCCACAACGAAGCGAAGAAACAGCCCAGTTGTTCGGCCTGCGCGGTCTGCGCCTGCGGCTCGGCCAGGATCAGCAGGTCGATATCGGATTGCGGAAACAGTTCGCCGCGGCCGTAGCCGCCGACAGCGAACAGCGCCAGCGGCGCGCCGTCGTCGATGCAGGCGCGCCAGGCCGCGCGCACCTGGGTGTCGACCGCATCGGTGCGCGCGCGCAGCAGGCGATCGATGTCGGCTTCGGCGTCGCGGTCGAAACGTTCGGCGAGCGCGGCATCGACCGCGGCCAGCGCGGCGCGGATCGCCGCGGGGCTGCCAGGCGGCGGCGCATCGGCCGCGGGCTCAGCCGCCGCAGCGGGCGGCGCCGAGGGCGTCGCCGATGGGTTATCGGCGACGGGGCCGGTCATAGGTCGTTGTCGTCGCCCGGCACGCGGGTCAGGATCTCGACCCCGTCGTCGGTGACGGCGATGGTGTGCTCCCACTGCGCCGACAACTTGCGGTCCTTGGTCACCACGGTCCAGCCGTCGGGCAGGGTCTTATGGCGATAGGTGCCTTCGTTGATCATCGGCTCGATGGTGAAGGTCATGCCCGGCACCAGCTTGAGGCCTTCGCCCGGATGGCCGACATGCAGCACCTGCGGGTCTTCGTGGTAGATCCGGCCGATGCCGTGGCCGCAGTAGTCGCGCACCACGCTGAAGCGCTCGGCTTCGGCGTAGGTCTGGATCGCGTGGCCGATGTCGCCCAGGGTCATGCCCGGCTTGACGATGCGGATCGCGCGGAACATCGCTTCGCGGGTCACCTCGACCAGGCGCTTGGCCATGACCGACGGCGTGCCGGCGTAATACATGCGGCTGGTGTCGCCGTGCCAGCCGTCCTTGATCACGGTGACGTCGATGTTGACGATGTCGCCGTCCTTGAGGATCTTGCTGTCGCTGGGGATGCCGTGGCAGATCACGTTGTTGACCGAGGTGCATACGGTCTTCGGAAAGCCCTTGTAGCCGACGTTGGCGGGGATCGCCTTCTGCACGTTGACGATGTGCTCGTTGCAGATGCGGTCCAGCTCGCCGGTGCTCACGCCCGGCTTCACGTAGGGCGCGACGACCTGCAGCACCTCGGCGGCCAGGCGGCCGGCGACGCGCATCTTTTCGATGTCTTCGGGGGTTTTGATGGAAATGGCCATGGCCGCATTATCGCTCATTCACGTTCGCCTATCATCGCGCCGAACGCACCGCTGCGTATCGGCCGGCATGCGTCGGTCGGCGAGCCCCTGGAGAACCCGATGAATCTGCGTACCGCCGCGATCGCGGCCGGCCTGGCCGGGTTGTTCATGCTGCGTCCTGCCATCGCCGCGGCGCAGGGCACGACGCCGGCCGCGCCACCCGCCCCGCCCGCGCCGGCCTTCGTCGAACTCGCCCCGGGCCTGTCGGTGTTCAAGGGACCGGCGACCACCGTGCTGCTGGCCGAATCGGCGGACGCCGCGTTGCTGGTCGACAGCGAACTGGGCAAGACCGCGCCGGCGCTGCAACAGGCCCTGCAAGGCCACAAACCACTGCGCTACGTGGTCAACACCCATTGGCATCTGGACCACGTCGGCGGCAACGAGGCCCTGGCCGGCCGCGGCGCGAGCGTGATGGCGCACGAAAACGCGTACCGGCGCATGGCCCAGGACACGTATCTCAAGCATCTGAACCGGGTCATGCCGGCCCTGCCGCCGGCCGGTCGCCCGAGCGTGACCGTGCTCGGCGACGGCCGCCTGCGCCTGGGCGAGCTGGAAGCGCGGCTGATCCATGTGCCGGCGGCGCATACCGACGGCGACCTGCTGGTGCATTTCCCGGCCGCCAACGTGCTGCACATGGGCGACTGCTTTTTCAACGGGCTGTATCCGATCATCGACACCGGCACCGGCGGGACCGTCGACGGGCTGATCGCGGCGCTCGATCGCGGGCTGGCGCTGTCGGATGCGCGCACCCGGATCGTCGCCGGACATGGGCCGGTCGGCGACCGGCGCGATCTCAAAAAAGCGCGAGACATGCTCGCCGAGGTGCGCGACCGGGTCGCCAAGCTCAAGCGCGCCGGCAAGACCCGCGAGCAGACCCTGGCCGCGGCGCCGACCCGCGACTTCGACGCGGCGTGGGGCCAGGACTGGGTCAAGCCGGCGCAGATCGTGGGCTCGGTCTACGATTCGCTGCCTGCGCGGCCCTGAGCCCTGACGAACGCTCGAGGTCTTTTGTGGGAGGGCCTTCAGGCCCGATGCTTTTCTTTCCGGCGCGGTTCGACCTCATCTGAGCGAAAAGCATCGGGCCTGAAGGCCCTCCCACAAAAGACCTCACGCCCTCGCGGCCGGTGGGTGCCTAGGGCAACTCCAGCCCGCCAAGCCCCTCAACAGTTGCCCCAAACCCCCGTCCCGGCTACACTTCGCCGGCTTTGCGGCTGGAGCGTTCGTCCTTCGAACCCCTTCCGCGGCCGCCCACGCCGGGCGTCACCGGCGAATTCACACCTGCCGCCACAGCCCGTGCCGGGGTGCCGCGTGCCAGTCGGGAGCCCAGGCTCCACGACCGGACAAGCGGTTCGGACACGGAAGCGACAGGGAGGCCCAACCCCGGAACCACTCGCCTCGGAGCCCTGCTCCGGGCCGAAACGCCATCACTCATGCGGCGTCGGTTCCACTGCCTTCGGAGTAATGCAATGCCCCAGATCACCATGCGCCAGATGCTGGAAGCCGGCGTCCATTTCGGCCACCAGACGCGCTACTGGAATCCCAAGATGGGCCCGTACATCTTCGGCGCCCGCGGCAAGATCCACATCATCAACCTCGAGAAGACCGTTCCGCTGTTCAACGACGCGATGAACTTCATCTCGGCGATCGCGCAGAAGCGAGGCACCATCCTGTTCCTCGGCACCAAGCGTTCGGCGCGCGAATCGATCCGCGAAGAGGCCGAGCGTTGCGGCATGCCGTTCATGACCCAGCGCTGGCTCGGCGGCACCCTGACCAACTTCCGCACCGTCAAGCAGTCGGTCTCGCGCCTGAAGGAACTGGAAGCCGGCGAAACCGACGGCACCTTCCAGAAGATGGTCAAGCACGAAGTGCTGGGCCTGCGCCGCGAGCGCGACAAGCTGGAAGCCTCGCTGGGCGGCATCAAGGAAATGAACCGTCTGCCCGACGCGCTGTTCGTGATCGACATCGGCCATGAAGACATCGCGATCAAGGAAGCCAAGAAGCTCGGCATCCCGGTGATCGCGGTGGTCGACACCAACTACGATCCGGAACTGGTCGACTACGCCATCCCGGGCAACGACGACGCCATCCGCGCGGTGCAGCTGTACGCCCGCGCCGCCGCCGACGCCGTGCTCGAAGGCAAGGCCGCCGCTCCGCAGGTCGGCAACGTGCGCGAAGAAGATTTCGCCGAAGCCGAAGGCGAAGCCGGCAAGGACGACCGCAAGGGCGCTCCGCGCGGCCGCGCTCCGGCCAAGAAGGGCCCGGCTCCGGCCGCCGCCAAGAAGGCCGACGGCGAAGCTCCGGCTCCGGCCGCCGAGTAATCGCGACCGTCGTCAGCGCTCGGTAACGCGGCCGCGTCATAGTGCGCGGCTGCGATACGCACCATCCAACCTCGCAGAAGCGGCGCAAGCCGCGCTCGTCGCCGCATCCCGGCGATGCCAGTCGCGGCTTGCGCCGCTTCTGCGGGGCAACACGTATACCTGAGGTAACCCCAATGGCTGATATTTCCGCTTCCCTGGTCAAGGAACTCCGCGAGCGCACCGGCGCCGGCATGATGGAGTGCAAGAAGGCGCTGGTCGAAAACAACGGCGACATCGACGCCGCGGCCGAATGGCTGCGCAAGTCGGGCCTGGCCAAGGCCGACAAGAAGGCCGGCCGCGTGGCCGCCGAAGGCCGCATCGCGGTCGCCCAGGACGGCGGCAAGGCCGTGCTGGTCGAGATCAACTCCGAGACCGACTTCGTCGCCAAGGACGCGAACTTCCTGTCGTTCACCGACACCGTGGCGCAAGCCGCTCTGTCCTCGGGCGCGGCCGATGCCGAAGCGCTCAAGGCGGTCAAGCTGGCGTCCGGCGAGACCATCGAAGAAACCCGCGCCGCGGTCATCGCCAAGGTCGGCGAGAACCTGCAGGTGCGTCGCCTGATCCAGATCGACAGCGCCAACAATGTCGCGGCCTACGTGCATGGCGGCCGCATCGGCGTGCTGATCGAGCTCAAGGGCGGCGATGCCGACCTGGCGCGCGGCCTGGCGATGCATGTCGCGGCGATGAACCCGCCGCACATCAAGGCCAGCGACGTGCCGGCCGACTTCGTGGCGAAGGAAAAGGAAATCGAACTGGCGAAGATGTCCGACAAGGACAAGTCCAAGCCGGCCGACATCCTGGAGAAGATCATCGGCGGCAAGATCGCCAAGATCGTCAACGAAGTCACCCTGTACGGCCAGCCGTACGTGCTGAACACCGATCAGACCGTCGAGCAGGTGCTCAAGGCCGCCGGCGCCGAGGTGGTCAGCATGCAGCGCATCGCGGTCGGCGAAGGCATCGAGAAGCAGGTCGACGATTTCGCGGCCGAAGTCATGAAGCAGGCGGGTCTGGCGTAAGCCATTTCGCGGGTTTCAAGCTGTAGTACGAGAAAGGCCGCGAAGTTCGCGGCCTTTTTCTTTGGGGGGAGATTTGGGAATCGGGAATCGGGAATCGGGAATCGGGAATCGGGAATCGGGAATCGGGAATCGGGAATCGGGAATCGGTTAGAGCGTAGCGCTCCATCCCTGCTCGTTGCGCAAGCTGTCCGAAGCAACGTGCTCCCACGTCCCAACGTACTTCCCTACCGTCATTCCCGCGAACGCGGGAATCTAGTGCCTTTCGTGCGAGAACGCTTGAAGCCACTGGATTCCCGCTTTCGCGGGAATGACAGCCTGGAAGAATGACGCTGAAGGCTCTGGATTCCCGCATTCGCGGGAATGACGTTCTTGAAGGATGATGCTGAAGTCTCTGGATGTTCGGCTACGCCGAATTAAAACAGAGCCCGCCTTCGCGGGAATGACGCCTGGTCAGATCACGCTGAAGCCTCAGGATGTTCGACTGCGCCGAAACAAAGCGGAGTCCACCCTCTGCGCCATCACCTCAACCCGCCATCACCACAACCCAAGCCGACCTGACCCAGCCGGCCTTGCACGGCCCGCGATAGACCTGCTTGCGGGCGATCGGCGAACCGACCTCGCACTTCATCCCCGGCGCGGTGGGATAGACGATCGCAAGCCACCGATCGCCGTCGGCGCTATCGCACAGATACACCTCGCGGCCGTTGCCGAGCTTGTCGAGCATCGCGTACGCCGCGCCCGGTCCGGCGCGCACCGCGAGAAAACCATCGCCATCGGCCTTCAAGCCGGTGACCTGCGCGAACGAACCGCAGGCATCCAGCACCTCGTTGCCGCCGACCCGCACCGGCACCGCCGCGGGCGCCCTCGCCTGCGCGAACGGCGCAAGCAGCGCCACGGCCAGCATCGATCCCGTCCACATGCGCTTGCTCATGCTCAATCTCCTGTCGTCGCCCGCTGTCGAGCGCGCGCGGCCTCAGCCGGCAATGATTTCGATCCAGCTCGAATGCACCCAGCCCGACTTGCACGGCCCTGGGTAGACGCGGGCCTTGGCGATCGCCGAACTCACGCCGCAACCGGCCTCGCCGGCGTTCGAGTCCGCGGCCGCATACACAATCGAGATCCAGCGGCCGCGCGTCGCGCACACATACACCTGCCGTCCGTTGCCGAGCCGATCGAGCATCGCGTAGTCGGCGCCGGGGCCGGCGCGCACCGCCAGGAAGCCGTCGCCGCCGACCTTGAGTCCGCGCACCTCGCCGAGCGAACCGCAGGCGTCCCATTCCGCGCTGCCGCCGACTTCCACCGGCACCGCGCGCGGCGGCGCGGCGCCGATCGGCACGGCTGGCAGAATCAGCGCGATTGCCAGCGGCGCCGTCTTGATCCATTTCATCGCAAAGCTCCTTCTCGCATCCAAACTCCCTCGCACGTCCGCGGCCAAACCGCCGCGACGCGAACGCACCGACCTCCGCGCCTAATCTCAACCGGCGATGATCTCGACCCAGGTCCAATGAACCCAACCGGATTTGCACGGGCCGCGATACCCGCGCACATCGGCCGACTCGGCGACGCAGCGCATGTCTTTCGCCCCCTTGTCGGGATACAGCACCGACACCCATCGTCCCTCGCCGCGGCACAGGTAGACCCGGCGGCCGTTGCCGAGCTTGTCGACCAGCGCATGCTCGCTACCGGGACCGGCGCGCACCGCCAGGAAGCCCGCGCCGCCGGCCTTGAGCCCGCGGACTTCGCCGATCGATTCGCAATGGCTGCCGGCGCCGATGTCGCCGACCGGCGTCGACGACGGCGGTTCGGCCGCGACCGAAACCGCCAGCGATAACCACGCGGCGCCAAGGCACAAGCGCATCGCTTCCTTCATCCCTGCGCTCCTTGCAGATTCAATGCGACCCACGATTACCCAAGCGCGCGCCGCCGGAACGACGCGCGCCAGTCCACGCCGTCGCGATCAGCCGGTCTGCTGGAAATACACTTCCTCGTACGGCTGCACCACCACCCAGCCGGTGCCGGAGAACTTGAGCTGGATGCTCTCGCCCGAGCCGCGGCCGAACAAGGTGCCCAGCGAGATGTCGGTGACGATGTCCGGGCTCAGGCCGCCGGACCAGGCGACGGTCGCATTCGGGTCGGTGAACACCGGCTGGTCCGGGGTCACCGCCAGGGTCAGCGGTTCGTAATGCGAGGTGATCGCGACCACGCCGCTGCCGCTGAGTTTGATGTTGAACAAGCCGCCGGACATCATGCCCGAGACCTTGCGCATCATCTTGATGTCCGACTGCACGCCGTCTTCGTAGGCGAGCACGTCGTTGCCGTTGACGAAGATCGACTCGCCGGCCAGGCGCAGCAGGGTGATCTTCTTGCCGGCATCGGCGATGTAGACCCGGCCCTGGCCTTCCATCTTCATCAGCTGGGTGCCTTCGCCGCTGATCGCCTTCTTCAGCAGGTTGCCCAGGCCCTGCTCGAGCATGCCCTGGCGCACGAACTTGACGCCGCCGCGGTAGGCGACCATCGAGCCGGATTTGGCCCAGACGCGGCCGTTGAGCTTGACTTCCAGCAGGTGCGAGCTTTCCAGTTCGAAGGCTTCCTGGCTCAGATCCTTCTGCTTGGACGCTTCGACGAATTCGTTGAGGTTCTTGATCGACACTTTCCATCTCCTTGGGTAATGCGCGGCGGCGGCCTCACGGTGGACGCGCGCGGCGGCGGTTCCAGTGGCTGGACCGGCGGCCGGATCATACCCGGTCCTCCCATGTCCGCCTTGTGCATCACGGTTTTCGAACGCCGCGCGCAGCCGATCGCCGCATGCCGCAAACCGCCGCGATCGGCGCGATTGCGGCGCCCCGCTCCGCTGCATCCGGCCGATCCGCGGCCCGAGCCGGCCTGGACAGGTGCGGCGCCGACCCGGCCATCGCGCAGCGGCCCGTTCGCGCATGCCTGCGCGCGTGGCGCTTGAGCTACAATCCGCCACGTTTTCCGCCTCCCCCGAGACCGCCCATGTCCCAGCTCGTGTATCGCCGTGTCCTGTTGAAACTCTCCGGCGAAGCATTGATGGGCGATGAGGACTACGGCATCGACCCCAAGGTGATCGGTCGGCTCGCGCGCGAAGTCATCGAAGTCCAGCAGGCCGGCGCGGAAATCGCGCTGGTGATCGGCGGCGGCAACATCTTCCGCGGCGCGGGTCTGGCGGCCGGCGGCATGGACCGGGTCACCGGCGACCAGATGGGCATGTTGGCCACCGTGATCAACGCGCTGGCGATGCAGGATTCGCTGGAAAAGCTCGGCGCCAAGGTGCGGGTGATGAGCGCGATCAAGATCAACGACGTGTGCGAGGACTACATCCGCCGCCGCGCCATCCGCCATCTGGAAAAAGGCCGCCTGGCGATCTTCGCCGCCGGCGTCGGCAGCCCGTTCTTCACCACCGACTCGGGCGCTGCGCTGCGCGCGATCGAGATCGGCGCCGACCTGCTGCTCAAGGCGACCAAGGTCGACGGCGTGTACGACAAGGACCCGAAGAAGCACAGCGACGCGGTGCGCTTCGACAAGCTCAGCTACGACGAGGTGATCACCCGCGACCTGCAGGTCATGGACACCGCCGCGTTCGCGCTGTGCCGCGACAGCGAACTGCCGCTGCGCATCTTCGACATGGGCCAGCCGGGCGTGCTGCTGAAGATCCTGCGCGGCGAGAATATCGGTACGCTGGTGCAGGGTCGCGGCTGATCGCGCGTCGGCGTCGAACACGCGCCACCCGGAGCACGGCTTTCGGCGTCCGGCGATCGATCGCCGCTATCTGAGGCCCGATGCCCGAACGAAAAGACCCGCCAGCGGCGGGTCTTTTTTGTACGACCTCCGACGGCTCCATCGTCGCGGCCACGCTTGCGTGCAAGCCTGGTTCATGACGTGGCGCTGGCGGTTCATCGCGTCGCCGAGCAGCCACCCGACACCATCAGCGCCACACCTGCTCCCGTGCTTCGCGCTTGGCCTGCTCGGTGATGCGCGCAATCTCGGCCGGACTCATCGCGTAACGGCTCGCATCGCGCTTGGCCTGCTCGGTGATGCGCGCGATCTCGGCCGGGCTCATCGCGTAACGGCTCGCATCGCGCTTGGCCTGCTCGGTGATGCGCGCGATCTCCGCCGGGCTCATCGCATAACGGCTCGCATCGCGCTTGGCCTGATCGGTGATGCGCGCGATCTCGGCCGGGCTCATCGCGTAACGGCTCGCGTCGCGCTTGGCCTGATCGGTGATGCGCGCGATCTCGGCCGGGCTCATCGCGTAACGGCTCGCATCGCGTTGGGCCTGCTCGGTGATGCGTGCGATCTCCGCCGGGCTCATCGCGTGGCGGCTCGCGTCGCGCCTGGCCTGTTCGGAGATACGCGCGATCTCGGCCTTGCTCATCGCATGGCGACGGGCGTCGCTTCGGGCCTGCTCGGCGATACGGCGGATCTGCGCTGCTTCCGGCGCGGACAGCACCGCGTCGCGACGCGCCTGGGCAGCGTCGCGCCGGGCCTGTTCGATGTCGCGCCGATATTGTGCGCTGTCGAGCCCGTGCTGGCCGGCGTCGCGCCGCGCCTGCTCGGCATCGCGCTGGGCCTGCTCGGCGTCGCGGCGCGCCTGGGCGGCATCGCGTCGCGCCTGCTCGCCATCGCGCTTGGCCTGATCCGCATCGCGTCGCGCCTGTTCGCCATCGAGCCTGGCTTGCTGCCCGGCATCGCGCGCCGCGCGCTGAGCCGCGACGCTCGCCGCCTGCGCCTGGCGTTCTGCGTCACGCCCGGCGCGTTCGGCATCGCGTGCCGCGCGCTCCGCCGCGACACCGGCGGCCTGCGCATCGCGCTGCGCTTCGCGCCCGGCGCGTTCGGCCTCGCGACCGGCCTGCTCGGCGGCGCGCCCGGCTTTCTCCGCTTCCACGGCCGCTTGCCGCGACTCGTCCATGCGTTGCCGCAGGCGCGTGCGGGTCGCCGCGTCGGTCACCGGCTGGTAAGCGCCGTCGGCGCTCACCTTGTAGTACTGATCGCCCTTGACCGCCCAGACCAGCGGGTCGCCGCCGTTGTTGAGCTCGGTGATGCGGGTTTCGCCGCTCTTGTCGGAGGAATGGATCGACACGCTGCGCGATTGCGATTGCGGCGCGCGTTCGCCGGCCGCCGCGGTCACCCGGTACGGCACTAGGCCGACCAGGACGATGGCGGCGGTCAGGATCAGCCCGCCCAGGTGCGAGGACGAAGTCGCGTTCTGCAACATGATGAGTCTCCTCTTCAAAATCGTGTAAGTGGGGGATGCGCTGGCGACACCGGCCGCCGGACGCGGCGCGACGCCCAGACGCAGCAACAGGCGCCCGTAGTCGTGGGCGGCATAGCGACGGCTGTCGAGCACGGCCGCGTCGCAGGCCGCTTCGCGCGCGATCGAGTACTCGCGGGCGATCACATGCGCGAGCGGATGAAAGAAGAACAGGTGCTGAACCAGCGCCGGCACCCAGCCCCACCACAGATCGCGGCGGCGGACGTGGACCAGTTCGTGATGCAGCGCCATCGCCAGTTCGTCGCCGCTCAGATGCGGCAAGCGTTCGCGCGGCAACAGCACCGTCGCCGGCGGGCCGATCAACTGCGGCGAATCGATCTGCGCCGACACCCGCAGCGGCGGCAGGCGATTCAGCCCCAGGCTGGCGCCGAGCGCGCGATAGGTGGAGAGCACTTGCGGCTGTTCGCACGGCCGCGATGCGGCGATGCGGCGGCACGCGGCGGCATAACCGCGCACGCTGGCGAAAGCGACCAGCAAAAACCCGGACAGCCACAGGGCGGCGAAGACCAGCGGCCACGACAACCAGTCGGGGGTCAAGTAATGCGCGGTGGGCGCGGTTGCGGCGGCGACCGTGGCGTCTGTCGCGCCCTTCGTCACGAAGAACGGCAGTTGCGCCGCCGACGACAGCTGCGGTGCCGCCGCCGCGACGTTCGCGGCCTGGCTCGCCCGATCCCACGACGCCGGCAACAACGGCAGGCTCAACGGCGTGGGCCACAACGCGCCGAGCAACAACTGCAGCGCGGCGCACCACCACAACCAGCAGCGCAGCGCGGCGCTCAGGCGCAGGTAACGGCACAGCAGCCACACCGCCGCGACCACCACCAGCGATTGCAATCCCGCCGCGAGCAAACGCGGCAGCAGGACGTCGCCGATCCAATCCAGAGTCATCTCAATCCTCCTTGCGTCGCGATTGCAGATCGGCGACCAGGCTTTCCAGTTCGGCCAGTTCGTCGTCGCTGACCTGCGCGCGCTGCGACATCCACGCCACGAACGGCGACACCGAACCTTGCAAGGTGTTGGCGACGAACTTGCCGACCGCCGAACGCATCACGTCGTCGGGCTGGGTGGCGGTGGAATAGCGGTACACGCCGCCGACCTTGCGCCGGCGCAGATAGGCCTTGGCGCGCAGGCGCTCCATCATGGTCAGCACGGTCGAACGCGCCAGCCCGCGCGGTTCGCCGTAGCCGCTGGCGACTTCGCCGACCGAGGCGTCGCCCTGCTCGGCCAGGTATTGCAGCAGCGCCAGTTCCTGGTCGCCGATGGATTTGCGGTTCATGTCGCCCCTAATGGCTACAGCTGTAGTCATAGTTGCCTTGACTACACAGGTAGTCAACGTGCCTGAAGTCATGCCGCCCTCGTCCGCGGCGACATCCGGCCATGGGATTCGCCGACGCCGGTCATGGTTTAAACCGCCGGCGCGATGGCCTGTAATAGTGTTCGCGGGCGCGGCCGTGACAGCATTCGTCCATGCACTCGCACAGTCACCACGGCCACCACCACGGCGTCAGCGGCACCCGCGCATTCGCCGCGGTGACCCTGATCAATCTGGCCTATACCGCGCTGGAAGCCGGCTACGGCTTCATGACCAATTCGCTGGCGCTGCTGTCGGACGCGCTGCACAACTTCGGCGACGTGCTCGGCCTGGCCCTGGCCTGGGGCGCGGCGGTGTTGGCCAAGCGCACCCCGACCGCGCGTCACACCTACGGCTGGCGACGCGCGACCTTGCTGTCGCCGCTGGCCAATTCGCTGCTGCTGGTGGGTTTCTCCGGCGCCTTGGCCTGGGAAGCGATCCGCCGTTTCAACGCGCCGCCGGAAATCCCCGCGCTGCCGGTGATCGTGGTCGCCGCGCTCGGCATCGCGGTCAATCTCGGCGCGGCCTGGCTGGTGCGCGACGGGCACGATCACGACCTCAACCGCCGCGGCGCGTTCCTGCACCTGATGGCCGACGCAGCGGTGTCGCTGGCCGCGGTGCTGGCCGGCGCCGGCATGTGGCTGACCGGCTGGGAATGGCTGGACCCGGCGATCGCCTTGCTGATCGGCGCGGTGGTCGCGGTCGGCGCCTTCGGCCTGCTGCGCGAAGCGTTCAACGCGGCGATGGATGCGGTGCCGCGCGGCATCGACCGCGGCGAAGTCGAGAGCCTGCTGCGACAACAACCCGGGGTGCAGGCGATCCACCATCTGCACATCTGGTCGCTGGGCGCGGGCGAAATCGCGATGACCGCGCACATCGTTCGGCCCGACGACCACGACCACGACGTCTTCATCGATCGCCTCAACCGCGAACTCGATCGCCGCTTCGGCATCAATCATCCCACCCTGCAGGTCGAGCACGGCCGCGCCTGCGAGCACGACCGCCACGACCGCGCGCCGCACGGCGAGCACGCGCATTCGCATGCACATGGGCACGACGGGCCTGGGCACGATGCGCATGCGCCGGATCATTCGCACGATCACGGCCACGCGCACCATGACCATGACCATGACCACGGCCATGATCCGCAGCATGACCATGACTCCAGTCATGGTCACGACGGCCACGCTCAAGACGGCCACCCTCACGAAGATCACCCGCACGACCGCCCGCGCCAGCACAGCCATCGCCCCTGAGCGCCGCATGCTGCATCGCAGCGAAAGCGCCGCCCCACCCCGCCGCTCGCGTGGCCGAGCCTGAACGCAACGGCTCCGATCCCGCGCAAAACGTGATCCCCGGCGACGCACAGGCCGCATTGGCGATGCGCACCATGCTGCGCGGCATCCGCTCGAACGACCGCGAACGCTCGCCAATTCCGCCGATCCGGGCCGCCGCGGGCGTCCGCGCCGGGACCCCGTGGCCCGCAAAACCCGCCCGAGCCCATATAATCCCGCGATTACCGCTACTGGAACGGAGCCGGCGATGCTCAACGACATCAAGAAAGACTCTCAGAACCGCATGGCCAAGAGCGTCGAAGCCTTTCGCCACGATCTGACCAAGATCCGCACCGGGCGCGCATCCACCGCGCTGGTCGACCATCTGAAAGTGAACTACCACGGCTCCGAAATGCCGCTGGGCCAGGTCGCCAGCGTGCAGGTCAGCGATGCGCGCACCCTGACCATCACCCCGTGGGAAAAGCAGATCGTCGGCGCGGTCGAGAAGGCCATCCTCGCCTCCGACCTAGGCCTGACCCCGAACACCGCCGGCACCGTGATCCGCATCAACCTGCCGGCGCTGACCGAAGAACGCCGCAAGGAACTGACCAAGGTCGTCCACGCCCAGAGCGAGGACGCCAAGGTCGCGATCCGCAACATCCGCCGCGATGCCAACCATCAGGCGAAGGAACTGCTCAAGGACAAGAAGGTCACCGAAGACGAGCTGCGCAGCTTCGAAGGCGATATCCAGAAGATCACCGACAGCTCGATCAAGGACGTCGACGGCGTGGTCAAGGCCAAGGAACAGGAACTGATGGCGGTGTGAACCGCCGGGCCCGCGCGGGCGCTCGCCGAGTTCATACCACTGAACTTCTGCGCGGCGTGCGGGTCCAGCACTGGGCTCGCCTCGATCGAGCCCGGCCCAGTGCGTCGCTCCACCCGTCCCCCTCCGCCGATCCCGCCGTTCCATCCGCAGCCTGAGGTCTTCATCATCGGCGCCATGCCCTCCGAGCCCGCCCACGCCGCGCCCGCACGCATCCCGCGCCACCTGGCCGTCATCATGGACGGCAACGGCCGCTGGGCCGAACGGCGGCGCCGGCCGCGCATCATCGGCCACCGCGCCGGCGCGCGCGCGGTCAACGTCTGCATCGATTTCTGCATCGCCCGCGGCGTCCAGGCGCTGACCCTGTTCGCGTTCTCCAGCGAAAACTGGGGCCGGCCCGAGGACGAGGTCGGCGCGCTGATGAAGCTGTTCCTCAACGCGCTCGAACGCGAGGTCGAGGAACTCGACCGGCGCGGGGTGCGGGTGCGCTTCATCGGCGAACGCGAACGCTTTTCCGACAAGATCCGCGAGCGCATGGCCGCGGCCGAGCGCCAGACCCGCAACAACACCACCTTGCACCTGAGCATCGCTGCCAGTTACGGCGGCCGCTGGGACATCGCCCAGGCCGCGCGTTCGCTGGCCTCGGAGGTCGCCGCCGGCACCTTGGCGGTGGAAGCGATCGACGAACGCCTGCTGGCCTCGCGCATGTCGCTGGCCGACCTGCCGGCGCCGGACCTGTTCATTCGTACCGGCGGCGACACCCGGATCAGCAATTTCCTGCTGTGGCAGCTGGCCTATACCGAACTGTGGTTCACCGAAGCGCTGTGGCCCGAACTCGACGCCACCTTGCTGCAGACCGCGCTGGACGATTTCGCCAGCCGCGAACGCCGCTTCGGCCTGACCGGGGCGCAGATCGCTCTCGCCCAGCCCAACGAGACTGTTGAATGACCCGAACCCGCCTGCTTGCCGCGCTGGTCATGGCGCCTGTCGCGATCGCGGCGATCCTGCTGTTGTCGACGCCGTGGGTGATCGCGCTGACCGCGGTGCTGTTCCTGATCGGGCTGTGGGAATGGTTCGACCTGGCCGAGATCGAGGACACCCTGTCGCGCACCGTGCTGCTGGTCGTGCATATGGCGTTGATGGTGGCGATCGTGTGGGCCTCGCGTACCAGCGGCCTGGGCGCGGCGCAGGCGCCGTCGATGGTGCTGTTCAAGATCGCCTCGCTGGTCGGCGTGGTGTGGTGGCTGCTGGCGCTGCTGTGGCTGCAGCGCTTCGACTTCGCCAGCGATCACCGCACCTATGCGCGCATGTTCAAGCTCGCCGCGGCCGCGCTGAGCGTGATTCCGGCCTGGTGCGCGATGGCCTGGATCCACGCCGAAGGCCCGATCGGCCTGGGCGGCCTGCCGGTCGGTCATTGGTGGCTGCTGACCGCGCTGGCGGTGGTGTGGGCCGCCGATTCGGGCGCGTATTTCGCCGGGCGCAAGTTCGGCATGCTCAAGCTCGCGCCGCGGGTGAGCCCCAACAAGACCGTCGAAGGCCTGGTCGGCGGCGCCATCGCCGGGGTCGCGGCCGGCGTGGGTTTCTCGTTGCTGGCCGGCGCGACCACCGCGCAGCTGCCGTGGGTGGCGCTGGTATCGCTGGTGGCGATGCTGTTCTCGGTGGTCGGCGACCTGTTCGAGAGCCTGCTCAAGCGGCATGTCGGGGTGAAGGATTCCGGGCATCTGATTCCCGGACACGGCGGCATCCTGGATCGCATCGACGGCGTGCTCGCCGCGTTGCCGGTGTTCGCGCTGGGCAAGGCGATTTTCGGGTTTTGATGATGAGCCTTGTCGACCGTCGTGGAGCAACCACTCCGAGCGAACACATGCCCGGAGCCCGCGCATGACCGCCCCCGCCCGCCACGTCGCCGTCCTCGGCGCCACCGGTTCGATCGGCACCTCGGCGCTGGACGTGATCGCCCGCCACGGCGACGCCCTGCGCGCCACCGTGCTCGCCGCCGGCGGCAAGGTCGATGCGCTGCTGGCGCTGTGCGAACGCCATCGTCCCGACCACGCCGTGATCGCCGATCCGGCCGGCTTTGCGGCGTTGCGCGACGGCCTGCGCGAGCGCGGCCTGTCCACCGCGGCCCATTGCGGCGACGACGCCCTGGTCGAACTGGTGTCGTCCGATGCCTGCGACACCGTGGTCGCGGCGATCGTCGGCGCGGCCGGGCTGTCTTCGACCCTGGCCGCGGCGCGCGCCGGCAAGCGCCTGTTGCTGGCCAACAAGGAATCGCTGGTCCTGGCCGGCGAGTTGCTGATGCAGACCGCGCACGAATCGGGCGCCTGCATCGTGCCGATCGACAGCGAACACAACGCCATCTTCCAATGCCTGCCGGCGGCGCAACTGCGCGTGACCGCGCACGGCGCCGCGCAAACCGGCGGCGCACAGCCCGCTCACCCGGCCTCGCAGCCCGGTCTGAAGCGGATCCTGCTGACCGCGTCGGGCGGGCCGTTCCGCGGCCGTACACGTTCGGACCTGGGCCAGGTCACGCCCGAGCAGGCGGTCGCGCACCCGAAGTGGTCGATGGGCCCGAAGATCTCGGTCGACTCGGCCACGCTGATGAACAAGGGCCTGGAAGTCATCGAGGCGCACCACCTGTTCGCGGTCGGCGGCGATCGCATCGAAGTGCTGGTCCACCCGCAAAGCCTGGTCCATTCGCTGGTCGAATTCGTCGACGGCTCGACCCTCGCCCAGCTCGGCCTGCCCGACATGCGCACCGCGCTGGCGGTAGGCTTCGGCTGGCCGCAGCGGATCGAATCGGGGGTCGCCGGGCTCGACCTGCTGGCCCACGGCCGGCTCGATTTCGAACGCCCCGACCTCGACGCCTTTCCCTGCCTGCGCCTGGCCTTCGAAGCCCTGGCCGCCGGCGGCACCGCCCCGGCGGTGCTCAACGCCGCCAACGAAGTGGCCGTTTCAGCCTTTCTTCAGCGGCGCATCGGTTTCCTAGCGATACCCGCGCTGGTCGAGGACACCCTCGCCGCGCTCCCGTCCACCCCGGCCAGCTCGCTGGCGGCGCTGCGCGAGGCCGATGCCCTGGCCCGCCGCCACGCCGAGCAGGCGATCGGTCAAAGAGCCTGAGGCAGCCATGAGCGAAATCCTGGGCTCGTTGTGGTGGCTGATCATCAGCCTCGGCGTGCTGGTCACCTTGCATGAATTCGGCCACTTCTGGGTCGCGCGTCGCTGCGGGGTCAAGGTGCTGCGGTTCTCCGTGGGCTTCGGCAAGCCGCTGTGGATGCGCACCGGCAAGGATGGCACCGAATACGCGATCGGCCGCATCCCGCTGGGCGGCTACGTCAAGATGCTCGACGAGCGCGAGTACGAAGTCGGCGAAGCGCTCGCGCCGCAGGCGTTCAATCGCAAATCGGTGTGGCAGCGCATCGCCATCACCGCCGCCGGCCCGGCCGCCAACCTGATCCTGTGCGTGCTGTTCCTGTGGGGCATGTTCGTGATCGGCCGCCCCGACTTCGCGCCGGTGGTCGGCAGCGTCAGCGGCATCGCCGCCGAATCGGGCCTGCGCCGCGGCGACACCGTGCTGCAGATCGGCGAGCGCGCCACTCCGACCTGGAGCGAGGTGCAGATGGCGCTGATCCCACACGCGCTCGACCGCGACGACGTCGCGGTGCAGGTGCGCAGCGAAAACGGCAGCCTGCTGACCCGCCACCTGCGCCTGTCCAAGCTGCCGGCCTCGTTCGACGAGCGCCGCGCGGTCGAAGTCATGGGCCTGAGCGGCCGCCACCAGCTGATTCCGGCGGTGATCGGCCGGATCACCCCCGGCGCCGCGGCCTGGCGCGTGCTCGCCGAGGGCGACCGCATCACCGCGATCGACGGCGACCCGATCGCCAGTTGGAACGACGTCGCCCCGGCGGTGGTCCGGCTGGGCGAACGCGGCGGCAACGCGATGATCGAAGTCGACCGCAACGGCGACCGCCTGGCCCTGGAAATCGCCCCGAAACGCATGAAGCGCGAGGACGGCGAGGAGTTCTGGGCCCTGGGCGTGCTGCCGGCGCAGATCCGCGAGCCCAAGCGCGACGCGCTCCTGCGCTACGGCCCGATCGACGCGGTGCCGGCGGCCTTGCGCGAAAGCGTCCACCAGACCCGCGAGCTGTTCGCGATGATCGGCCGCGCCTTCACCGGCCGGGTCTCGATCCAGAACACCGTCGCCGGCCCGGTCACCATCGGCCGCGCCGCCAACGCCTACGCCAACAACGGCCCGGCCTGGTACCTGCAGCTGCTGGCGATGCTGTCGCTGAGCCTGGGAATCCTGAACCTGCTGCCGATCCCGATCTTGGACGGCGGACACCTGCTGTATTACCTTATCGAGCTGGTCAAAGGCAGCCCGGTCAGCGAACGCGTCATGGCGGCCGGACATTTCGTCGGCCTGGCGTTGATCGCGAGCCTGATGGGCCTGGCGTTCTACAACGACATCTTGAACAACCTGGTGCGCTGATGCCGGCCTGACGCTCGAACGAACGCTTTGCTACATCGCCTGCCTTAATCTACCCCGCCTAACCGGCCCGCTTCGCCCCATGCCCGCGTGCATCCACGCTGGCAGACCAGCCCCCAACGGACGTAATGATGACGCGAATTCCTAATCGCCGCCTGCTCGCCCTCGCCCTTGCCACGGCAATGACCTCGGCCCCGGCGATTCCCGCGTTGGCCCAGTCGGCCGATCCGTTCTCCCTCGGGGGCAGCGCGCCGAACGCGCCCGGCCCGGGCTCGTTCACCGTCAGCGACATCCGCATCGACGGCCTGCAACGCATTTCCGCCGGCACGGTGTTCACCTACCTGCCGGTCGAGCGCGGCGACACCATGGACACGGCCAAGGCCGGCGACGCCATCCGCGCGCTGTACAAGACCGGCTTCTTCGAAGACGTGCAGCTCGATCGCCAGGGCAACATCCTGGTGGTCACCGTCACCGAGCGTCCGGCGATCAACAAGCTGACCCTGACCGGCAACAAGGACATCAAGTCCGAGGACCTGCTCAAGGGCCTGAAGGAAATCGGCCTGGCCGAAGGCGACACCTTCGACCGCCTCGCGCTCGACAAGGTCACCCAGGACCTGGCGCGCCAGTACAACAACCGCGGCAAGTACAACGTCGAGATCACCCCGTCGGTGAACCGCCTCGACCGCAACCGCGTCGACATCACGATCAACGTCAAGGAAGGCAAGGCGGCCAAGATCCGCCACATCAACCTGATCGGCAACGACAAGTTCGAACAGAAGGACATCGTCAACGGCTGGGAATCGCGCGAGCACAACTGGCTCAGCTGGTACCGCCGCGACGACCAGTACTCGCGCGAAAAGCTCTCCGGCGACCTGGAAAAGCTCAACTCCTATTACCTCGACCGCGGCTACGTCGATTTCAGCATCGACTCCACCCAGGTCTCGATCAGCCCGGACCGCCAGGACATGTTCCTGTCCGCCGGCATCACCGAGGGCGAGCAGTACAAGGTCGCAAGCGTGCAGGTCACCGGCGACACCGTGCTGCCGAAGGACCAGATCGAGAAGCTGGTCATCGTCAAGCCCGAACAGATTTTCTCGCGCCGCCTGCTCGAGGTCAGTTCCGAATCGATCACCGCCGCGCTCGGCAACGTCGGCTACGCGTTCGCGCAGGTCAATCCGATCCCGGACGTGAACCGCGAGAACAAGACCGTCGGCATCAACATGCAGGTCGTGCCCGGTCCGCGCGTCAACGTGCGCCGGGTGGTGTTCAAGGGCAACACCCGCACCGGCGACGAAGTGCTGCGCCGCGAAATGCGCCAGTTCGAAGGCACCTGGTACTCGCAGGCCGCGATCGACCGTTCCAAGATCCGCCTGCAGGGCCTGGGCTATTTCGAGACGGTCGACGTCGAGAGCAAGCCGGTCCCGGGCACCAACGATCAGGTCGACATCGTCTACAACCTGAAGGAAACCACCTCGGGCAGCTTCGTGTTCGGCCTGGGCTATTCGCAGCTCGGCAAGCTCACCACCCAGGTGCAGCTGTCGCAGAACAACTTCCTCGGCAGCGGCAACCGCGTGTCGGTGCAGGCGCAGCGCAGCTACTACCAGTCGCGCTACGACTTCTCCTACACCAATCCCTACTTCACCGACGACGGCGTGTCGCTGGGCTACAACCTGTCGTGGCGCGAGCTGGATTACTCCGACTTCAACACCGCGCAGTACTCGACCACCAGCGGCACCGGCCAGGTCGTGCTCGGCATTCCGCTGACCGAGACCGACTCGGTGACCGGCCTGATCGGCATCGACAGCAACGAAATCCTCGCCTTCGAAGGCACCGCGCCGGAAAGCATCATCGATTACCTCGATGCGCTCGGCCAGCGCACCTTCCACGCCTGGCGCGCGCAGATCGGCTGGGGCCGCAACAGCCTCAACCACGCGCTGACCCCGACCGCCGGCACCCAGCAGCGCATCTGGCTGGAAGCGACCCTGCCCGGCTCGACGGTCGAGTACTACAAGATCAACTACAACTTCTCCAAGTTCTGGCCGCTGTCGCGCCACCTGGTGCTCAACACCCGCGCCGAACTCGGTTACGGCGACAGCTACGGCAAGGACGTCAGCCGCGTGATCGATCGCGACGGCCCCAACGGCCCGTTGCCGCCGAAGGTCATCACCGCCAGCGGCCTGCCGTTCTTCGAGAACTTCTACGCCGGCGGCGTGCGTTCGGTGCGCGGCTTCACCGACAACACCCTGGGTCCGCGCCAGGCCGCGACCGCGACCAGCACCTTCGCCCAGCCGCTGGGCGGCGCGTTCAAGACCACCGGCTCGCTGGAAATGTACTTCCCGACCCTGCTCGATACGCCGGCCGCGCGCGTGTCCGCGTTCCTCGACTTCGGCAACGTCTACAAGGACTACGACGCCTTCGACGCCGGCGAACTGCGCGCCTCGGCCGGTATCGCGCTGATGTGGCGTTCGCCGATGGGCCCGATCTCGATCAGCTACGCGTTCCCGTTCAAGAAGCAGGGTCCGATCTACAGCGCCGACGGCGCCACCAAGCTCGACCGCGGCGACGAACTCGAGCGCCTGCAGTTCACCTTCGGCGGTACGTTCTGAGCGCGGTCTGCGGACCGCAAGGCGACGTGGACGAACTCAGTTACTCAGCTCAGGAATTGGCCGAGCGCTATGCGCTCGGCCTGCACGGCAACGCCGACGCGCGGGTGAGCGGCGTGGGCACGCTGGCCAAGGCCGGCCCCGGCCAGCTCGCGTTCCTGGCCAATCCCAAATACCGCGCGCAGCTCGCCGACAGTCAGGCGAGCATCGTGGTCATGCGCGAGGACGACGCCCGCGAGCACGCCGGCACCGCGCTGATCGCGCGCGATCCCTACTCCGCCTTCGCCAAGATCTCGGCGCTGTTCGACCCCAGGCCGGTGCGCGAGCCCGGCATCCACGCCTCCGCCGCGATCGATCCCAGCGCCCAGGTTTCGCCCGACGCCCACATCGGCCCGTTCGTCAGCGTCGGCGCGCGCAGCCGGGTCGAGGCCGGCGCGATGATCGGCCCGGGCTGCGTGATCGGCGAGGACTGCGTGGTCGGCGCCGGCAGCGAGCTGATCGCGCGGGTGACCCTGGTGACCCGGGTGCGGCTGGGCCAGCGCGTGCTGATCCATCCCGGCGCGGTGCTCGGCGCCGACGGCTTCGGCCTGGCGATGGAAGCCGGCCGCTGGCTCAAGGTGCCGCAGCTCGGCGGCGTAGTGATCGGCGACGATTGCGAGATCGGCGCCAACACCACCATCGACCGCGGCGCGATCGAGGACACCGTGCTCGAGGAAGACGTACGCCTCGACAACCAGATCCAGATCGGCCACAACGTCCACATCGGCGCCCACAGCGCCATGGCCGGCTGCTCGGCGGCCGCGGGCAGCGCCCGGATCGGCCGCTACTGCCTGATCGGCGGCGGCGCCGGAGTGCTGGGCCACCTGGAAGTCTGCGACAAGGTCACCATCACCGCGATGAGCCTGGTCACCAGCTCGATCCGCGAGCCTGGCGAATATTCCTCGGGCACGCCGCTGATGGACAACCGCAGCTGGCGCAAGAACGCCGCGCGGTTCAAACAGCTCGACGCGATCGCGCGGCGCACTGCGCGCACGCGCGAGGACGGCGACGCCGGCTAGGGGGCTGGCCGACGGGTAGCCGAGGGACAGCGTCTCCATACGGTGCCGCCCCACCCGCCGGGGAATCTGCGGGACAATAGGCACACGCACGCTTCGACCCGGCGCGCGCAACCAACGATGGGGCCGCACACCGACGCGGGAAGGGATGCACGGCGCGGTGCTGCAACAGATGCGACATAGGACGAATTGAAGATGAGCCAGACCCTGCAACTCCCGCTCGACGTGCCGGCGATCCAGAAGCTGCTGCCGCACCGCTATCCGTTCCTGCTGATCGACCGGGTGGTCGAACTCGAGCCGCACAAGCGCGTGCTCGCCTACAAGAACGTGAGCTGCAACGAGCCCTTCTTCAACGGCCATTTCCCCGGCAACCCGGTCATGCCCGGCGTGCTGGTGGTCGAGGCGCTGGCCCAGGCCGGCGGCCTGCTGACCCAGATCTCGCACGGCGGCGTCGCCGCCGGGCGCTCGTTCTACCTGGTCAAGATCGACGGCGCGCGGTTCTCGCGCATGGTCGTGCCGGGCGACCGGCTGGAGCTGGAGGTCACGCTCAAGCGCATGATCCGCAACATGGCGATGTTCACCGGCGTGGCCCGCGTCGACGGCCAGGTCGCCGCCTGCGCCGACATCATGTGCGCCGAGGCCAAGGACTGATTCGATGAGCGCCCACTCGATGAACACGAACGCGAGCGTCCATCCCACCGCCTTCGTCGAACCCGGCGCCGTCCTCGGCGACGGCGTCGTGGTGGGCGCGTTCGTCTACATCGGCAGCGAGGTCGAAGTCGGCGACGGCACCGTGTTCGGTCCGCATTGCGTGGTCCACGGCCCGACCACGATCGGCCGCAACAACCGCTTCTACGCCCAGTGCGCGATCGGCGGCGACCCGCAGGACAAGAAGTTCGCCGGCGAACGCACCGCGCTGCACATCGGCGACGACAACGTGTTCCGCGAGTTCGTCACCGTCAACCGCGGCACCGGCAACGGCGGCGGCGTCACCCGCATCGGCAACGGCAACTGGCTGCTGGCCTATACGCACGTCGCCCACGACTGCCAGGTCGGCAACGGCTGCGTGTTCTCCAACAACTCGACCCTGGCCGGCCACGTCGTGGTCGAGGACCAGGTGATCATGAGCGGCTTCTCCGGCATCCATCAGTTCTGCCGGATCGGCGCGCACGCCTTCATCGGCATGGGCGCGCTGGTCAACGGCGACGTGCCGCCGTTCGTGATGGTCGCTCAGGACGGCTACGGCCGCCCGCGCGGGATCAACAGCGAAGGGCTCAAGCGCCGCGGTTTCGACGCCGATCGCATCAGCGCGATCAAGCGCGCGTACCGCACCTTGTACGTGTCCGGCGCGCCGCTCGACGAAGCGCGCGTCAAGCTCGAAGAGCTGGCCGCCGACAGCCCGGACGTGCGCGCGTTGCTGGACTTCATCGGCAACGGCGAGCGGCCGCTGCTGCGCTGAGCACGCTGCGATGACGACGGTCCATCGGCTGCGCATCGGGCAATCCGTCGCCGAGGACCTGATCGACAAGGTCCCGCATCGCTGGGACGTGACCGAGATCTTCATCGACGATCGTCCGCTCGCGCACTGGCTCGGGATCAAACGCGACCTGGGCAACTACGGCAGCGATCTCGATCCGGCCCAGTCGCCAGCGCTGCGCGCGCGCGGCCTGGCGCTGTTTCTCGGCCGCGAACCCTCGTGCAACCAGAACGGCAGCGGCCGCCACGTGCTCTACCGTTGCCACTGCGGCAGCGACTACTGCGGCGTGATTTCCTGCGTGCTGGAATTCGACGGCGATCACGTCGTGTGGCAGCAAATCACCTTCGAGGACGAGGCAGGCCCCATGCTCGCCCCTCATCCGGGCGAAAATCCGGCACAAGGCGCCTTCCCCCCAGGCGCGCCGCTGCGATTCGTATTCGATCGCGCGCAGTATCAAACCGAACTGGAACGTCACTACGCCCCATGACGAGCCCCATGACCCCGACCAATCCGATCGACGACATCTTCCCGGCCGCGCCCCCTCCGCCGCCGCGCTTCGCCCTGATCGCCGGCGAAGCCTCCGGCGACCTGCTCGGCGCCGGCCTGATCGAGGAACTCAAGCGCCGCTACCCGGGCGCGGAATTCGTCGGCATCGGCGGCGAGCAGATGCGCGCGGCCGGCATGGACACCTGGTTCGACGCCGGCGAACTGGCGGTGATGGGCCTGGCCGAAGTGCTCAAGCACCTGCCGCGCCTGCTGCGTCTGCGCCGCGACGTGCGCCAGCGCGTGCTCGACTGGAAGCCCGACGCCTTCATCGGCATCGACGCGCCCGACTTCAATCTCGGCGTCGAGCGCTGGCTCAAGCAGCGCGGCGTGCGCACCGTGCATTACGTCAGCCCGTCGGTGTGGGCCTGGCGCGAGAAACGCGCGCAGAAGATCGGCCTGAGCGCCGACCGGGTGCTGTGTTTGTTCCCGATGGAGCCGCCGATCTACGCCAGGCACAACGTCGACGCGCGTTTCATCGGCCATCCGCTCGCCGACGCGATGCCGATCCATCCCGATCGCGACGATGCACGCATGAACCTCGGCCTGGACGACGAAGCGCCGGTGCTGGCGATGCTGCCGGGGTCGCGAGTCGGCGAAATCGAGCGCCTGGCCGGCGACTTCATCGCCGCCGCCGCGCTGATGGTCGCGGCGCAGCCGCGCCTGGGCGTGGTCGCGCCGATGGCCAACGCGGCCTCGCGCGCGGCGTTCGAACGCATCCTCGCCGCCCATCCCGACGGCGAACGCCTGCGCCGGGCGCTGCGCGTCGTCGATCGCGGCGCGCGCACGGTGATGGTCGCCAGCGACGTGGTCCTGCTCGCCTCGGGCACCGCCACCCTGGAAGCGATGCTGGCCAAGCGGCCGATGGTGGTGGCGTACAAATTGTCGGGCGCGACCTATTTCATGGCCAAGCGCATGGGCATGCTCAAGGTCGATCACTACGCGCTGCCCAACGTGCTGGCCGGCGAGGTGCTGGTGCCCGAACTGATGCAGCACGACTGCACCCCGGAAAACCTCGCCGGCGCCTGCCTGCGCTGGCTGCGCGACCCGGCCGCGAGCGCGGCGCTGCTGCCCAAATTCCAGCGCATCCACCTGGAACTCAAGCGCGACGCCTCGGCGCGCGCGGCCGACGCCATCATCGAGCTGATCGGCGAGAATGCGGCTGTCGCTTCGCCGTCGCCTTGAGCCCGATCAGACCGTGGACAGCCTGTTTTCACCGCCGGATGCACCGCCCGCCGAGCCGCAGCGCCCGGCCGACGCCGCGGCACGCCCAGCGCGCGCCAGGCCGCGCCTGATCGCCGGCGTCGACGAAGCCGGACGCGGCCCGTTGGCCGGCCCGGTTTCGGTCGCCGCGGTGATCTTGAACCCGCGCCGCAAGATCGACGGCCTGGACGATTCCAAGAAACTCAGCCACGCCCGGCGCGAGGCGCTGTATCCGCTGATCCTTGAACGCGCGCTGGCCTGGCGGATCGAATTCGTCGAGGTCGAGGAGATCGACCGGGTCAACATCTTCCAGGCGACCATGCTCGGCATGTGCCGCGCGGTGGTGGCGCTGGCGCCGCAGGCCGACCTGGTCCGGATCGACGGCAACCACCTGCCCAAGGGCCTGCCCTGCCGCGGCGAAGCGCTGGTCGGCGGCGACGCGCTGGAGCCGTCGATCATGGCCGCCTCGATCCTGGCCAAGGTCGCGCGCGACCGCGCCATGTGCAGCCTGCACGAACGCTTCCCGCATTACGGCTTCGACCAGCACAAGGGCTACCCGACCGCCGCCCACCTGGCCGCGCTGAGCCAGCACGGCCCCTGCGTGCATCACCGGCGCAGCTTCACCCCGGTGCGGGTCGCGCTGGAGAATCTGCCGCTGTTTTGAGGATCAGACCGCGGCCTGCGCGGCCGATGTCCTGAGCGCTGGCCGCGGCCGCGCGGCCGATGTTCCAAGCGTCGGTTACGCGGTGCATGCCACCGGCGAGTTCCATTCGCCGCGACCCTTGGTCGGCTGAACGCGCGACCCGTGCCATGGGTCACAGCGACTTCAAGCGCTCGCGCTCACACTTGCGCAAGCCCACAGTCGCAGCGTGACTCCGTACCGGTCCGCGTCGCCCTCCCGGCCCGCGACACGTACCGCCGCCATCCATCGGCCGGACGCGAGGTGTTCCATGCGCATGCCTCATCCCACCCCGACGCCCGAACCGCTGCCGTTCGAACGCGACAGCGCGCTGCCGCGCTACGTGCAGCCGTACGAGCCGGCGATGGCGATCACCCCGGCGGCGATCGCCGCGTTCGACGCCCTGGTCCACGAACTCAACCCCGATGCCGCGCGCGTCGACGCCTCGCGCCTGCAACGCCTGGCCGGCTGGCTCGCCGCGTTGCCCGCGAGCGAAGCGCGGCGGGTGATCGATGAACGCCTGCAATGCCTGCAGGACCTGCGCGCGATGGCCGCCGACGAAGCCTGGGACTGCGATCCGGCCCTGCGCCGGCGCCTGGATCAGCTGTTCGCCTACGTCGACGACGGCGAGGACCTGATTCCCGACCGCGTGCCCTTGCTCGGCCTGCTCGACGACGTGCTGCTGATCGAACTGGCCTGGCCGGCGTTCGCCGCCGAAGCCGAGGATTTCCGCGATTTCTGCGCGTACCGGCGGATCGAACATCCCGCCGGCGATGCGGCGCAGCAGCGCGCGGCGTGGGTGCGCGATCGCTTGGCCGAACTGGCCTTGCTGCAACATCAGGCGCGGGTCAGCGACAGCCATTACGTCAATGGGCGCACGCCGGAGCCGGTGTTTCGGGTGGCGTGATGCGCAAGACGAATTGCGTTGGTCCTCGCAAAGCGGATCGAACGCAGATCGAACGCCAGCGTCGATCCATCGCGCTCGCGTTCGCAACCTCGCCCGCTCGAAACCGCATCAACTCGCCCCCTTTGACAAAGGGGGCCAGCGCCCGGCGCAAGCCCGATGTCTGAACCGTCGTTGCGGCGCGGGGGATTGGCTTTTGCTTTGGCTCTTCGCAGCGCGAGCAAAAGCAAATCCCCCCCTAGCCCCCCTTTTTCAAAGGGGGGAACACAGGCGCATCAATTCGCCCCCTTTGACAAAGGGGGCCAGCGCCCGGCGCAAGCCCGATGCCTGAACCGTCGTTGCAGCGCGGGGGATTTGCTTTTGCTTTAGCTCTTCGCAGCGCGAGTAAAAAGCAAATCCCCCCTAGCCCCCCTTTTTCAAAGGGGGGAACACAGGCGCGTCAACTCGCCCCCTTTGACAAAGGGGCCAGCGCCCGGCGCAAGCCCGATGCCTGAACCGTCGTTGCAGCGCGGGGGATTGGCTTTTGCTTTGGCTCTTCGCAGTGCGAGCAAAAGCAAATCCCCCCTAGCCCCCCTTTTTCAAAGGGGGGAACAGATTCGCAGCGGGAACAGATTCGCAGCGGGGAACACATTCGCAGCGGATCGGCGTGCAGTCGCAATCACGCAGGAGAATTGATTCGCTACCGATCAGCGCGCCGCCGCAGCGGCGCCTGCTCAACCCGAGATCCGCGCAATCACGCGACCCCGGGCTTTTCGCCACGAGCCCGAATCGCCGCCGCGGCGCCAATCCCGACCTGTCAAGGCTTGTCCCGGGCCGCCGGGCTGATACCCTGCAAGCCGGCTCGCACGCCGCTTGCCGATCACGGCTTGAGTCTCCTCCGGCACGGCCGCAGAACCGGTACGCATGTCCGCTCCATTCGTTCATCTCCACCTGCACAGCGAGTACTCGCTGGCCGACTCGACGATCCGCATCGGCGATCTGGTCAAACGCTGCGTCGCGCTCGGCCAGCCGGCCGTCGCGCTGACCGACTTCGACAACCTGTTCGCCGCGGTCAAGTTCTACAAGACCTGCGAAGGCGCCGGGATCAAGCCGATCATCGGCGCCGACGTGCATCTGGCCGACGGCAACGAAGCCGCCTCGCGCCTGACCCTGCTGTGCCGCGATCGCGGCGGCTACCTGACCCTGTCGCGCCTGCTCAGCCGCGCCTGGATGGAAGGCCACCGCACCGAAGGCGTGGTGCTGCGGCCGGAATGGCTGCGCGAGGACAACGCCGGCCTGTTCTGCCTGGCGGGCCGCCACAGCCTCGGCGGACGCCTGGCCGCGACCAACCGCCACGAACTCGCCCACGCCTGGCTGGTCGACTGGCAGGGCGTGTTCGGCGACCGCCTGCATCTGGAAATCACCCGCACCCAGCGCGACGGCGAGGAACTGTTCAACGCCTTCGCCATCCAGGCCGCCGGCAAGCGCGGCCTGCCGCTGATCGCCAGCAACGACGCGCGCTTCCTCGACGCCGAAGGCTTCGAGGCGCACGAGGCGCGCGTGTGCATCGCTTCGGGCCGCGTGCTCGACGATCCCAAGCGCCCGCGCGACTACAGCGCCGAGCAATACCTCAAGTCCAGCGAGGAAATGCGCGAGCTGTTCGCCGACGTGCCCGACGCGATCGACAACGCGCTGGCGCTGGCGACGCGCTGCAACGTCGAGCTCAAACTCGGCGAATACGCGCTGCCGGATTTCCCGGTGCCCGACGATCACACCATCGAGTCGTGGCTGCGCGCGCAATCGCGCGAGGGCCTGATCAAGCGGCTGGAAAAAAATCCGATCGCGCCGGGCAAGACCCGGCAGATCTACGACGAGCGCCTGGAAACCGAACTCGACGTCATCATCAAGATGGGGTTCCCCGGTTACTTCCTGATCGTCGCGGACTTCATCAACTGGGCCAAGGATCACGAGATCCCGGTCGGCCCGGGCCGCGGTTCGGGCGCCGGTTCGCTGGTGGCCTGGGCGCTGGGCATCACCGATCTGGACCCGTTGCCGTACGACCTGCTGTTCGAGCGATTCCTCAATCCCGAACGCGTGTCGATGCCCGACTTCGACATCGACTTCTGCATGGACCGCCGCGACGAAGTCATCGACTACGTCGCGCGCAAGTACGGCCGCGACCGCGTCTCGCAGATCATCACCTACGGCACCATGGCGGCCAAGGCGGTGGTGCGCGACGCCGGCCGCGTGCTCGGCCATCCCTACGGTTTCGTCGACGGCATCGCCAAGCTGATCCCGCTGACCCTGGGCATCTCGCTCGACGACGCGCTCGGCGAATCCGAGGCGGCGACCAAGAACCCGGAACTCGCGTCCAGCGAACTGATCGCGCGCTATCGCAGCGAAGACGATGTGCGCGACCTGCTCGATCTGGCGCGCGAACTCGAAGACCTGACCCGCAACGCCGGCAAGCACGCCGGCGGCGTGGTGATCGCGCCGAGCCCGCTGTCGGACTTCTGCCCGCTGTTCGCCGAACACGACGGCGAAGGCCGCGGCAAAAGTCCCGTCACGCAATTCGACAAGGACGACGTCGAAGCCGTCGGCCTGGTCAAGTTCGACTTCCTCGGCCTGCGCACGCTCACGATCATCGATTGGGCCGTGCGCGCGATCAACAAGCGCCGCGCCAAGGAAGGGCACGAACCGCTCGACATCACCGCGCTGGAGCTGACCGACAAGCCCACCTACGAACTGTTCGCGCGCGGCGACACGGTCGCGGTGTTCCAGTTCGAATCGCGCGGCATGCGCGAGCTGCTCAAGCGCGCCAAGCCCGACACCTTCGAAGACATCATCGCGCTGGCCGCGTTGTTCCGTCCCGGCCCGCTGGGCTCGGGGATGGACAAGGACTGGGTCGACCGCAAGCACGGCAATGCCGAGGTCACCTATCCGCACGACTCGCTCGAGCCGGTGCTGGGGCCGACCTACGGCGTGATCGTGTACCAGGAACAGGTGATGCAGATCGCCCAGGTCCTGGCCGGCTATTCGCTCGGCGGCGCGGACATGCTGCGCCGCGCGATGGGCAAGAAGAAGCCCGAAGAAATGGCGAAGGAGCGCGCCAAGTTCGAGGCCGGCTGCGCCGAGCGCAACATCCCGGCCAAGCAGGCCAGCCCGATCTTCGACTTGATGGAGAAGTTCGCCGAGTACGGCTTCAACAAGTCGCACTCGGCCGCGTATGCGCTGGTCGCGTACCAAACGGGCTGGCTGAAGCGTCACTATCCCGCCGAATTCATGTCCGCGACGTGTTCGTCGGACATGGACAACACCGACAAGGTGGTCAACTTCCTCGACGAAGCGCGGGTCATGGGCCTCACGGTCCTGCCGCCGCACGTCAACGAATCGGACTACATGTTCGAGGCGATCGACGCCACCACCATCCGTTACGGCATCGGCGCGGTGAAGGGCGTCGGCCGCGGCGTGTGCGAGGCGATCGTCGATGCGCGCCGCGCCGGTCCGTTCGTGGACTTGCTGGATTTCTGCAAGCGCGTGGACACCGGCAAGCTCAATCGCCGGGCGATGGAAGCGTTGACTCACGCAGGCGCGCTCGACGGCCTGGGGCCGAACCGCGCCAGCCTGATGCTGCAGTTGCCCGAAGTGCTCAAGGTCACCGACCAGTTGGCCAAGGAACGCGCCGCCGGCCAGGTCTCGCTGTTCGGCGGTTTCGAAACCGCCGCGCCGGCGCTGCACCTGGACCTGCCGCAAGCCAACGAATGGCCGCTGAGCCAGATCCTGCACGGCGAGCGCGAGACCCTGGGCCACTACCTCAGCGGCCATCCCTTCGATCCGTATCGCGACGAATTGCGCGGGCTGGTCGGCATGGACCTGGGCGAACTCGAAACGATCTGGGAAAAGCGTCCGGAAAGCGCGCGCAGCGGCTGGCGTCCGGAACTCGACATGATCGTCGCCGGCCAGGTCGTCGGCCTGCGCAAGAAGGGCGACAGCCAGATGTTCGTGCAGATCGAGGACGGCCGCGGCCGCCTGGAGTGCGCGTTCTTCTCCGAGACCTACAGCGAATTCGCCTCGATGCTGGCGCGCGACCGCCTGTTGGTGATCCAGGGCGGCCTGCGCGAGGACGCCTTCAGCGGCGGCTTCGCCCTGCGCGCGGCGCGCTGCTGGGACTACGCGCAGATCTGCGCCAAGCACGCGCAACGCCTGGCCCTGCGCCTGGACCTGCGCGTGCCGGGCACCTGGCAACGCGTGGACGCGCTGCTGGCCAAACAGCGCCCCGGCCCGACCCCGATCCGCCTGGACCTGCTGCGCCAGGGCGCGGCCGGCATGCTCGACCTCAACGGCCCGCAGTCGGTGCGTGTGGACGCGGACCTGGTCGGACTGCTGCGGTCGCAGCCTGGGGTGAAGGCGGTGCGGTTGACCTTGGGCAAGCCCTGGGCGAATTGAGATCGCGGCTTGCACCTCCCTCTCCCGCTTGCGGGAGAGGGCCGGGGTGAGGGCCAGCCCGGTGCGACAGACTCCAGCCGCGAGCAAGCCAAAGCGCCCTCATCCCAACCTTCTCCCGCAAGCGGGAGAAGGAGCTGATCCTCCCCAACCCGATCGAAGCGCCTCCCATCGAAACCGTCCTTCTCCCACCAGCGGGAGAAGCAGCTTGATCCGCTTCTCTTCCAGACTCTGCCATCCCCCTCGGTACGGTCCACCCCTCTGGGCTAGACTGTCCGTTGACCAAGGCCCACGGCCCCCGAATGAATCCGAATTACCTCGACTTCGAGCAGCCCATCGCCGACCTGGAAGCCAAGATCCAGGAGCTGCGCCACGCCAGCAGCGGCCCGGCCGTCGACATCGACGCCGAAATCCACGCCCTGCAGGACAAGCTGCGCCTGCGCACCGCGCAGATTTTCCGTGACCTCTCGTCCTGGCAGATTTCGCAGTTGGCGCGCCATCCGGCCCGTCCCTACACCCTCGATTACATCCGGGTGATGTGCGACGAGTTCCAGGAACTGGCCGGCGACCGCGCCTTCGCCGACGACAAAGCCATCGTCGGCGGCCTGGGCCGCATCGCCGGTCGCAGCGTGGTCATCGTCGGCCACCAGAAGGGCCGCGACACCAAGAGCAAGATCAAGCGCAACTTCGGCATGCCGCGTCCGGAGGGCTACCGCAAGGCGCTGCGCCTGATGAAGCTGGCCGAGCGCTTCGGCCTGCCGCTGATCACCTTCATCGACACCGCCGGCGCTTGGCCCGGCATCGACGCCGAGGAACGCGGCCAGTCCGAGGCGATCGCGCGCAACCTGCTGGAAATGGCCGAGCTGAAGATCCCGGTGATCTGCACCGTGATCGGCGAAGGCGGTTCCGGCGGCGCGCTGGCGATCGGCGTCGGCGATCGCACCTTGATGCTCGAGTACAGCACCTACTCGGTGATCACGCCCGAAGGCTGCGCCTCGATCCTGTGGAAGACCGCCGAGAAGGCCAAGGACGCGGCCGAACAGCTCGGCCTGACCGCCAAGCGCCTGCACGAGCTGGGCCTGATCGACAAGATCGTGCGCGAACCGATCGGCGGCGCGCATCGCAACCCGAAGCAGATGGCCACGCGCTTGAAGGCGGTGTTGCTCAACGAGATCGACGCGCTGGAGAACGTGCCGGTCAACGAACTGCTGCAACGGCGTTATGAGCGGTTGCGCGGTTACGGCGCGTACGAAGCCGCCTGAGCTTCTAGGCAAACACGGACATGGACGTCCTGCTCAAGCGAATCGCCGCGGTGCTGGCGACCGTCGTCGCCCTGTTCTTCCTGCTGCTTCAGGGCGTTTATTGGTACGGCGCGTACGACCTGCCCAAATCATTGCCGGCGCCGCGCCAGGAATACCCAGACCATGCGCGTGCATTGCTATGGGCGCAGCACGGTGGCCAGGGCGAAATCCGGATCAGGCGATTGAGCAGCGTCGGCATGCCGCTCGCGGGCCTCGGGCACGGGTTGCGGTGTTTGCTTGTGTGGAAGATGAGCGACGCCGATACCGGCCACGATGCGGCCTGCATGGATCCGCCGGATGCCCGGGTGCTGAGGGTTGCCGCAAGCGATATTTCGTTTTCGCTGATCGCCTCCGCCGAACCACGCCGTATCGCCAAAGACGGCGCTGGCAATGCAGAAGCGCTCAGGCGCCATTCGAATCGTTGGCGGTTCATGGAGATGTCGATCGCCAGCCGCCTGAGCCAGGAATGGCCGGCCAAACGCATCATCGACTCGATTCTCGACTCGGCAAGTTTTGGCCTCCAAGCCAAAGGGCTGGAGCACGCCGCGCAGTTCTATTTCGATCGGCCCGCGGCGCGGCTGACTCCATCGGAAACCGCCGCGCTGCTCGTGATTTCGATGAGCGCCTCGTACTACGACCCGGCCTGCAAGCCCGACGAATTCCGTCGGGCTTATGTGCGCTTGATGCTCAAGACCGACTACACCGTCAACCTGCGCGATCCCGACGCCGATCTGACCCGAATGAAGCAGCTGGCCTGCACAAGAAAGTACTGAGCGAGCATCTCAGCTGCACGCTCACCACGCCCGCTGATACTGCTCCGGCACATGCACGTTCGCGCCCAACTCGTGCGCGGCGCGCAGTGGGAAATACGGATCGCGCAGCAGCTCGCGCGCGAGCAGCACCACGTCGGCCTCTTCGTCGGCGACGATCTTCTCGGCCTGCGCGGCGCGGGTGATCAAGCCTACCGCGCCGGTGGCGATGCCGGCCTCGCGACGGATGCGCGCCGAGAACGGCACCTGATACCCCGGCTCGACCGGAATGCGCACATGCGGCACCAGGCCGCCGCTGGACACGTCGATCAGGTCGACGCCGAGGTCCTTGACGATTCGCGCCAGCTCGACGCTCTGTTCGATATCCCAGCCGCCGTCGGCCCAGTCGGTCGCGGAAATGCGCAGCCACAACGGCAGGCGTTCGGGCCACACCTCGCGCACCGCGACCAGCACCTCGCGCAGCAGACGGGTGCGGTTTTCGAAGCTGCCGCCGTAACGGTCCTCGCGTTGGTTCGACAACGGCGACAGGAACTGATGCAGCAGATAACCGTGCGCGGCGTGGATCTCGACCAGCTGGAAACACGCGTCGAGCGCGCGCTGCGCGGCCGCGGCGAAATCGTCGATCACGTTGCGGATGTCGATCGGCTCCAGCGCGCGCGGCTGCGGCGAATCCTCGCCGAACGCGAGCGCCGACGGCGCCACCGGGGTCCAGCCCCCGTCCTGCGCGGCCACGCCCTTGCCGCCGAGCCACGGCGCCGCGACGCTGGCCTTGCGCCCGGCGTGCGCCAGCTGCACGCCGACCGCGGCTTCGCGCGAGCGCAGGAAGCAACTGATGCGATGCCAGGCCTCGGCCTGCGCGGCATTCCACAGGCCGGTGTCGGCCGGGGAAATACGCGCCTGCGGCGAGACCGCGCAGGCCTCGGTCATGACCAGGCCGGCGCCGCCGACCGCGCGGCTGCCCAGGTGAACCAGGTGCCAATTGTTCGGCACGCCATCCACGGCCGAGTACTGGCACATCGGCGAAACCACCAGGCGGTTGCGCAAGGTCAAGGAGCGTTGCGACAGCGGAGCGAAAAGCCGGGACACGACGCGTTCTCTGCATTACCCAAGGAGAAGTCAAGGTAATGGCGGCCCAGCGCGTGCGCAGCATCATCCATGGGTTGCTGCGTCCCGCGGTCGTGGCACCATGCCGGCATGTCGGTATCAAACTTCGATGCGATCGCCGCCGCGCTGCGCGAACTGCCGGCCACGCCGTTGTGCGTGGGCTACAGCGGCGGGCTGGATTCGAGCGTGCTGCTGCACGCCTTGGCGGCGTTGCCGCAGGCGCGGCGGCAAGGTCTGCGGGCGTGGCACGTGCATCATGGCTTGCATGCGCAGGCCGACGACTGGGCGCGGCATTGCCAGGATTTGTGCCGCCTGAGTGACCTGGAATTGACCGTTTCGCGGGTGTCGGTTGCGCGCGACGCGGGCGACGGCCCGGAAGCGGCGGCGCGGCGCGCGCGTCATGCCGCGTTCGAGGCCGGCCTGGGCGCCGGCGAAACCCTGATCCTGGCCCATCACCGCGACGATCAGGCCGAAACCCTGCTGCTGCGGCTGCTGCGCGGCTCGGGTTCGACCGGGCTGGCGTCGATGACGCCGTGGCGCGCCTGCGGCGAAGGCCGGCTGTGGCGGCCGCTGTTGTCGGTGCCGCGCAGCGCATTGCTCGCCTATGCGCACCGCCACGGCCTGCGCTGGATCGACGATCCCAGCAACGACGACGATCGCTACGACCGCAATTTCCTGCGCAACCGGGTCATGCCCTTGTTGCGCGAGCGCTGGCCGCAGGCGGATGCGAGTTTCGCCCTGTCGGCGCGCTTGGCCGGCGAGTCCGAACGCCTGCTCGACGAGGAAGATGCGCTGGCCCTGGCCGGCGTGCGCAGTCTCGATCCGCAGGCGCTGTCGCGCGCAGCCTTGCGCAGCCTGCCGGTCGCGCGGCGCGCACGGGTGCTGCGGCGCTGGATCGCCGGCCTGGGCTTGCCTGCGCTGCCGACCCAGGGCGTGATCCAGATCGAATCGCAATTGCTCGACGCGCGCGCCGACGCCGAAGCCGAATTCGCCTGGCAGGGCGCGGTGGTGCACGCCTGGCGCGACTTGCTGCACGCACAGATGCAGCGACCGGCGCTGGCGATGGAGTGGCAGGCGCCCTGGGACGGACGCACGCCGCTGGCCCTGCCCGACGGCGGCGAGTGGCGGCTCGAAGGCGCCGACGCCTTCGATGCGCCCGGCGTGGTGCATGCGCGGCGCGGCGGCGAACGCATCGTGCTGCCCGGCCGCGCGCACGGCCACATGCTGCGCAAGGTGCTGCAGGACCTGGGCGTGCCGCCGTGGGAGCGGCGCCGGTTGCCGTTGCTCAGCTCGGCGCAGGGCGAAGTGCTGGCGGTGGGCGATGTGGCGGTGTCGGCGCGGATGGATGCGTGGCTGCGGGGGCGTGGGGGGCGGTTGACGTTGGTGGAGGGTTGAATTTTCAGTGGCGAGCAGGATTGCCCGCTACGTTCTTGGCTCAATACACGCATCGGCGTCCGTTGTTTCTGCACGTAGCGCGCTCTGCAATTCCCTGCGCGCATAGCGATCCGTTGTTCCTGCGCGAATCGCGCTTATTTGTTTTTTTATTTTTTTTTTTGTTTTTTTTTTTTTTTTTTTTTTTTTTTTTTTTTTTTTTTTTTTGTTTTTTTTTTTTTTTTTTTTTTATTGTTTTTTTTTTTTTTTTTTTTTTTTATTTTTTTTTTTTTTTTTTTTTTTTTTTTTTTTTTTTTTTTTTTTTTTTTTTTTTTTTTTTTTTTTTTTTTTATTTTTTTTTTTTGTTTTTTTTTTTTTTTTTTTTTTTTTTTTTTTTTTTTTTTTTTTTTTTTTTTTTTTTTTTTTTTTTTTTTTTTTTTTTCTTTTTTTTTTTTTTTTTTTTTATTTTTTTTTTTGTTTTTTTTTTTTTTTTTTTTTTTTTTTTTTTATTTTTTTTTTTTTTTTTTTTTTTTTTTTTTTTTTTTTTTTTTTTTTTTTTTTGTTTTTTTCCCTCCTGCGCGAATCGCGCTTATTTGTTCCCGCGGACGTCGCAGTCGTCTCATTTCGACGTCATCCCCCCAGATCGTCATTCCCGCGAAGGCGGGAATCCAGGGCCTTTCGTGCGAGAACGCTTGAAGTCTCTGGATTCCCGCGTTCGCGGGAATGACGTTCTCGTGGGATGACGCTGAAGTCTCTTAGATACCCTACTCCGCAGAACCAAAGCAGAACCCGCCTGCGCGGCAACGGCGACTTCAAACAACCCAAGCCTCCCAAAGAGAAAACACACCAACCCAAGCCCTTCCACCCCTGCGCGCCCCCGCCGCATTGACCCCGCCCCGCCCCCGCCGCACACTTCCCCCATGCCTCGTAAAACCCCCACCGAAGCCTCGCCGGTCGCCGATTTCGAACAGTCGCTCGATGCCCTGGAGCAACTGGTCGAGAAGATGGAACACGGCGAGATGAGCCTGGAAGATTCGCTCGCCGCCTATGAGCGCGGCGTGGGTCTGTACCGCCGCTGCCAGTCCGCGCTGGAACAGGCCGAACTGCGCGTGCGCCTGCTCACCGACCCGCAGGAACCGGCCAGCGCCGAGCCGTTCGGCAATGCCGGCCCGCCGGGCAGCGAAGTCGATGCGTGAGGCGGCCGGGCTGGACGACCGGCTGAGTCAATGGCGCGAGCGCGCCGACCGCGCGCTCACCCACGCACTGCCCGCCTCCGACACCGCGCCGCAGCGCCTGCACCAGGCGATGCGCCATGCGGTGCTGCTCGGCGGCAAGCGCATGCGCCCGCTGCTGGTGCATGCCGCCGGCGCGCTGTTCGAGGTCGCGCCGGCGGTGCTCGACGCGCCGGCCACCGCGGTCGAACTGATCCACGCCTATTCGCTGGTCCACGACGACCTGCCGGCGATGGACGACGACGCCCTGCGCCGCGGCCAGCCGACCGTCCACGTGGCCTTCGACGAAGCCACCGCGATCCTCGCCGGCGACGCGCTGCAATCGCTGGCGTTCGCCGTGCTGGCCGACACCGACAGCGACGACGCCACCCGCGTCGCCCTGCTGCGCACCCTGGCCCAGGCCGCGGGCGTGGCCGGCATGTGCGGCGGCCAGGCGCTCGACATCGACGCCACCGGCACCGGCGTGCAACTCGACGTGGCCGCGCTGGAGCATCTGCATTCGCTCAAGACCGGCGCGCTGATCCGCGCCAGCGTGCGCATGGGCGCGCTGTGCGGCCACGCCGACGCCGCCGCCCTGGACGCCCTGGACCGTTACGCGCAGGCGCTGGGACTGGCCTTCCAGGTCCGCGACGACATCCTCGATGTCGAAGGCGACAGCCAGACCCTCGGCAAGACCGCCGGCAAGGACGCGGCCCAGGACAAGTCGACCTTCCCCGCGCTGATCGGCCTGGACGCCTCGCGCGCGCGCCTGGACGAACTGGCGCGCGCGATGGACGCCGCGCTGGAACCGTTCGGCCAGGGCGCCGATGCGCTGCGCGCACTCGGCCGGCTGGCGATCGAACGCGATCGCTGAGCCGCGAAGCCGCGCCGACCTAGGACTCCATCGCCCCCGCACGCCAGTGCGAGGTCTGTTGTAGGAGGGGCTTCAGCCCCGACGCTCTTCGCTCAGATCGCGCATTGCCTGCATGCAATTGGCGCAGCGACGGCCTCGGTACGACCGCGCCCGCATCGCACGCATTTCGGAACCGACGCGTTTCGTGCGGAGCCGACGCGCTGCGCGCACTCGGACAGCTGGCGATCGAACGCGATCGCTGAGCCGCGACACCGCACCGACCTCGGACGTTCGTCACCGTCGCGTGCCAGTGCGAGGTCTGTTGTGGGAGGGGCTTGAGCCCCGACGCTTTTCGCACAGATCGCGCATTGACTGCATGCAATTGGCGGCAGCGACGCCTCTGTGCCACCGCACCCGCATCGCACCCATTTCGAACCAACGCGTTCCATGCGCCACGAAAAAGGGCAGACCGAAGTCTGCCCTTTTCGTTTTCCCCCTGACCGGCCGCAAGCGACCGGTCGCGATCCTGAGTCCGACTCAGGCGATCAGGCGCAGAGTCAGCGGATAGCGGTAACGCACGCCGTCCTTCGCCTTGAGGCCGGCGATGATGAAGAACACCACCGACACCAGCCACACCACCGGCGACAGCAGGCCGGCCAGACCGAAGGTCACGAACGACAGCACCGTCAGCGCGATGTACACGATGAACAGCGAGATGGTGAAATTCAGCGCTTCCTTGGACTGATCGGTCAGGAATTCCTTCTCCGGCTTGTCCTTGTTGATCAACCAGATGATCAGCGGGACGATGAAGCCGAAGATGATCGCCGAGAGGTGGGTGATCATCGCCAGGGTGCGATCCTCGCTGCTGCCGGACGCCTGTTCGTTCAAATCGTTCATTCCTTGTTCCCCTTTCCTGTTCGTGATGTGAGTCCGATGGGCCAGCACCGGGCTGCCCAACCGCGTCACTGTCGGCCGTGAGCGTCCATGCTGTCAAGGTAAATAGGGTATGGCTGCCGCACTTTATCTGTGTTCGGCATGCCCGGGCGGCCGTGACCGGCGGCTTGGCACGCCGCTTGCAATCGGGCTGTCACAGTCGCCGTCGCCCGAAACGATCGAACGCGCAAGATCGGCATCGACGGCCAAGCGGGCGCTCGGGCCCTCGTTGCGGCGCAAACCGCCGGGATCGGGTCATCGAACCGCAGGATTCGAGTCACGCGCAGCCGCAAGCCGTCTACGTCGCGCGCCAACCCGCCATCGGCGCGACCGCGCGGCTGGCCGGAAACACCCGCGACTCGACCGCCGATTCGGCCAGACCGATGTGTTCGGTCAGCACGCTCTTGAACAGCCCGCGCAGATCGCGGGTCGCGCGCAGATCGCGGCCCTGGTTGAGTTGCGCCGGGGCCAGGCCCGGCCAGTCGCCGCCGATGCGGCCACCGCGCACCGCGCCGCCGCACAGCAGGGCCATGCCGCCGGTGCCGTGATCGGTGCCGCCGGTGCCGTTGATCGCCGCGGTACGGCCGAACTCGGTGACCACCGCGATCACGGTGCGCGGCCACGCCGCGCCGAAGCCTTCGCGCGCCGCGGCCAGGCCCTGATCGAGTTCGGCCAGCTTGCGCTGCAACAGCGGCGCCTGATTGCGGTGCGTGTCCCAGCCGCTGTCCTCGACGAAGCCGATGCGCGGGCCGTCGACGGCGCTCATGCGCTGCGCGGCGATGCGCATCGCTTCGGGCAGCGCGAACGCGCCCTTGCCGTCGCGCGTCATCGTCGCGGCGTGGGTGGAGCGCTCGAAGGTTTCGCTCAGGCGCGGATCGGCCGCGTACAGCGGCTGCAATCGCTGCAACAGCTGTGGATCGACATCCTTGGGCAACGGCGGCCACCAGTTGCTGGCGCGCTCGCTGCCGCGCAAGGCCAGCGGCATCACCGCGGCGACCGCGAAACCCGCGCCGCCCGGCATCGCCTGCACGCAGCGGCCGAGCCAGCCGTCGCGCGCGCCGGTCGGCGAAGCGGTGCCGTTTTCCAGGCAATCCTGCGCGTCGAAATGCGAGCGCTCGCGATACGGCGGCGCGATCGCCACGATCGGCATCAACTCGCGTGCCCGGTACATCGTCGCCGCCTGCTGCATCGCCGGATGCAGGCCGAAGCTCGCGTCGATGCGGATCGGATCGTCCACCGCGCCCTCGCCGCGCAAGCGCGCATAGGCCGGATCGGCGTACGGCGGCAGCAGATGCAGACCGTCCAGGCCGCCGCGCAGCAACACCAGCAGCAAACGCGTGTCGTGTCCGGTCGCGGCGCGGGTGGCGCCGGGAAACAGCGTCAGCAGCGCGCTGGCGCCGAACGCGGCGAGCAAGCCTCGTCGTTGCGCGTCCATCTCAGCACCTCCACTGGAACGCGGGGCTGGCGAACAGCAGCGAATAGCCTTCGCTGGCCGAACCCGCGCGGCGCAGGCCGATCGCGAAGTCGCCGTTGACCGCATCGCTGCCGAGCACCGACAAGGCGCGCTGATACGGCGTCGACGCCTGCGCATCGATGCGCGCGGCGAACAACTGCGCGGCCTGGATGCGCTTGTACAAGCCGTCGGGATTGCTCCAGTCGGCCGCGGTGTCGGGAAACCCGGCCGGCGAGCGCGGCGTGAACACCGGTTGGCCGAGACTGGCGAGCAGCCCGATCAGCGCGCGCGCTTCGTTGCCGACCGGCAATTCGCCCGCGCGCAGTGCCGAGATCACGAAATCGTTGGGGGTCTTGAATTTGCGCGCGGCCGGCGACCACGCCTCGTCGCTTTCGATCAGGCTGCGGTACAGCGCGCGCAGGTCGCCGTCGTCGCGCAGATAGGCCTGGGCCATGCGTTCGACCAGCGCCGGCGGCGGCTCGTCGGCGACGAAATGACGCGCGAGCTTGAAACTCAGATGGCGCGCGGTGGCCGGATGCCGGGCCAGATCGGCCAGCACCGCGCGGCCCTGTTCGACCCCGCCTTCGGCATAGCTGCGGCCGAGCACTCGGCGCGCGCCGGGTTCGTGGGCGTTGGCGCGGAACACGAACGAGGCATCGAGCGTCTGCGCGTCGCGCGGGCCCGGCGTGCTCCAGCCGGTGATCGCGCGCGCGAGTTCGATCACATCGTCCTGGCGATAGCCACCGTCGACGCCGAGGGTGTGCAGTTCGAGGATCTCGCGCGCGAGGTTTTCGTTGAGCCCTCGCCGCGGCTTGTCGCCGTTGCCGCCGCCCATGCGTTGCGCGCGCTGCGCCGCGCGCGAGTCGTCGCCGATCGATACGGCGTTGTCGAGATAACGCAGCATCGCCGGATGGCTTTCCACCGCCAGCAGCAGATCCTCGAAGCGGCCGAGCACGTGCGGCCGGATCGCCTCGCGCTCCATCGATCCGGCGTACAGGCGGGCGTTGCCCTTGTCGATGGAGACGGCGAAATGGTTCGACCAGAACTGGGTCAGGCGTTCGACGAACGGCGCGTCGGTGGACGCGGCATGGCGATAGCGCGCGGCGAACTCGGCCAGTTGCTGGCGGCGCAGTTCGCGGCGCAGGGCTTCGGCGGGAGTGGCCGGTTCGCGGTCGGCCGGATCGTTCGGCGTGGAGGCGACGCGGTCGGCGGCGGTGCGTCGGCGGCGCGCGGATGCGGCGTCCGTGCCGGGCGCGGTCATGGTCGATTCCGGCATGGATTCGGACGACGCGGCCATGCCTGGCTTGCGCGACTTCGGCGGTGCATCGGCGTTTCGGTTCGCGCGATTGGCGCGCTGTTGTTCGTATTCGCGCTGCAAGGTCGCGGCGCTGCCGGGCAAGTCGCGGAATTCCGCCTGCGACGGCGGCTCGCGCAATTGCGCGAGCAGGATCTGCCGGCCGTCGCCGGCCCGGTCGAGTTCGCCGGGGCGTGCGCCGAGTCCGAAACGATTGGCGGCCGTGGCCTTGCTTGCGCTCATCGGGCTCTCCGGGCGGGGACTAGGCCAGAGAACGGGTGACGATGCGGCGGGTTGACAGGGGTCGATGCCTGTTCAGTCGGCGAGGCGCGGATTCGCAACTGCGGTCAAGAAACGGTGCGCTTGAGGGTCGGCTCGAAGTCGGTTGCAGTGGGGTTTGCGCGCACAGGTCAGTGATCCGCTCGCGCCGACGTTTTCGCCGCTGCGGATCGAAAAGCGTCGGGGCTCAAGCCCCTCCCACAAGAGACTTCGGGCTGCCGTCGGCGGTTGCCTGATTGCCTGATTGCCCGATTGTCGCGCTGTCTGGCTCCCGCGGTGAATGCCGCGAGGTCTTTTGTGGGAGGGGCTTGAGCCCCGACTGTCGAAGCGGTGCCTCGACACGATGGCAAGCAGCGATCGTGACGAGTCGAAGCTTATGGCCGCGTCACAAAGACCTCGACACCTCGCGCATGCGAATGCAACAACGCGTCAGATCGATCAAGGGTTTACCCGATCGATCGCATCGCCGCCAATCCGATTGCGCCGCAACGCAATCGCAATCCCACTCGCCCATCGCAGCCACTCACCTATTCCAGCGATTCGCGCCGCGCTCAATCCTCGGCGCTTTCGCCCGCCACCGTCATCCGCCCGATCAATATCGAACCGGTGCGCACATGCGAGCGCTCGTCGACGTCGGTGCCGACCGCTTCGATCGCCGAGAACATCGAACGCAGATTGCCGGCGATGGTGATGCCGTCGACAGGGTACTGCAGCTCGCCGTTCTCGACCCAGAAGCCGGCCGCGCCGCGCGAGTAATCGCCGGTCACCGCATTGACGCCCTGCCCCATCAGTTCGGTCACCACCAGACCGCGCCCCATCTGCTTGAGCAGCGAGGTGTAATCGCCGGCGTTGGCCGCGACCTGCAGGTTATGCACGCCACCGGCGTTGCCGGTGGTCTGCAGGCCCAGCTTGCGCGCCGAGTAGCTGCTGAGCACGTAATGCTGCAGCACGCCGGCGTCGATCAAGGCCGACTCGTGGGTGGCCACGCCTTCGCCGTCGTAGGAGGTCGAACGGTAGCCGCGACGCAGGAACGGCTGTTCGTCGATGCGGAACCACGACGGAAACAGCTGGGTGCCGGCGCTGTCGACCAGGAAACTCGCGCGCCGGTACAAGGCGCCGCCGCTGATCCCGCCGAGCAGATGGCCGATCAGCGAGCGCGCGCTTTCGGCCGCGTACAGCACCGGGTATTCGCCGGTGGCGATCTGTCGCGGGGCCAGCCGCGCGACGGTACGCTCGGCGGCCTTGCGGCCGACGCTGGCGGCCGTTTCGAGTTCGTCGGCGGCCATCGCCGAGGTGTACCAGCCGTCGCGTTGCATGCTGTCGCCGCGGCCGCCGATCAGCGCCACGCCCAGACTGTGCTGGGTGCTGCGCTCGCGGCCGACGAAGCCGTGCGAATTGGCGTAGACGCCCAGGCTGGCGCCGGTGCCGACCGAGGCGCCGTCGCTGTTCTCGATGCGCTTGTCGAAGTCGCGGCCGGCGCTTTCGCAGGCCAGCGCCAGTTCGATCGCGCGGTCGGCATCGATATTCCACGGATGCCAGGTGTCGAAATCGCGCAGGTCGGTCGCCATCAAGGCCGCGTCGGCCAGGCCGGCGGCTTCGTCGTCCTCGGTGTAGCGGGCCAGCGCGCAGGCCTGTTCGACCGTGGCCTCCAGGCTTTCCTCGCGCAGGTCGGCGGTGCTGGCGCTGCCCTTGCGCTGGCCGAAGTAGACGGTCATGGCGATGCCGCGGTCGCGGGTGGATTCGACCGTTTCGACCTCGCCCATGCGCACGTTGACGTTGAGGCCGGCCTCTTCCGAGCACGACACTTCGGCCTGGGTGGCGCCGCGCGCGCGCGCGGCGGCGAGCAACCGCTGCGACAGATCCACGAGCACGTCCAGGCGCGCTTCGGGGTCGGCGAAGGTGTGGGCCGGGGCGGCCGCGATGCCGGAGCTGGGGGCTAACACGTTCAATGGCTTATCCTTGGTGCCGCGGCGCGTGGGCGCCGCCGAGTTGGCGGTGGCGCGCAGGCGCCGCTGGAAACGCAAGCGGCGTCGTTGCGACGCGATATTGTTCAGTTTGACGGTACACGAGGTGTTTTGCGATGCGCGGCAGAGATGAGGAAACCGGCGAATTCCTGAGCCCCAGCCGGAGCCAGAACCGGCGCGAGGCGCTGGAAACATTGGCCCTGGGCGAAAAACTGGTGTCCCTGACCGAGGCCCAGCTGGCCAAGCTGCCGGTGCCCGAGGCGTTGCTGCCGCATATCCGCGACTGCAAGCGCATCACCGCGCACGTCGCCCACAAGCGCCAGCTGGCGTTCCTGGCCAAGCAGATGCGCCGCGAGGACGATGCGGCGATGGACGCGCTGCGCGACGCGCTCGACGAAAACGGCGAGACCGCGCGGCGCGAGATCGCCGCGATGCACCGCATCGAGACCTGGCGCGAACGCCTGCTCGACAACGGCGACGCGGCGCTGGCCGAACTGCTCGACGAACACCCCGGCGCCGACCGGCAGCGCCTGCGCCAACTGGTGCGCAACACGCTGGAAGAACGCAAGCGCAACAAGCCGCCGCATGCGTTTCGCGAGTTGTACCGCGAGTTGCGCACGGTGTTGGCCGGTCCGGGCGATGCGGGCGACGATGACGACGGCGAATTCGCCGACGACAGCCAGGACTGAGACCGATTGCTTTTGTAGCCCCTCTCCCGCTGGCGGGGTGAGTGGGCGCTGCTTGCGAGCGACCGGCTCGCGCGCCCGCGAACGCCCAAACGCCATGCGTTTTGGCCGGGCTGGGGTTGGGGTGAGGGAGTTGCAGATCGCGTCGTTGCTTGCGATCCCGCACGCCCTCATCCGGCCCTTCGGGCCACCTTCTCCCGCTCGCGGGAGAAGGGACACTTGCGCCACACGCGCCATCACGCGCTGGTGCCGCCCACCGTCAATCCATCGATCAGCAACGACGGCTGGCCGACACCGACCGGGACGCTCTGCCCGTCCTTGCCGCACACGCCCACGCCTTCATCGAGCGCCAGATCGTGGCCGATCATTCGCACCTTCTGCATGGTTTCCGGGCCGTTGCCGATCAGGGTCGCGCCCTTGACCGGCGCGGTGATCTTGCCGTCCTCGATCAGGTAGGCCTCGGTCGCCGAGAACACGTACTTGCCGCTGGTGATGTCGACCTGGCCGCCGCCGAAATTGACCGCGTACAGGCCCTTCTTGACCGAACGGATCATGTCTTCGGGATCGTCCTTGCCGGCCAGCATGTAGGTGTTGGTCATGCGCGGCATCGGCAGATGGGCGAAGGATTCGCGACGGCCGTTGCCGGTCGGCGTCATGCCCATCAGGCGCGCGTTGAGGGTGTCCTGCATGTAACCGACCAGCACGCCGTCTTCGATAAGCGTGGTGCAGTTAGTCGGCGTGCCTTCGTCGTCGACGTTGAGCGAACCGCGCCGACCTTCCAAGGTGCCGTCGTCGACGATGGTGACGCCGGGCGAGGCGACGCGCTGGCCCATGCGGCCGGCGTAGGTCGAGGTGCCCTTGCGGTTGAAATCGCCTTCCAGGCCGTGACCGACCGCTTCGTGCAGCAGCACGCCGGGCCAGCCCGAGCCGAGCACCACCGGCATGATCCCGGCCGGCGCGTCGACCGCGTCGAGATTGACCAGCGCCTGGCGCAGCGCTTCGCGCGCGAACTGTTCGGGTTTGTCGCCGGCGAGCAGGTCGGCGTAGCTGTAACGGCCGCCGCCGCCGGAATAGCCGCTTTCGCGGCGGCCGTTGTGTTCGACGATCACCTGCACGTTCAAGCGCACCAGCGGGCGCACGTCGGCGGCGAGCACGCCGTCGCTGCGCGCGACCAGGATGGTGTCCATGGTGCCGCTGAGGCTCACCACCACCTGCTGCACGCGCGGATCGGCCGCGCGCAGCAGCTTGTCCAGCTTGCGCAGCGCTTCGACCTTGCTTTCGTTGCCGATCGAATCGATCGGGTCGTCGCTGGGATACAGCGAGCGTCCGCCGCCGCGGACCAGACTGCGCGCGTTCTGCGAACGGCCGTCGCGGGCAATCGCGCGCGCCGACTTGGCCGCGCCGAGCAGCGCGTCGCTGTTGATCTCGTCGGAATAGGCGAAGCCGGTCTTCTCGCCGCTGATCGCGCGCACGCCCACGCCCTGCTCGATCGAATGCGAGCCGTCCTTGACGATGCCGTCCTCGACCGTCCAGCTCTCGCGGCGCGAATGCTGGAAATACAGGTCGCCGAAATCGATGCCCGGCCCGAGCAAGGTGCCGAAGCTGCGTTCCAGGCCGCCGGCGTCCAGCCCGGCGGGCAGGAGGAGGCGGGTTTCGGCGATCTGCAGGGGAAGGGTCATGTGGGAACCAGGCAAGAGGTGAACACGCGGAAAGCCCATCTTAGGCGGGCCGGCGGCGCTTGGGTGGGCTGCGCGGCCGATTCCGGCGGCTTGCGGCCGTGGAAATCGGAGGGCGCAGCGAGCGCTCGCAGTCAGGAAATAGTGGCGCGCGGGCAGTCGATCAATGGCTGCGGCTTGCGCAATCAGGCGGGGTTGGGGGATGTAGGGCTTGGCGCGTAGGTGCGCGGGTGGCTGCGGCCTTGCGGCCGGGGCTGGGGTACACCGCGGATTTCATCGCGGCTGAGACGAAAGCATCGGGCCTGAAGGCCCTCCCACAACAGACGGCGAAGCCCACGAGGTCTTTTGTGGGAGGGAGCTTTAGCCCCGAAGCTCTCCTGTCCGGCACAGCGGATTTCATCACGACTGAGACAAAAGCGTCGGGCCTGAAGGCCCTCCCACAACAGACGGCGAAGCCCACGAGGTCTTTTGTGGGAGGGAGCTTTAGCCCCGACGCTCTCCTGTCCAGCACAGCGGATTTCATCGCGGCTGAGACAAAAGCGTCGGGCCTGAAGGCCCTCCCACAGAGACTTCGAAGCCGGCGAGGCATTTTGTGGGAGGGAGCTTTAGCCCCGAAGCTCTCCTGCCCAACACAGCGGATTTCATCGCGGCTGAGACAAAAGCGTCGGGCCTGAAGCCCCCACAGAGATTTCGATGGATGTCGCCACACGCGATCGCCGCCCTACCCCGCCGGCGGCCCCGGCGGGTTCGCCGCGCGCGTTTCCTGCCGGCTCAGCACTTCGACCTTGGGCTCTTTCCACGGCCCGGTGACCCGATAGGTCTTCGAAGCCAGGCTGCCCAGCGGCTTTTGCAGCACCGCGTTGGCGGCCGCGCCGATCGCCGCGCCGACCGGACCTGCGGCCAGCGCGCCGACCGCGGTCAGCACGTTGGCGGCCTTGGGCCGCACTTCGATGGTCTGGTCGTAACTCTGCGCGCGCAGATCGGCGGCGCCGCGGATCGCGATCGCCGCGGCCGGGCCGTCGATCACCAGGTTGTCGCTGCGCGCGCTGCCGTTGCCGAAGCGCACGGTGCCGGCGACGCGGTCGAAGGCGAACCCCTTGGCGAACAGGTCGCGGAAATCCAGGGTCAGCCGGCGCGGCAACTGCGCCACGCTGAGCAGGCCGAGCACGCGGCCGGCGCCGGGATCGACTTCGATCAGGCGGCCGTCGCGCAGGTCCACGACCAGGCTACCTTCCAAGGTGCCCAGGGCGAAACCGGCCGGGCTGCCGGGCCAGCCGGCGTCGAGCTTGAGCTTGCCCTTGCCGCCGCCGACCTGGCCGCCGATGCCGAAGCCGCCGAGCAGCGCGCCCACATCGCCGCTGTCGAGCGCGGCGCTCAGATGGGTGCGCGCGCCGGTGCCGCGGCCGGTCCAGTCGCCGCTGACGTCGATCGACTGCTTGTCGGCGCGGGTGGTGAACTGGTCGATGCGCATGCCGGCCGGGGTCGGCCGGGTGCGCAGGCTGGCGTTGCCGAGCGCGGCGTCGCCGATGTGCAGGTCGGCGATGTCGAGGGTCAGCGCCGGAATCTTGGCCGGGTCGATGGTGTCGTCGAGCGCCGGCTTGGTCGCGGCCTGCACGGTGTTGGCCGCGGCGGCGGTGGAGGCGTGGACGCCGTTGCTGCCGGGCGTGAGGGTGGTGGGATTCGCCGCGACCGGGCCGGCCGGCGCGCGCCAGTGCACGCGCGCGAAACGGCCGGCGATCGCGCCGTCGCTGGGAATCAGCAGCGCGCCTTCCAGCGCCGCGCCTTCGGCGCGCACCGCGGTCGCGCCCTGCGGCGCCGGCGCGACGATCACCCGGGTGTTGGGAAATACGCCGCCGAGCAATTGCAGCTTCTGCGCGGTCACGTCGATGCGCTGCAAGGCCACGCCTTCGCCCGGACCGCTGCCGCCGCGCGCGATCGCGATCCAGTCGATCGCTTCGAGCGTGTCGGCGCGGCCGGTCGCGACCAGGCCGCTGGCCGGCGGCAGGTCGTCGACCCGGTTGGCGCCGAGCACCACCCGCACGCCGGTCTTGCCGTTGGTGGTGCGCGCGCGCAGCGCCAGGGTGTTGCCCAGCGCCACGCGCACGTCGCCGCTGCCCAGCGGCAACGGCGTTTCGATGGTGGTCGCGAGCGCCGCGCCGGCGGCCTTGTTCAACGGCGGCGGCAGGGTCAGGGTGGTGCCGATCAAGTTGGATCGCAGCTGCAACAAGGCCGGCGTCGACACCGGTGCGCCCGGTTTCGTCGCTCCCGCCGCATGCACCGATTTCGGAATCGAAATCCCGACCGTCCACAACGAACGCCCGTCGAGATACGACTTCAACCACGCCAGTTCGTCCGGCCCGCGCGCGATCAATTCGTCCGCGCCCGACATCGCATCGAGCCCGGCCTCGAACACATTGCCGCGATCGCGCACGAAATTCTCGCCCGCGCGCAGCGACAGCTTGCCCGGCGCACCGTCGTGCAGCACCGCCAGATCCTCGGCGCGGAACCCGCCGCGTCCGTACTCGGCGCGGCCGCGCACTTGTTCGAACGCGATCTTCCAGCGCGGATCGGCGAGCTTGGCGTTGTCCAGGTCGACCGTGCCGGCGATCTGGGTGGTGGCGCCGTGGACCAGCGGCAGCTTCATGTCGAAGCCGACCGTCGCCGCGCCGCTCGCGCGCAGGTTGTCGAGGGTGTCGGCCTGATCCTTGTACAGCGGGCTTTGCTTGAGCATCGCCTGCAACTGCGCGGCATCGGCGGTGGTGTCGGCGGTGACGCTGAGGGTGCCGTCCTTGTAGTGATCGATGCCCGCGCCGATCCGGCGGATGCCGACCCCGCCGATCTTGCCCACGCCTTCGACGCTGAAACCGTCGGCGACGAAACGCACGTCTGCGTTCAAGCTGTCGACCGCGGGCCACTCGGGCTGGAATTTCACCACCGCGCCGTCGAGATGCGCGCTGGCTTCGAACAGGCCGTTGTTGCGGTTGAACGGCCAGTCGTCGAGATCGCCCGACACCACCGCATGCGCATTGCGCAGCTTGCCGCCGGCCAGCGCGGTGTCGAGCCATTGGATCAGGTTCGGCGACATCCGGTTGCGGATCCAGAAGCCCTTCGCGACCGGCACCGGGGTGTCGTCCAGATCGGTGGCGATGTCGATCCATGGCCGGGTGCCGTCGTTCTGGAACCACATCCCGCCGCGCGCGACCAGGCCGAAGTCGGTGTCGATGCCGCGCACGCGCAGCGAGGTGGTGCCCACGCGCCAGCCGTTGCCTTCGCGCCAGCCGCCGACCCGGCCCTGCAGCTTGACCGTGTGGACCACGCCGAAGCCGGTCGGCCAGTCGAACCGCATCGGCGAATTTTCATCGAGCTCGATCGCGAAGCCGTCCGCGTCGCCTTCGATCGTGCCGGCCAGGCCCTGCAGGCCCGGCGAGGTGCCGACCGCATCGAAGCCCAGCGCCTCGATCCGCGCGCTGGCGAACATCGGGCCGCCGCGGCGTCCGTTGAGCGCGATCGCGCTGAGCGACACCCGCGGCCTGGCGGTTTCGAACCAGTGCCGCAGCCGTTCGGGCACGGCATCGCTGAGCGCGGCGACCGCGATCAGCGGGCCGGCGTCGATGCGGTCGGCGCGCAACGCATAACGCTCGCCGCCGGCCACGGCCAGGCCGTCGAGGGTCTGCACGTTGGTGCCGCTGCCGATGCGCAAGGTGGGCGCGTCGAAGCGCCAGCCGTTGTCGGTCAGGCGCCAGTGCGCGAGGGTTTCGACGTGTTCGAATTCGACCCGGTCGGGGCCGCTGGGAACGGGCGGCGCCGCTGCAGTTGGTGCGGGGGCCGCGGCCGATGTTGCAGCGGTGGCGCTCGAAGCGTTGTTCGAAGTCGCGCCGGCGGTCGCGGCAGCCGTCGTGGATGCTGCGTTCGCGGGCGCCACATTCGCCGGCGCTGTATTCGCCGCGCCATTGCTGACCGGCACCGGACGCTCACCGCGCAACCCGACCCGGTCCAACGCGGCCGACACGGTCACCGCGGCGACCAGATGCCCGCGCAGATCGGCCCAGGCCTCGGCGCGGCCCTGCCCGGATTCGACCCGGATGCCGACGATCTTGAGCAGCGGCGCCCAGCCGGCCAGATCGGCGCGGGTCGCGCCGGCATAGGCGCGGCCGTCGCCGCGGCGGCGATCGAAATCCAGCACCGCGTCCAGCGGCGTCGACGGTGCCCCGGCGACACCGACACTCGGCCACGCGCGCACACCCGCGCGCAGGCGCGACCCGTCCACGCGCAGGCGCAAGTCGATCTTGGGAATGCGCGCATCGATCCCGAGCGACGGCGCGATCACCGCCAGCTTGCCGTCGATCACCTGCAATTCGCCGAGCCCTTCCAGCGCCGACAGCGGATCGCTGTTGTCGGTCTGGGTCTGCCCCGGCAGACCGCGCACCTTCCAGCGTCCGTCGTCGGCGCGCTCCAGGGTCAGGTCCAGGCCCTTGAGCCGCAATTCGGAAAACGATTGCCCCGGCAGCAGGCCGGCGTAGATCGACACCAGCATCTCGGCGTCGCCGATGGTGAACGCCTGCGCGCCCTCGCCGACCCGCAGCCCGTCCAGGCGCAGCAGCGGACCGCGCCGGGTCCATTGCGTTTCGACCTTGTCGAACGCGACCGGCCGCCCGGCGCGCTTGCTCAGCCACTGCGCGACCTGCTCGGGATGGCTTTCGGCCAGCGGCAGCACCTGGCTGGCCGCGGCGAGCAGCAACGCCACCAGCACGAGCACGAGCGCGGCGCCATAGAAGGCGCCACGACGGGCCATGCGCAAGCGGCGGCGCAGCGGGGTGGGCATCAGTGGCGCGCTCCGCGCGTCACTGACGGGAATCGGGAATGGGGAATCGGGAGTCGGAAAGTCAAAAGCGGCGCGCCGCTTACATGACTCCCACTTTCCGATTGCCGACTCCCAGCTTCCGTCGCCGACGTGAATCGGGAATAGCGTCGGAACACCGAAAGCGTCGAACCGCTTCTACGATTCCCGATTCCCGATTCCCGATTCCCGGCTTCAGAGCAGCACGACATCAAACTGCTCCCCCCCCCCCCCCCCCCCCCCCCCCCCCCCCCCCCCCCCCCCCCCCCCCCCCTCCAGCTCGGCCACCGCCGCGGACTCTTCGTCGGTGATGCGCGCCACCACTTTCGGCGAGGCGATCACCAGCAGGCGCGCGGCGTCGAACTGGCGCACCTGGCGGACGATGTCGCGGAAGATTTCGTAGGTCACCGTCTCGGGGGTCTTCAAGGTGCCGCGGCCGCCGCATTCGTGGCAGGCCTCGCTGAGCTGGCGCTCCAGGCTCTCGGTGGTGCGCTTGCGGGTCATCTCGACCAGCCCCAGCGGCGAGAACTCGTACACCGTGGTCTTGGCGTGATCGCGGGTCAACGCCTTTTCCAACTGGCGCAGCACCTGCCGGCGGTGCTCCTGGTCGGTCATGTCGATGAAGTCGATGATGATGATTCCGCCCAGGTTGCGCAGCCGCAGTTGCCGGGCGACCGATTGCGCCGCCTCGAGGTTGGTGCGGTAAACGGTTTCCTCCAGATTGCGTTGACCCAGGAAGGAACCGGTGTTCACGTCGATGGTGGTCATCGCCTCGGTCTGGTCGATCACCAGGTACCCGCCGGACTTCAATGGCACCTCTTTGTCGAGCGCGCGCTGGATCTCGTCCTCGACCCCGTACAGGTCGAAGATCGGCCGCGCGCCGGTGTAGTGCTCGATCTTTTCGGCCAGGCCCGGCATGTACTGGGCGGCGAAGCTGCGCAGGCGTTCGCAGGTCTCGCGCGAGTCGACCTTGACCTTCTCCACGTCGCGGCGGATCAGGTCGCGCACCGCGCGCAGCGGCAGGCTCAGGTCCTCGTAGACGCGTTCGCCGACCTTGCAGCTGCCGGACTTCTCGGCGATCAAGGCCCAGGCCCGGCTCAGATACCCGATGTCCTCGGCCAGCGCCTCCTCGGGCTGGCCTTCGGCGTTGGTGCGCACGATGTAGCCGTGGTGGTCGCCGCTCGGCGCCAGAGTGGTGACCAGCGACTTCAAGCGCGCGCGCTCGGACTCGTCTTCGATCCGCGCCGACACGCCGACCACGCGGGTGCGCGGCAACAGCACCAGATAGCGCGAGGGAATGCTCAGCTGGGTGGTCAGGCGCGCGCCCTTGCTGCCGATCGGGTCCTTGACCACCTGCACGATGATGTCCTGGCCTTCGCGCAGCAACTCGGCGATCGGCCGGGTCGGGGTCGGCGGCAGCGGCGCGGCGTCGCCCTCGCCGTCGCCTTCGCTGAGCTGATTGAACTTGACGATGTCGGCCGCGTGCAGGAACGCCGCGCGTTCCAGGCCGATCTCGACGAACGCCGCCTGCATCCCCGGCATCACCCGCTGCACCTTGCCCTTGTAGATGTTGCCGACCACGCCCCGGCGCCAGCCGCGCTCGATGTGCAGCTCCTGCAGCATGCCGTTCTCGACGACGGCGACGCGGGTTTCGCGCGGAGTGACGTTGACCAGGATCTCTTCAGTCATGAGGCGGCGCGGGTCCTAAGTCAGACGTGATGGATGGGACGTACTGGATGGGAAGCAGGCGCGGCACCTTAAGTTCCACGTTGTCGAGGTATTGTCATGCACGGCGCCCACGCCGCGCCCGTGCCGTCAGGCGCCGTAGCCGAATTCGCGCAGCAGCCGCGCGGTTTCGTGCAGCGGCAGGCCCATCACCCCGGAATAACTGCCGGCCAGGCGGGTCACGAACACCTCGGCCCCGCCCTGGATCGCATACGCGCCGGCCTTGCCGTCGGGTTCGCCGCTGGCGACGTAGCGCGCGATCGTGGCCTGGTCGAGTTCGGCGAAGCTCACTTCCGAGATCGACACCGCCTGCGCTTCGCGCGCGGGCGAGACCACCGACACCGCGGAAATCACCTGATGGGTGCGGCCGGACAGGCGCCGCAGCATGGCCGCGGCATCGGCCGGATCGCGGGGCTTGCCGAACACTTCGTCGTCGAGCACGACTTCGGTGTCCGAACCCAGCACCACCGCGTCGGGATTGCCCATCACCTTGAGCAGGCCGGCGCCGGCCTTCTCGCGGGCGACACGGCGCACATAGTCGAACGCCGGCTCGCCGGGCTGACGGTGTTCGGGGACATCGAGTTCGAGCAGGCCGAATTCCAGGCCGAGGCGGCTGAGCAATTCGCGTCGCCGCGGCGACTGGGAGGCGAGATAGAGCATGCGCAAAAGCATAACCCGGGCTGACTGAGCGCCAGCCCACGCCATTTGGAGCAAACCCCGCACCGAATCACGGTTCGTTAACCTGTTCAGCAAGACCCTAGCCTCGTCCACCAAGGAGTTGCACATGACCCGGTCGTCGTCCACGTACACCGTTGCCCGTTCCCGCTCCATCGGCAACGCATCCATCCGCAACTCGCTGCGCCCGCTGGCGCTCGCCGCCGCCCTCGCCCTCGGAGCCGCAACCGCCATGACCGCTTCCGCCCAGACCCCGTCCGGCTATGTCGCCAGCGACAGCACCCTGCTGTCGGTGTCGGCGACCTCCGACGCCAAGCGCACCCCGAACATCGCCACGATCTCGACCGGCGTGGTGACCCAGGCCGCCGACGCCAACGCCGCGATGCGCGCCAACGCCGAGCAGATGGCCAAGGTCGTCGCCGCGATCAAGGCCGCCGGCATCGCCGAGCGCGACATCCAGACCAGCGGCATCAACCTCAGCCCGCAGTACCGCTACGTCGAGAACCAGCCGCCGGCGATCACCGGCTACCAGGCCAACAACAACGTCAACCTGGTGGTGCGCGATCTGTCCAAGCTCGGCAAGATCCTCGACTCGCTGGTCGCTACCGGCGCCAACCAGATCAACGGCCCGACCTTCGACATCGACGACAAGGAAAAGGACGTCGCCTTCGACGAAGCGCGCCGCGGCGCGATCGAAAAGGCCCAGGCCCGCGCCGAGATGTACGCCAAGACCCTCGGCATGAAGGTGCGCCGCATCGTCAGCGTCAGCGAAGGCGGCCGTTTCGCCCCGCCGATGCCGATGCCGATGATGGCCATGCGCATGGAGAAGGCCGGCGCGGCCGCCGACACCTCGGTGTCGCCGGGCGAAAACACCTTGTCGATGAGCCTCGACGTGGTGTTCGAGCTGGGCAAGTAAGCGTGGCCGGCCCCGACAAGACCACGCCGCCGGCGTCCGACCCCAAGCCGGGACGCAACCCCGGCTACCCGGAACCGCAGCCGCGCGATCCCGACGACGCGCACCAGCCGCATCCGCGCAAACCGCCCAATCCCGACGAGGGCGGCCTGGAACGCAAGCCCGGGGCCGATCAGGACCCGGCCGGCGCGTAGTCACGACCGGCGCCGCCATCGATGATTGCAGACGAGACCCGCGCAAGCGGGTCTTCGTTTTTGCGGTGCGGCGACGAAAGTTACCGCCGCAACGATCGCGGCGATCGGGCTCGCGCAAGTGGCCAAGCGCATGCCGCTCACACCTTCGTTGCCGTCCGTTCAGCGATACGCCACGTGCGGATTGCACATCGGCCACGCGCGCCGAATCGGCCGACCCGCGAAAAACCCCAGCGAAATCCCGCAACGCCGCCGCGCCGATGCCAGCGCCCGTGGCGCTTGGCCGGGTGCCGTCAGCGACCAAAGTCGCAAACGAGAACCGCTTGCATTGCCGCCCCGCGCCGGCGCAACTTTGTGACACGAGACCGCTTTCTGATTCGACCCCGTTGGCGGTATCCAGTCGTTGTCTGTGATGTGTAGACAATCCAAGGAGGCAGCACATGGTTCGCGCGATCCCTTCCCACTCCACCCAACTGGACGGCACCCGCATCGCCGCCAACGCCGGCGCCATCGCCTTCAACGCGGCCATGCTGATGTTGATGCTGGTTCCGCTGAGTGCGCCCAAGCTGATTCAACAGCCGCTGGAGACCGTCACTCAGATCGTGATCGTCAAACCCGACAAGAAGATCGAACCGCCGCCTCCGCCGCCGGTCAGGATCGAACGCGCCGTGCGCGATCCCGCCCCGACGCCGGTAGTCCAGCAAACCCAGACGATCGAACCGCCACCGGTGGTGATCAACGACACCCCGCAGATCGGCGACGTGCTCGGCTCCGACACCGTTGCCGCGTTCACCCCGCCGTCGATCGACGTCGGCCCGCAGGTCCTCACCGGCGCATCGCTGCAGGCGCTCAGCAGCCCGCCGCCGTCGTACCCGCCGCAGGCGGTGCGCGAAAACCTCACCGGCGTGGTCGAGCTGGAGATCCTGGTCGGCATCGACGGCAAGCCGATCGACGTCAGCGTGGTGCGCAGCAGCGGCCATCGCCTGCTCGACCAGGCCGCGATCCGGGTGGTCAAGTCGCGCTGGAAGTTCCAGCCGGCGATGAGCAACGGCCAGCCGGTCCAGGCCCGCGGCCGCGTGCCGATCGAGTTCAAGCTGGAGCAGTAAGGTTTTCTTTCGCGCGTTGAACCAAAAAAGGCCCGGGCCTTGGCCCGGGCTTTTTTTGGTTCGGGAATTGGGAATTGGGAATTGGGAATTGGGAATTGGGAATCGAGAATCGGATGTCGGCGATTGCGGTGGCGCTGCGGCAGTTTGGCGTTCTTGAATGGCGGCCGATGGTGGCTGATGGCTGATCGATGGCTGATTGATGGCTGATGGCTGATGGCTGATGGCTGACGCTAAACGCCAACGGCCAACGGCCGGTACCTAGTGCCTCATATCCCGCACTCGGTACCCGACGTCTGACGAGACATCCTCGCCCCTGCTCGTCATCCCCGCGAAGGCGGGGATCCAGAGACTTCAGAGTCACGCCTGGATGAAGCCCTGGATCCCCGCCTTCGCGGGGATGACGAGCAAAAGCAAACTCGGCAAAACCCTCCCGATTCCCGATTCCCGATTCCCGATTCCCGATTCCCGATTCCCGATTCCCGATTCCCGATTCCCGATTCCCGATTCCCGATTCCCGAGCGTCAAGCCCGGTGATACGGATGATTCACCAGCAACGCCGCCGCCCGGTACAACTGCTCCGCCACCACCAGCCGCACCAGCATATGCGGCAAGGTCAACGGCCCCAGCGACCATTGCTCGTCGGCGCGCGCCAGCACCTCGGGCGCATGCCCTTCCGGTCCGCCGATCAGGAACGCGAGATCGCGCCCCTGCCCGCGCCAATGCTCCAGGCGCTGCGCGAGCTGTTCCGAGGTCCACAAGCGCCCGCGTCCTTCCAGCGCGACCACGCACGCATTCTTCGGCAGCGCGGCGAGCACGCGCGCGCCTTCGTCCTGGGTCGCACGCACGGCGTCGCGGCCCTTGCCGCGCAAGCCCGGTTCGATCTCGACCAGTTCCAGCGGCAGCCAATGCGACAGGCGCTTCTGGTACTCGCCGAAGCCTTCGGCGACCCAGCGCGGCGCGCGTTCGCCGACGGCGATCAATCTGCTTTTCATGCGCGCATGGTAGCCAAGCGCCGGCCATGACGCCTCAACCAGGGCCGAACCGCCTCGCCGATCAACATCGACATCCTGCCGACACGCCGCACCGCCAGGATCATCGATACCCTCCCACCGGCCGTCGTCAGCACTTCGTGCCGACGAGCGATACGGCATACAGCGCCGGCAAGCCGCAGGTATCGCGTTCACCCGCAGACCGGTACGCGCCGCTGCTCGCGAGTCGTCGCGACGCACCGTCATCGGGTTTCGCGGAAGCGAATGTTCGCAACGATGAACCACCGAAGCGGCCATGGCACCGACGACGCCTCGACAGCGACGCGCGCTTCAACATCATCACCGATGAAGCCGGGTCAGCCGGCACCGTGCAAACTTCGATGCCGGCGTCATCGAGGCGCGATCGACACCACGGCATAAAAAAAGCCCGGCGATCGCCGGGCCTTTTTCAATCGCGATCTGTCGCGACGATCAACGCAGATTGTCGTCCATCACCTTGATCTGCATGCGCTTGCGCAGCGCCGAGGTCAGCTCGCGGCTTTCGTCGAGACCGCCCATCTGGGTGAGCTGGGTACGCAGCATGTCCATCTGCGTCGCCGGGATATCCGACGCCTTGCCCGGCACGACCTTGTTGATCGCGAACAACACCATGCGGCCATCGGGAAGATTGGCCTTGCCGGCCGCGACCTTGCCCGCGGCCGGCGCCTTGACCAGGAAGATCGCCTCGCTGACTTCAGGCGTCGGCAGCGGCATGCCGCGGGCGACGTCGGGCACCGTTTCCGGAGCCGGCAGTTGCTTGGACGCGGCAACCGCGGCGATGGTTTCGCCGCCGTTGATGCGCGCGACCAGCGCGGCAGCGTCCTTTTCGGCGGTCTTGGCGGTGCGATCGGCGCGCACCGCGGCGATCACCTTGTCGCGGACCTGGGCCAGCGGCAGCGCGCGCTCGGGCGTATGCGCCACGACCCGGATCAACACACTGTGGTCCGGACCGATATCGATCGGATCGCTGACCGTGTTGTCCTGGATACGCGCCTCGGAGAACGCCGCGCGGATCACCGCCGGGTTCTTGGCGATGCCGGTGTTGCCGGCGGCGTCGCGGGTGATCGGGCCGAGCTTGAGCAGCGGCAGGTTCATCTGCTTGGCCGGGCCTTCGAGCGTGGTCGGGTTCTTGTAGACCAGATCGACCAGCTTGCCCGACACGTCCTTGAACGCGTTCTCGCGCAGCGATTCGGTTTCCTCGCGCACCAGCGCCTCGCGCACCTGCTCGAACGGCTGCTGCTGGCCGCTCTTGATCTCGCGCACCACGATCACGTGCCAACCGCTTTCGTCCTTGACCGGCGCGCTGACCTCGCCGACCTTGAGCTTGAACGCGGCCGCGTCGAACGCGCCGGGAATCGCACCCTTGCCCACCCAGCCCAGGTCGCCGCCGGCGGCCTTGGAACCCAGGTCGTCGCTGTTGGCGCGCGCCAGCGCGGCGAAATCGGCGCCCGGCGCCTTGGCCTGCGCGGCGATCTGGTTCGCCTTGGTTTCGGCGGCTTTCTGCGCGGCGGCATCGGCGCCGGCGGGCACGTTGATCTGGATATGCGAGAGCTGGCGCTGTTCTTCGGCGAGGAAGCGCTTCTGCTCGCTCTTGTAGCGCTCTTGCAGCGCCTGTTCGGTCGGCGGCGCCGGCGGCGGCAGGTTCGCGCCGATGACCTCGACGTACTCGATGTTGACGCTCTCGGGCGCGCGGAAATCCTTGGCGTGGCTGTCGTACCACTTCTGGATATCGGCGGCGGCGACTTCGGAGGTATCCGCGGCCGGCGCCGGCAGCATCACCAGGCTGACGTCGCGTTTCTCGCCCATCAGCTTGACCAGACGATCGATCTCGCTGTGGGTGAGGAAGTTGCTCTGGCCGACGCCGCTGGTCAGCAGGCCTTCCATCAGCCGCTCGCGCACGAACTGTTCGAACTGCGCCGGCGTCTGCGGCGGCTGGCGCATCTGCAGGCCGAGCACGTAGCGTTCCTGGTTGAACTTGCCGTTGCCGTCCTGGAAGTCGGGAATGCTCTGGATGGTCTTGATCACCAGCGCATCGCTGACCGCCAGGCCGTCGACGTCGGCGGCGAGCTTGCGCACGCGTTCGTCGATCAGGATTTCCAGCACTTCGCGCTTGCTTTCCAGGGTCTCGAACTCGCGTGCGTCGAACTGCTCGCCCTGCTGGGCGCGGCGACGTTCGCGTTCCTGCTGGAAACGCTCGTCGAATTGCGAGCGATCGATCGACTCGTGCTTCCACAGCATCGAGGCGGGCCACCACGACGGCGCCGAACGCCACCACGACGGCGCGATCTCGATGCGCGCGACCGCGCTGTCGACGCGCTGCACGAGGTATTGCTCGATGCCGACGAAGGCGAAGGGAATGATCAGCAGTCCCAGGATCACCGTGGCGATCCAGCCAGAGGTCTTGTCGCGAAGTGTCTGCAGCATTGTCCGGGTCGCGTTCAGTCGTAAGCCGGACAGTTTAGCGCGGTTCCGGGCCGCGGGCGGGAGGGGGCGACGTCGGTCGCACTCGCGGGGACCGCCCGCGCCTGGACACCCGGGCGACAGGGGCGACAGGCCGGGGTCGGTTTGCCAGGGCCGGGCCGGCGGATTCGCCGTGCTGCTGCCCTGCCCACCCGATCCGTACCGGGCGCCGTCACGGCAATCCCGAGGCGAGAAAAAAGGCGCCCGTTGCGGGGCGCCTTTTTAAAACGCAGGCGCCGTTGCCGGTGCCGCGCAAAACCTGGAAAAAACAAAGGCATCGTTGCCGATGCCTTTGGAGAAACTGGCGGAGTGGACGGGACTCGAACCCGCGACCTCCGGCGTGACAGGCCAGCATTCTAACCGACTGAACTACCACTCCGCGCTTTGAAACTTTTGCAGCAGACCCTGAATCCACCGGCCGGGTCGCGACCGAAAAAACAAGGCTCTCACTTATATAAAAACAAAGGCGCCGTTCCCGGCGCCTCTGGCAAAACTGGCGGAGTGGACGGGACTCGAACCCGCGACCTCCGGCGTGACAGGCCAGCATTCTAACCGACTGAACTACCACTCCGCTGCTTTGAAACTTTCGAAGTACGAACCCGACTCGCGTCTTGCTGGGCATCCGTGTTCAGGCGGATGTCGCGGCAGAAAGACCAGAGTCTGGTGGGTGCTGAGGGTTTCGAACCCCCGACCCTCTCCGTGTAAAGGAGACGCTCTACCGCTGAGCTAAGCACCCGAGCATCTGGGTTCGTTGCTTCGATTCTGCCTTCGATGCGTTGGCATCGTCGGCGAGCTGCTTAGTTTACAGCATCCTTCAGCGCCTTGCCAGCCTTGAAGGAAGGATTCTGCGAAGCCGCGATCTTGATGGTCTCGCCGGTCTTCGGGTTGCGGCCCTGGCGCGCGGCGCGCTGGCGCACCTGGAAGGTGCCGAAGCCTACGAGCGTGACAGTGTCGCCCTTCTTGAGCGCCTTGGTGACGACGTCGATCAGTGCATCGACGGCGGCGGTAGCGTCGGTCTTCGACAGCTCGGCGGTTTCGGCAACGGCGCCTACGAGTTCGGCCTTGTTCATTAGTTTCTTGACTCCCTGTGCGGTGTGACCGCGTGTTCTGAGAATCGGAACGAACGCCGCAGGAGGCGAACGTTCCGATCAAGTGTGCCGTTCTGCAGATTTGTTGTGGGGATGCTGCAGCGCGGTTGCGGTCGTTATACCAGCGGCATTTTGGGGGCGCAAGCTTGAAAGCTAGCTGTGGCGCGGCTTTCAGCGATTTTTATTGCCCCTTGACGATGGATTCCGACCAGCGGCCCGAGTCAGTGCTTGACGTCGGGCTGCGGATTGCTCTTGTTGTTTTCGCGAACCGGAAGTTCGCCTTCGCCGGCGGGCGGCGTCGGCGTGATCGGACGTTCGAGCGCGAGGCCGAGCACCTCGTCGATCCAGCGCGCCGGCACGATGTTCAAACCCTGGGTCACGCTCTTGGGCAGGTCGACCAGATCCTTGCGGTTCTCTTCGGGAATGATCACGGTGCGGATGCCGCCGCGCAGCGCCGCCAGCAATTTTTCCTTCAAGCCGCCGATCGGCAGCACGCGGCCGCGCAAGGTGATCTCGCCGGTCATCGCCACGTCGGCCTTGACCGGATTCTTGGTCAGCATCGACACCAGCGCCGTCGCCATGCCGATGCCCGCGCTCGGGCCGTCCTTCGGCGTCGCGCCTTCGGGCACATGCACATGCACGTCGTGCTTCTGCAGGAACTCCACGTCGATGCCGAGGTGTTCGGCGCGCGAACGCACCACCGACAACGCCGCCGACGCCGATTCCTTCATCACGTCGCCGAGCTGTCCGGTGAGGATCAGCTGGCCCTTGCCCGGCACCAGCGTGGCTTCGACCTGCAACAGATCGCCGCCGACTTCGGTCCAGGCCAGGCCGGTGACCAGGCCGACTTCGTTCTGCTCTTCGGCGCGGCCGAAATCGAAGCGACGCACGCCCAGATACTTCTCGAGGTTCTTCGTGCTGATCGTATGCACGCCGTCCTTGCCCTTCTTCGGCTTCGGACCGGCCAGCGCGATTTCCTTGACCACCTTGCGGCAGATCTTGGAGATCTCGCGCTCGAGATTGCGCACGCCCGACTCGCGCGTGTAGTAGCGCACGATGTCGCGCACCGCCGACTCGACGATCTTGATCTCCTCGACCTTCAGACCGTTGGCCTTGATCTGCTTGGGCAGCAGATAGCGCATCGCGATGCTGAGCTTCTCTTCCTCGGTGTAACCCGGGATGCGGATCACTTCCATGCGGTCGAGCAAGGGGCCGGGAATGTTGAGCGAGTTGGAGGTCGCCACGAACATCACTTCGCTCAGGTCCAGATCGACTTCGAGGTAGTGATCGTTGAACGAGTGGTTCTGCTCGGGATCGAGCACTTCCAGTAGCGCCGAAGACGGATCGCCGCGGAAATCCATCGACATCTTGTCGATTTCGTCGAGCACGAACAGCGGGTTCTTGGTGCCGATCTTGTTGAGGTTCTGGACGATGCGGCCCGGCATCGACCCCACATACGTACGGCGATGACCGCGGATTTCGGCCTCGTCGCGCACGCCGCCGAGCGACATGCGCACGAACTTGCGGTTGGTGGCCTTGGCGATCGACTGACCCAGCGAGGTCTTGCCGACACCCGGCGGGCCGACCAGGCACAAGATCGCGCCCTTCATGTTTTTCACGCGCGTCTGCACGGCGAGGTATTCAAGGATGCGCTCCTTGACCTTCTCCAGGCCGAAGTGATCGGCGTCGAGCACGTCCTGGGCGGCCTTGAGGTCCTTGCGGATCTTGCTGCGCTTCTTCCACGGCACGCCGAGCAGCCAGTCCAGGTAGTTGCGCACGACCGCGGCTTCGGCCGACATCGGCGACATCTGCTTGAGCTTGTTGAGTTCGGCCTTGGCCTTGGTCTCCACCGGCTTGGGCATGCCGGCTTCGGCGATCTTGCGCGTGAGTTCGTCGATGTCGTTGGGCGCATCGTCGATCTCGCCGAGCTCTTTCTGGATCGCCTTCATCTGCTCGTTGAGGTAGTACTCGCGCTGGCTCTTCTCCATCTGCGACTTCACCCGGCCGCGGATGCGCTTTTCCAGTTGCTGCACGTCGATCTCGCCGTCGACCAGGCCGACCAGCTGCTCCAGGCGCGCGCCGATGGCGTGGGTCTCCAGCAGCTTTTGCTTGTCGCCGATGCGCACGCCCAGGTGGGCGGCGACGGTGTCGGCGAGGCGGCCGGGCTCGTCGATGCCGGCGAGCGTCTGCATCAGCTCCGGCGGCAGCTTGCGGTTGGTCTTGACGTATTGTTCGAACAAGCCCATCAGCGAACGCGCGATCGCCTCGATCTCGCGTTCTTCGCGATCGAGGTTCGGCTCGACGATGACGGCCTGGCCGGACAGCGCGCCGTCGCGCTCGATCACCTCGCTCACCGCGACGCGCGAGACGCCTTCGACCAGCACCTTGATCGTGCCGTCGGGCAACTTGAGCAATTGCAGCACCTGCGCGAGCGTGCCGATCTCGTACAGATCCTCGGCGGCCGGGTCGTCGGTCTCGGCGGACTTCTGCGCGACCAGCAAGATGCGCTTGTCGGATTCCATCGCCTGATCGAGCGCGCGAATGGATTTGTCGCGTCCGACGAACAGCGGGATCACCATGTGCGGGAACACGACCACGTCGCGCAGCGGCAGCACCGGCAATTGCAGGATTTCGTGTTCGGTATGGTCTGACATGCGGACTCCAGATGAATACGATCTGCGGCCACTACGGCCGCCATGACCGATTTATGGGGTTGCCGCCTGAGCGATGCAAGCGCGGCGTGTGCAGCGGCGGTCCGTTGTCCTTTAAAACCGTTGTTAATCAGTGGATTGAAGCGTTTTCGGCATGCAAAGTTCCAGCCTTGACCCTAGTCGGCGCGGGCGGGCCGGCAAGCGGCCGGCGGCGCGGGCGCCTGATTCGCACCTTACGCCGTTCTTGACTGAACACACGCCGATCCGGGCGCGGATCGGACAGGTCGGCTGGGGCGGGTTAACCGCGGTTCCGGGGGGACTGCGCGGCTTACTGTGGCGGTCCTGGCAGTGCCTGGCGGCGGCTGGCGGCGGCCGGGCTGCGCCGCCTGGGACCTGTTTAACTGGGGCTGGGCGCGGCGGTGGCGCGGATACCCCAACAGGCCTCGCAGCGTCGAAATCGTATGCAGGAGTGCTTGAGCTGGACGCTTTCAGCGGGATCACCGCGATCTGAAACAAAAGCGTCGGGCTTGAAAGCCCTCCCACAAAAGACCTCGTGGCATCGGAAGCTTTTGTGGGAGGGGCTTCAGCCCCGACGCTTTCGGCTCAGATCACCGCGACCTGAAACAAGAGCGTCGGGCTTGAAAGCCCTCCCACAAAAGACCTCGTGGCCCCGAAATCTTTTGTGGGAGGGCTTTTCAGCCCCGACGCTTTCGGCTCAGGTCGCCGCGTGATCTGCAACCAAAAAGTCGCGGGCCGCCTCCGCCGTCGAGGCGATGCAACCCAAGTCCGAGGCCACCGTGCGAAGCGGGCCGCGCGCAACTCATCGCATCAATCCATCCCACAACGAAAAAGACCAGACGCGAGCGCCTGGCCTTTTCGTTGATGCCTCGCAATGGCCGCAGCCTCGCGCGATGCCGCGGCTTACTCGGCCGCGGCGACCTTCGGCTGCGCCGGCGGCGTCTGATAGATCAGATACGGCTCGGACTTGTGTTCGATCACCGACTCGTCGACCACCACCTTGCTGACGTTTTCCAGCGACGGCAGTTCGTACATCGTGTCCAGCAGCACCGATTCGACGATGGTGCGCAGGCCGCGCGCGCCGGTCTTGCGCTTGAGCGCCTTGCGCGCGATCGCCGCGAGCGCGTCGGGACGGAACTCGAGCTCGACGCTCTCCATCTCGAACAGCTTGCGGAACTGCTTGGTGATCGCGTTCTTGGGCTCGGTCAGGATCGAGATCAGCGCCGCTTCGTCGAGCTCCTCGAGCGTGGCGACCACCGGCAGGCGGCCGACGAACTCGGGGATCAGGCCGAACTTGATCAGGTCCTCGGGCTCGACTTCGGCCAGGATCTTGCCGATCTCGACCTTGCGCTCGCTGCTCTTGACCTTGGCGCCGAAACCGATGCCGCCGGCTTCGGTGCTGCGCTGCTGGATGATCTTGTCCAGGCCCGCGAACGCACCGCCGACCACGAACAAGATGTTGCGCGTGTCGACCTGCAGGAACTCCTGCTGCGGATGCTTGCGCCCGCCCTGCGGCGGCACGCTCGCGACGGTGCCTTCGATCAGCTTGAGCAGCGCCTGCTGCACGCCTTCGCCGGACACGTCTCGGGTGATCGAGGGGTTGTCGCTCTTGCGCGAGATCTTGTCGATTTCGTCGATGTAGACGATGCCCTGCTGGGCCTTCTCGACATCGTAGTCGCACTTCTGCAACAGCTTCTGGATGATGTTCTCGACGTCTTCGCCCACATAACCGGCTTCGGTCAGGGTGGTGGCGTCGGCGATCGTGAACGGCACATTGAGCAGCCGCGCCAGCGTTTCGGCCAGCAGCGTCTTGCCCGAACCGGTCGGGCCGACCAGCAGGATGTTCGACTTCGACAATTCGACGTCGTCGTTCCTCTGCCGGCTCTCGATGCGCTTGTAGTGGTTGTACACGGCCACAGCAAGCGTGCGCTTGGCGCGCAGCTGGCCGATCACGTATTGGTCCAGCACCTCGAGGATCTCGCGCGGCTTGGGCAGATGACTGCGTGCCGACTGCGCCTTTTCCTCGAGTTCCTCACGGATGATGTCGTTGCAAAGCTCGACGCATTCATCGCAGATGAAGACGCTCGGACCCGCAATCAGCTTGCGGACTTCGTGCTGGCTTTTACCGCAGAACGAGCAATACAGGATCTTGTTGCTGTCGCCCGTGCTGCGTCCTTGTCGATCGTCGGTCATGCTTGGTGGGGTCCGTTGCTGCTTAGTGTGAAGCTTGGTTCTTAATATGCCCAAAAAGCCTTGGCGGCAAGCGCCGCCAACGCTGATTCAGTTATGCCGGCCCGAGAATAACACAGCGTCCCCGGCCCACCCCGTAGCGTGGGCCTCGCCCTGGATTGCCAGTGCGATCAAGGATTTGCGTCATTACCGGGCCTGCGGCCGGACTCAGGACGGCTGCACCGACTCTTCGGGGCGACGGTCCACGACCTGATCGATCAGGCCGTATTCGAGTGCGGCTTGGGCGCTCTTGAAGTTGTCGCGCTCGGTGTCGCGGGCGATCGTGTCCAGGTCCTGGCCGGTGTGCTTGGCCAGAATCTCGTTGAGGCGCTGACGCAGGGTCAGGATCTCGCGGGCGTGGATGTCGATATCGGTCGCCTGACCCTGGAAGCCGCCGAGCGGCTGATGGATCATCACGCGCGAATTCGGCAGCGCCAGACGCTTGCCCTTGGCGCCCGAAGCCAGCAGCAAGGCGCCCATGCTGGCGGCCTGGCCGATGCAGATCGTGCTCACGTCGGGCTTGATGTACTGCATGGTGTCGTAGATCGCCATGCCGGCGGTGACCACGCCACCGGGCGAGTTGATGTAGAGGCTGATGTCCTTTTCGGGATTTTCAGCTTCCAGGAACAGCATCTGCGCCACGATCACGTTGGCGACGTGGTCGTCGACGCCGCCGACCAGGAAGATGATGCGTTCCTTGAGCAGGCGCGAGTAGATGTCGTAGGCGCGCTCGCCGCGGCTGGTCTGTTCGACCACCATCGGCACCAGGTTCAAGGCTTTGGTTCGGTTGTCCATGTTCAACGGCACCTATTGGCTGACGTAGAAGTGCGCTGATAAACGCAGCGCGGTCCGGCCAACTTGGGGCCGGCCGGACCGCAGCGCAAGAGGCGCGATTGCTAAAAACGTTTTGGCGGCTGCTAACACCGGTTGCCGACAGCGTCCGCAACGTGGGCGGCAGCGCCGGCGCGAGCGATCGCGCCGGCCACCGGCTGGGCGGAACCCGCTCAGTTCGGGCGGATCGCCTCGCTGAACGACAGCGGCTGCTCGGTGTGCTGGGCGCGCTCGGCGATCCAGTCGATCACCTGCTCCTCCATCACCCGGTTCTGCAGGCCGGCCATCAGCTGCTGGTCGTTGCGGTACAGGTCGATCACCTGCTGCGGCTCCTCGTAGGTCGAGGCGATCAGGCGCAGGGTCTCGTTGACGCGCTTGGGCTCCAGGCGCAGCTCGTTGCGGCGCGCGATCTCGCCGACCAGCAGGCCGACCAGCACGCGCTTGCGGGCGGCGTCCATGTAGTTCAGGTGCGCATCGGCCGGGGCTTCGATCTGGCGGCCCTGGCGACGGGCCTGCTCGACGGTCTGCCAGACCATGTCGCGGGCTTCGTTCTCGACCAGCTTGGGCGGCATTTCGACCGACTCGTAGGCGGCGATGAGCTGCTCGCCGACTTCGCGGCGCAGGCGGGTCATCAGCGCGCCCTTGAGCTCGCGCTCCAGGTTGGTGCGGATGTCGTTGCGGAACTGCTCGGCATCGCCGCTCTTCACCCCGAAGCTCTTGATGAAGGCCGCATCGACCTCCGGCAGCACCGGCTCGGACACGTGGTTGAGCTTGAGGTGCACGCTGGCCTTCTGGCCGGCCAGCTGCGGCGCGCGCCAGTCGGCCGGGAATTCGACCTCGGCGACGGTTTCCTCGCCAGCCTTGACCCCGATCATGGCGTCTTCGAGCGGCTTGAACATCGATTCCGAACCGATCTGGGTGCTGCCGTACTCGGCGCCCTCGGCCGGCAGGCGCTCCTCGCCGACCTGGCTCCAGGTTTCCAGCTCGACCACGTCGCCGGCCTGGGCCGGGCGCTCGACGGTGGTCAGGGTGCGGCGCTGCAGGCGCAGGTTCTCGATCATCGCGTCGATGTCGGTGTCGGTCACTTCGGCGGTGTGGCGAAGGACCTGCAGCTTGCTCACGTCGATGTCGCCGAAATCCGGCACGACTTCGAAGGTGGCGATGTACGACAGCGTTTCGCCGCCTTCGGCGGCCGGCTCGATGCGCGGGTTACCGGCGATCTGCAGCTTTTCCTCGCGCACGGCGTTGCTGAAGCTCTCGCGCAGCAGGCCGTCGAGGATTTCGGCGCGGACCTGGGCGCCGAAGCGCTGCTCGATCACCTTGGTCGGCACTTTGCCGGGACGGAAGCCCTTGATCTTGGCGTCGCGCGCGATTTCGCGCAGGCGGCCACCGACCTGGGTTTCCAGATTTTCGGCGGGGAGGCTGAAGGTCAGACGGCGTTCCAGCGAGCCCAGCGATTCGAGCGAAACTTGCATATCCACTCCTGCGACCGCGGCACCTGCCGCGGCGACGATGTTGATGATCCTGTCCGGCCGCTGGCCTGGGCGGCAGCAGTCCCGGTCAGCGGAACTTACTAGTTTGGCCGATAAAGGCCGCCGCTGCCAGCGTCAACGGCCGCCGAATCGGCCTTGGGCGGGGTTTTGCGGGCGATTGGTCGCGTTTTGGCGATCGGATCGGGGGTTTGGGCGTCGCGGAGGTCCCGAAGACAGGCGCCGATGCGATTCGGGCCGTCGGTAGCGGGTCCACTTGCCGGGACAAGCCTCGGGACTGTCGCGGTCGCGACCGGGGTCGCCGCTACGGCGTTGCGGATTCACGAACCGGTTGAAACCCCGGCCGGACCGCCGAGCCATTGAGACATTCACGGCGGATGGCCTTCAGGCCAGCCGACGTGGTGCGAAAGGCGGGACTCGAACCCGCACGGGGGTTACCCGCTGGAACCTAAATCCAGGTTCCGGCCACGTCACCATTAGCTCTCCGCGATTTGGTGACGCCCGCGGTGACGTATTAGGTGACACGGTGCCGCGCCTGGTGACGGCGAATAAAACAGTGGCTATAGACAGACGACCCGGCGAGCGGCGCGATCTCACTTAAAGAGAACCCGAAGCCACACCCTGCCCTCACAGCCGCAGCTCAGCAGGTCGCGCCCACCGCGGCCCCCGCGAAGTCCATCGGCGACGCCCGCAGCGCCAACCCCGCGGAGTCGCCCTCTTCGGTTGCCACCCATCAACACCCCGCTTCGGCGGGGTGGCTTTGCTTTGTCTACTCCATTCCACATCCGGGACGCATTTCTATTATGCAATCTTCCTCCCAGCTCTTTGAACGCCAGATCGAACTCGAACGCGAATCAACTTCGCTAGGCATCGTCCGCTACGCGAAGGCTCAGGCCCGCGCCGACGAAGCCGACACCGGCCCAGGCCGCAGACTCGTACTTGCCGCCGTGGCTGATACCGGGGCCGCGATCAGAGCCTTCGTGGCTGACGCCGACACCGGTCGCCCCGGGAAACGGCATGCGGCCGTGAAGTGGCTAAGGGAGATGGACGCCGACGCTTGCGCCTACCTCACCGCCACCATCTGCGTGAACGCCCTGACCGGAAAGAAAGCCCACGTCACCGGCGTCGCGCGCTCGGTCGCCTCGGCGCTGGCCCAAGACATCAACTACAAGCTGCTGCGCGACACCCACAAGGGCCTCTACCGGGTTGTCCAGGAGCAGCTCAAGAAGTCCACCTCGGCGCACCACGCGACCGGCGTGATGAACCACACCCTCGTGAAGGCCAACGAGAAGGCCGCCGCCGATCGCGCGGCAGGCAAGCAGGATGCGAAAGCCGAAATGCCCATCCTGACGTTCGATGCACGCACCGAGGTTACGATCGGTATGAAGCTAATCGAACTCTTCATCCAGGCGACCGGGCTTGCCGAACTTTATGAGTATCGATCTGCCGCCCGCTCGTCGCTGACCGTGCTTCGCGGCACTCCGAAGATCATGGAGTGGCTTGAGAAGGCGCATGACAGCGCGTCCATGTTCTTGCCCGTGTGGTTGCCAATGCTGGTTCCGCCGCAGCCCTGGACGACCCCTACCGACGGTGGCTATCTCACTGACATCGGGGGTCGGGCCGACCTGGTGCGCACCCGCAATCGTGCGTATAAGGCCGAACTGGCAAATGCTGACATGCCCGAGGTCTACCGCGCCCTCAACCTGATCCAGGGGACTGCGTGGAAGATCAACAAGGCCGTCCTCGAAGTCATGCAGCAGGCGTGGGAAGCTGGCGGCCTCATTGGCGGCCTGCCCGACCGAGAGCTGACCGCCCTGCCCGATCAGCCGGCGTTGCTCGCTGAAAACCCCGAGTTCTACCGCGAGCACCACGCGGACGATTTCAAGGCGTGGAAGCGCAGCCGCGCGGCGGTGTACGAGCAGAACGCCCGCAGCGTCTCTCAGCGCGTCGCCGCAGCACAGAAGATCGACCTCGCCCTCAAGTTCAGAGACGAGGCGGCGATCTACTTCCCGCACAACCTGGACTTCCGCGGCCGGTGCTATCCCATCCCGTCGATCCTTACGCCGCAGGGCGACGATCAGGCGAAATCCCTGCTCACGTTCGCGAAAGGTGAACGGCTCGGCCCCAATGGCGTCTTCTGGCTCAGCATCCACCTCGCGAACTGCTTCGGCGTCGATAAGGTCAGCTTCGAGGACCGCGTGGCGTGGGTGATGGCAAACGAGGACGCCATTCTCGACTCGGCTCTCAATCCGCTCGACGGTGAGCGCCTGTGGTGCAAAGCCGACTCACCCTATTGCGCACTCGCCGCGTGCTTTGAGTGGCTCGGCTACCGCATCAACGGCGAAGACCACGTGTCGCACCTGCCTGTCGCACTCGACGGCTCCTGCAACGGTCTACAGAACTTCTCCGCGATGCTGCGCGACGAGATCGGCGGCGCCGCGACGAACCTGATCGCCCATCCGAAACCGGCCGACATCTATACAGAGGTGTTGACCCTTGTCGCCGCCCGCGTAAGGACGGACGCCGAGGCGGGAATCCCTGCAGCCCTTGTGCTCGACGGCCGGCTGTCGCGGAAAATCGTGAAGACGCCAGTTATGACGCTTCCCTACGGCGTCACGAAGTCCGGTATGCGCGCTCAGGTACTCGACGCAGCGTCGAAGGAAGGAATCAAGCTGGACTGGGACGCGGCCGAGTATCTGGCGGAACTACTGTGGAAGTGCATTGGCGAAGTCGTGATCGCCGCTCGACACGCGATGGACTGGCTCAAGGCCGCATCTAAGGTTGCATCGGCGGGCGACCTGCCGATCAGCTGGACCACACCCGCCGGCTTTCCGGTGCTCCAAGAGTACCGCGAGGACAAGGGCAAGCGCCTGCAAATGCACGTAGGCGGACGGGTGATGGATATAACAGTGGCTATAGACGGTACAACCCTCGATCGCCGTCGCCAGGCTCTCGGTATCAGTCCGAACTTCGTTCACAGCTGCGACGCATCGCACATGATGCTCACCGTGAATGTGGCGGCGGACAACGGGCTGGACAGCTTCGCGATGATCCACGACTCCTACGGCACACACGCCGCACACACCGGGGTCATCGCCGCAGCGCTGAGGCACGCCTTTGTGCAGCAGTACGAGGGGGACGTGCTGGGAGCGTTCCGCGATGAACTCGTCGCGCAGCTCCCCGTAAACCTCGGCGAAAAAATCCCGCCACTCCCGCCCACCGGCAACTTGGACCTGACGGCAGTCAACGACTCCAGGTACTTCTTTGCCTAATTCATCCCACATTTGCAACATAAACCACAAAGGAACCGCATGAGCATCAACTTCAACCACCAGCTCGGAACCTACGTCGCGCAGGACAGCGTGGGCCAAGTCGTCGGCATCTACAGCCCGCAGGAATACGGCGACATCGCCGGCTTCCGCAACGCGATGGCGCGGCTCAACGACTGATGAGCGCGAAGTTCAACCACAAGCCCCCCTCGCCGTGGCCTGTGCCGCGGCTGTGGCTTCCCCCGCAACGCACGCCGACTCCGCTCTATGCACGCTGAGCCGCGCCTTCGTCGCCACGTCCTGTACTCCCGCAGCGCCGAGGCCGCCTCGCAAGGGGCGTTCGCGGTCATCAACGGGATGCAGGGCATCGAGCACCCGGCCGATCAGCTGATCGGTCTGGCGTGCGCACTCAAGTACACCGCGGATGCCTGCGGGCACGACCCGCTCGACCTGATCGTTCTCGTCGAACGCATGGAAGCCGACTGCCGGTTCCGCGAAGTGAACACCCTCTCGGCGGTCGCGAAGTACGCCGACATCGAGATCGCGGGGAAGCTGCAATGAGCGGCTACCTCGACACCCTGCACGCGATCCGCGAGTTCCAGCTGGAAACCACTGGCCGCGCGGACGCCGCAATCGAGGCACGCCTGATCGAGGCGGGCCACATCATCAATCCCCTCTACGAGTTCAACGATGACGCAGAAGAAACCGGCACGTAAGCGTTACGTGTCGCCCAAGGGCACGGCCATCTGGCCGCGCTTGAACCAAGCCGATACCAAGTTCGACGCCGATGGCGTCTACAGCGCCAAGCTGGCGTTCGAAGGCGACGACGACGCAGCCAACAAGCTGATCGCCGAACTGACCGCCGTTCGCGAAGCGGCGTTCAAGCAGTACATCTCGGAGAACCCGAAGTTCAAGAAGGTCGCGAAGCAGGTGGACTTCTTCTCGGCCGAGCTGGACGACGAGGGCGAAGAGACCGGTCGCACGCTCATGAACTTCAAGATGAAGGCGAAGATCACCGCCAAGAAGACCCAAAAGGTCTACTTCATGAAGCCGGTGATCCTCAACGCCAAGAAGGTCGTCCTCAAGAACCCGCCCAACATCGGCGGCGGTAGCCAGCTCAAGGTCTCCTTCGAGGTCGCACCGTACTTCAACGCGAAGGACAAGGAATTCGGCCTGTCGCTGCGCTTGGTCGCGGTGCAGATCATCGACCTGGTGGAATTCGGCGGCGGCGCGGCCGCGGCCAACGACTTCGACGACGAGGACGGCTTCGACGGCGGTGACGGTGCCGACGAGAGCACCGAAGACGCCGAAGACGAAGAAGAAAGCGGTGACGCCGAAGAAAGCAGCGGCGATTACTGATTCGCCGGCCGGGGAGACGCAACTCTGCGTCTCCCTGGTTTTTCCGATAGAGCCCCTGCCCGCCTCGCGTCCGCGCGTGACCAAGTGGGGAACCTACATCGCTAAGCCGTACAAGGGCTGGCTCGCGGAAGCGGCCAAGTACCTCAAGACCGTCAACGCCGTGGTCCCCGAAGGCCCGCTCGTTGTTGTGGTCGAGGTCGTCTGCACGAAAGCGCGGACCTCAAAGCTCGTGACGCCGAAGGGCGACATCGACAACTACCTCAAGGCTCCGCTCGACGCCATCACCCACGCGAAGCTGTGGGAAGACGACAAATGGGTCACCACGGTGATTGCCAGCAAGCGCTTCGCCGCCACCGGCGAGGCTGCACACACTTCCGTTCGTATCTACGCAACGGCCCAGCAAACCGTATTCGCTCGCGCTTGCGAGTTCATCGGGTCGCTCTTCCGCTGATGCGCCTCAAGAAGATGGCATCGGCTGAGCTGCTGTACGTGCTGGCATCCATGACGCGTCCGACCCACGAGGTCAACGCGGCCGAGCTGGCGCGCATCCACCGCACGCAAGGCTTCTCGAAGATCGCAGTCCACTACGTCATCGAGCGCGACGGTTCCGTACATACGGGACGCGCCTCGGACGAACCCGGCTGCTTGGCTCCTGGCTCAAACCACCGCGCATTGCAGGTGTGTCTGATCGGGGGCCTTAGCGAAGCCCTCGTTCCCGCCGACACATTCACTTCGCAGCAGCGATCCGCGCTCCGGGCACTGGAGAAATCACTCCAACTCCCCGTCGTGTTCGACCGCGCCTGCATCTGCCTCCAGGAATCCACATGAAAGTTTCCAAGCAAGCCGCGCTCGTGCGCAACCACCTGTTCACCGAAGCGCACCTCACGAGCTGGCAGGCCGAGGGCGTCTACCGCATCCGCCGCCTGGCTTCGCGAATCAGCGAACTCAAGAACGCCGGCTATGAAATCGAGAAGGCGCGCTGCACGGACGCCACCGGTCAGCCGTACACGCGCTACTCGTTCTCGAAGGCGCAAAAGCGCACCCGCCGGCCGCGGAACGCGCCGGTGCAGTCGCAGCGTCGCTACACGGTCGCCGAGCTGCAAGCCGGCTATGCCGACTACGCGATGAAGCAGGACTACTTCGACGAGCGCTCCTTCGCGGAGAACGACGCCCACGACTTCGCCCGCTACATGGAGACCCACGCATGAACACCGCCAACGCGATGCGTACCGCATTCGACGCCGCCACGACCAACACCCCGAAGACCCAGCGCACCCGCCTGTACGCGATGGTGCGCAGCGCACTCAACCGGAAGATCGGCCTGACCTTCCACCGCTCGGCGTGGTCCATGCTGCGTGGAAAACGGTGAGTCTCAGTTCGTAGCCAAGGAGCCGTGCCCGGAGTGTGGATCGCGAGACAACCTCGCGCGCTACGACGACGGGCACGGCCATTGCTTCGGCTGCGGGCACCACGAGAAGGGCGACGGAACTTACTCGCCCTCTCCATCAACCACCAAGAGGCGCATGACTGACTTCGTAAGTGGTGAAGCACAGGCGCTCGGCGCACGTGCGCTCACCGAAGAGACCTGCCGGAAATACGGCTACTGGGTCGGAAAGAACAAAGACGACAAGACCTGCCAGATCGCGAACTACCGCCGTGACGGGCAGATCGTAGGACAGAAGCTCCGCTTCAAGGACAAGAAGTTCGCGTTCCTCGGCGACTCGAAGCAATCCGGCCTCTTCGGCCAACACCTGTGGCAACCCGGGCGCCGCCTAGTCATCACCGAAGGTGAGATCGACTGCCTCTCGGTTGCACAGGCCCTCGGCCTCAAGTGGCCCGTGGTGTCCCTGCCGAACGGCGCGCAAGGCGCAGTGCAGGCGATCAAACGCGAGATCGAATGGGTCGAGGGCTTCGATGAAGTCGTCCTCATGTTCGACATGGACGATCCCGGACGCGAAGCCGCGGAAGCGGTCGCCGAGGTGCTCACGCCGGGCAAGGCGCGCATCGCCCAGCTCCCGCTGAAAGACCCGAACGAGATGCTCGTGGCGGGCAAGGAAAGCGCGATCGTGAGCTGCATCTACGAGGCGCAGACGGTGCGCCCGGATGGCGTGGTCACCTTCGGTTCGCTCAAGGACCGCGTACTCGCCCCCTTACAGATGGGCCTGCCATGGCCCTACCCGGAGCTTACGCGGCTGACACACGGCCGCCGCTATGGCGAGGTCTACGCGTTCGGTGCGGGCACAGGCATAGGCAAGACCGACCTCTTCATGGAAGTCGTCGAGTTCACGGCGATCAACCTCAACGAGAAGTGCGGCTTGTTCTACCTGGAGCAACCGCCTACGGAGACCGGCAAGCGCCTCGCGGGCAAGCATGCGAACCGCAGGTTCCACGTGCCGGGCGCCGGGTGGACGCAGGAAGAACTCGCGGAGACCTTCGACAAGATCGAGGCCACCGGCAACGTGTTCCTGTACGACCACTTTGGTTCGTCCGACTGGGAAGTTGTCAAGGCCAAGATGAAGCACATGGTGCTCGTCGAGGGCGTCAAGCACATCTTCCTCGACCACCTGACCGCGTTCGCCGCAGAGGCCGACGACGAGAAGAAGACGCTGGAGTCGATCACCGCTCAGATCGCGAAGTTCGCCCAGCAGTACAACGTCTGCTTCTACTTCATCTCCCACCTGGCGACGCCCGAGGGCAAGCCCCACGAAGAAGGTGGTCGCGTCATGATCCGCCACTTCAAAGGCTCCCGAGCGATCGGCTTCTGGAGCCACTTCATGTTCGGTATGGAGCGGGACCAGCAGGCCGAAGACCTCACGGTCCGCAGCACGACCACGTTCCGCATCCTCAAGGATCGCTTCACCGGCCAAGCTACCGGCCACTGCCTGTATCTCTGCTACGTCGCAGAAACCGGGCGGCTCGTGCAGGGCGCAGAACCGCAGCACGACGACAACGGCTTCGCCGATGAATCCGGCGGCACCGATTACTAGCCGCACTCACGTCGGCTACATCCCCATCGACGCTCCCCTCGCCTTCGCGGCGAGCTTGGCGTTGCCCTACGAACTCCCGAAGACACAAGCGGCTTGCGTTTCCCGATTCGGGGAGCCAGGCCGTCGCGTGGTCATCCACATCACACCCGAGGAATTACCCGAATGAGCAACTCCAAAATCGCCACCGCCATCACCGCCGGCCTGCGCGCGATCCTGCTCTACATCCGCCCGGCCGAGAGCGTCGAGAAGATCGCGGCACAGCTGCATGCCACCCACGGCCGCCTGCTGGACGCCCGCGAGCGCCACAACGCCGAAGCCAAGGCCGCCGAAGAGAAGGCCGCCGTGATGATCCGCAAGGCGATCTCGATGCGCGCCGAAGCCGGCCGCGCCCACCGCGTCGCTTCCCGTCTGAACGACCTGCTGTCGTGACCTTCCGGGCCTACGCCGCGGCGATCCTGGCGGTGCTTCCCAAGGGTGCTCGCGAGGTCTCGATCCTCGCGGGTGGTGCCCTTCGTGCCTACTACGACAGCACAACGGTCAAAGACTACGACCTGTTCTACCGCAACCCCGAGCATCTCCGTCGCGCCGCGCTGGCGCTCGCGGAGAACGGCTTCCAGTTCATCCGCGCGGTGGGCGGCTCGGCCGTTTGGCTTTCCCCCTGCGGCCGGGAGTTCAACCTAGTCTCGCTGGTGTTCGGCGAACCGGAAGACCACGTGGGTCGTTTCGACTTCCGCTGCTGTCAGTTCGCGGCGTACTACGTGTTCAACGCGGGCGGGATTCGCGGCGCGACGGCCTTGCGCACTCTCAAGGTGAACCAGGCTCGCGTCGATTGCCGCAAGAAGCGCATCAAGTTACAGAACAACAACGGCACCGAAAGGACCGCCAAGCGCATCGAGCACTACGAGAACGACTACGGCTACAGCCTCATGGGCATCAAGCTGTCGCCCAACGCTCGGTCGCGACGCATCCGCCGATACGTCGCACGTCGCCCGATCTCCGGCACCGGGCACGAGTCGTAAGTGATCGAAGGCTACGGCTTCGATTGTGAGACCGATGGCCTGCTCGACGAACTGACGAAGATTCACTGCATCCATCTTCGTAAGGTGGCCCTGGACGGAACACCGACAGGGCCGCCGATCAAGGCGAACAACGTCAACGGCGACATCACCATCGCCGCGGCCGTGGAACTGCTGCGCAACGCGGAGTTCGTCACAGGTCACAACATCGTCGGGTTCGACATCCCCGCAATTGCGAAGGTGTTCCCCGGCTTCCGCGTCAAGCGCGCCATCGACACCCTGCTCCTGTCCACGCTGATCTACCCCGACCTGCGCGATCGGGACTTCAACACCCTCAAGAAGAAACCCGGCCGCCTGCCGGGCCAGATGGTAGGCCGCCATTCGCTCGAAGCCTGGGGCTACCGCCTCGGCGAGTGGAAGGGCGACTACTCGGAAATGATGAAGGCGAAGGGGCTCGACCCCTGGGCTGCGTGGAATCAGGAGATGGACGACTACTGCGCTCAAGACGTGGTGGTCACCCTGCTGCTCTACGCGCTGCTCATGTCGAAGGGCCTGTCGGACGAGGCCATCCACCTCGAACACTCCATCGCTCCGATCCTGACCAGGCAGACGCGGTACGGCTTCCTGTTCGACGCAGCCCGTGCGCATAAATTGGAACGAGAACTGCTGGAGAAGCGCGCCGAGATCGCAAGCGCCCTATCCAAGGTCTTTGTGCCGTGGGAAGAACTCGGCGCCGAGAAGATCGCCAAGCGCAACGACAAGGTGCGCGGTCGCGTCAAGGGCGAGCCGTATCGGGTCGTCAAGAAGTACGTCTTCAACCCCGGCTCGCGCGACCACATCGCCAATCGCCTCAAGACGCTCTACGGCTGGAAGCCTACGGTGTTCACGCCGGAAGGCAAGCCGAAGATCGACGAAGAGGTGCTCAGCGAACTCAAGTTCCCCGAGATCGCGCTGCTGCTGGAGTACCTCACGGTCGCCAAGCGGTTAAGCCAGTGCGCCACGCCGGCACCGAAGATGCTCAAGAGCGGTCAAGCCAGCAAGGCGAAGGCCAAGAAGTCCGAAGCGTGGATCGATGCGGTCAGCAAGAAGGACGGGCGCATCCACGGCCGTGTGAATCAGAACGCCGCGGTCACCGGGCGCATGACTCACAGCGGTCCGAACATGGCGCAGGTGCCGAAGGTTCAGCACTGCAAGAAGCGCGGCGTGCTCATGGGTTTGGAAGGTGGCTGGGGCTACGAATGCCGCCAGCTGTTCACCGTACCCAAGGGCAAGAAGCTGGTCGGCGCCGATGCGTCCGGCCTGGAGCTGCGCTGCCTCGCTCACTTCATGGCGCTCCACGACGGCGGCGCTTACGCACGCATCCTGCTCGAAGGCGACATCCACACCGTCAACATGGAAGCGGCGGGTCTACCGAACCGCGACGCAGCCAAGACCTTCATCTACGCCTTCCTGTACGGCGCGGGCGACGGAAAGATCGGCTCGATCATCGGCAAGGGCCGCAAGGCCGGCGGCATTCTCCGCAAGCAGTTCCTCGCGGGACTGCCGGCTCTGCGCAAGCTCGTTGCCGGCGTCAAGAAGGCCGCAGCGAAAGGCTGGATCAAGGGCCTCGACGGTCGCCGGCTGCACATCCGCTCCGACCACGCAGCGCTCAACACCCTGCTGCAATCGGCTGGCGCTCTGGTGATGAAGAAGGCGCTGCACATTCTCGACACGCGCTTACAGGAACTCGGGCTTGTCCCGGGCGTGAACTACGAGTTCGTGGCGAACGTACACGACGAGTGGCAGATCGAGGTCGATGAAGAGCACGCCGAGCTGGTCGGCCGAACCGCTGTGGAATCCATCACCGCGGCCGGCGACTACTTCGGCTTCCGCTGTCCTTTGGCCGGCGAATACAAGATCGGCAACAACTGGGCTGAAACCCACTGAGTAAACAACGCAACACGAATCCTGCAGGCGTCCTAGTGCGCTCTGCAAAACGTCGGGCATTGAAACGCGGGCTTCCATTCGACCTCACAACCGAGGACGTGGAAGTGCCGCGTTTCTGCCCTGCGCTAGGTATCCCCCTCTACCGAGCGGCGGGAGCCGCTGCGCAGGGGCCGAATTCTCCGACGCTGGATCGAATCAAGCCCGAACTGGGCTACGTGCGCGGCAACGTGCGCGTCATTTCTTCACGCGCGAACCAAATCAAATCCGATGCGACCCCTGCGGAACTTCTGCAAGTCGCTTGCTATTACCAGGAGAATTCATGATCAAGCACTTCAAGCCCGGCGATCTTGTCGTCCGGCTCAAAGACAGTGCAGGCAAGGGCCGCGCCCAGCGGGGCCAAGTCGCGCACGTCGTCTCCGTCTCGCGCCGGTCCGTGATCGTCTGCTACCCCGGCAAGTTCCGCGAGTTCTGGCTCGCGGACAACGCCGAGCTTTATGCCGCGCCTGCGAATACCGCGCCGGACCTCAAGTGGACCGAGCTGCGCGGCGAAATCTCTCGCACCTATCACTTCTCCGAAGACCAGCGGATCAAGGTCGTCGGCGTGGTGCGCCTCTGCGTGCGCCCGTCGGGTCACCGCCTGGAAACCGAATCCGGCAAGAAATTCATCATCCCCGGCAAGTTCACCGCCATCGAAATCGTCGCGAAGGAGTGGAGCGCATGAGGATTCCCAAGCTGAGCGCGTGCTGCGAGATCGACATCTTCGGCACCCACGAACGCGACCGACACTTCCGTGGCCCCGGCGTCGCCCTGCGGATCAGCGCCCGCATCAACGGCCAGGTGTACGCCGTCCATCACGAGCTGCGCTCGGAGATGCTCGACGACAACAGCTACGGCGAGCACGTCATCTGCCAGCTGGAGCGTCAGATCGGTCGTGAGATCGTCCGCGGCAACACGCCGGACGACCCGCGGCGCCGCGTCGAGTACGTCATGGCTGACGCGCCGAGCTTCAATGACGAAGTGCGCCGCACCCGATGACCCCGCTCGCCCAACTCAAGCTCGTCGCCTGCGCCGTGCTGCTCGCGGTCCTGGCGTATCTGATCTACGACTACACCACGCTCAGCAGCAGGAACGACAAGCTCGCCGAAGAGAACCGCGAGACGAAGGACCAGCTCGCCGACGTGTCCCGCCGCCTGGAAACCGTCTCCGAAGAGATGGTGACCCGCGCCGAGTTCGACGCCGGTGTCCGTAAGCGCCGAGCGCAAACCCACTCCAGAATCAACGAGGTCTCCAATGAAGCATCGCCTGCTGGCGATTATCTGCGCGAGCGTATTCCTGACGGCGTGCGTGAGGCATACCGCCAGTAATCCGTTCCTGCAACCCTGCGTGATCGAGGGCGACCACGCGTCGCTCGTCGAGGTCATGCTCGATCCCACGTCCACCACGAAATCCATCATCAACTTCGCAGGCCAAGCCGAAGACGCTGTTACCCGCTGCAACGGCCAGTTGGAGAGCGCTCGTAGGGTCGAAGGCGCACAGTGAAGCGTAAGCCGCTTACGCTCCTGATCGACGCCGACGTATTCCGCCACCAGCTCGCCTACGGCAACACCAAGTCGATCGACTGGGACGGCGACGGAGACGTGACGGAAATCCTCGACTACGACCGAGCGCGCGACGACCTTGACGGCGAGATCGACAACCTGGTGCGCAAGTTCAAGGCCACCGACTTCGTGCTCGCCCTGTCCTGCCCGGAGCACAACTTCCGCAAGGACGTGCTTAGCTCGTACAAGCAATCCCGGCACGAGAAGCCGCGGCCGACCTTGTGGCACTTCGTGGACGAATGCATCCGCGAGAAGTATCAAGACAAGGTGGTCATGCGCCACTCGCTCGAAGGCGACGACATCCTCGGCACACTCGCGACACATCCGGCGCCCCGCCGCGCACCGCACGCCCGAATCGTGGTCTCGATCGACAAAGACCTGCGCACCATCCCGTGCCGCCTGTTCAATCCACAGAAGCCCGACCTCGGAACGCTCACGATTTCCGAGCACGACGCGAACCTGTTCTGGATGAAACAGACGCTCACCGGCGATAGCACCGACGGATACATCGGATGCCGTGGCATCGGCCTGGACAAGGCCGACAAGGCACTCATGCCGGTCCACGAGCAGTACCGCGATGCGCCCGTCGAGGAACACCTGGCCGCCCTTTGGGCCGCTGTGGTGAAAACCTACGAGGCCAAGAAGTTCACGGCCGCCGACGCACTGACTCAAGCACGCCTCGCTCGCATCCTGCGGCACGGCGATCTCAACTACAAAACCAACGAGGTTCTCCTGTGGAAACCATCTTCGCTTTCCTGACGGTCATCGCCGTCATCGTCGCCTTGATCTACACCCTGGTGTGGTCGGCCACGTGGTTCACCATCGTCCGCCTGCCCGGCTCCGCCGCGGTGATTCTGCCGGCCATTAACTGGCCCGCCTACTGGGTTCCGTTCTTTGCCTGGGTGTGGCTCGCCGTGAGGTTCTTCGCATGAAGGCCCTGACCCTGACCCCGCAGCAGGCGCTCCTGCTCCGCGGCATCGCCGATCAGCCGACGCTGATCGACTCCAAGAACCCCGCCATCCCCGTCGACGGCGGCCTGGCCTACGCCTCGGGAGTACGCGACGGCGAAGCGCAGCTGGCCCGCCGGTTACTGCAAGCGGCCGGTAAGTAATCCCCGGACTACAAAAAAATCCGGGGATCGGCAAGCCTAGATGACTAGTCAGATTTTCGGTCCGTGAAGCGGACCTGTGGCGGCGGAACTTGAGCGATGGAGCCGTCGTCTTTCTCGACGTACACGACTGTTGAAACTCCAATGGGGTGATTGCCGTCATCCGTTTCGAGAATCTGACCGAACTGCAAGAACCTCGCGCGGTATTTAGATATGCCGTTATTAACTTCAACTGGCCGCTTCTCGTCGTCCATGTCTAGCTCCTTCTAGTGGTGTTAGCCCGGTCATCGGGCTGCCTTGGATTATGCCCCATTGAGCGCCTATTGGCCTGCTCTACATAGAGCCCGCGCAGGCGTGCTTACCTTTATTTGATAGGAGTCCCCTACTGAACATCATCGGTATCACCGGCCGTGCGCGGTCGGGCAAAGACACCCTGGCCGACTACCTCGTGGAGCACCACGGGTTCGCCAAGCTCTCGCTCGCCGGTCCGATCCGCGGCTTCATCGCGCAACTCACCGGCCTGAGCGTCGAAGAGCTGACCGACGGGCCGCTCAAGGAAGAGCCGCTGACTTGGCTTGGCGGCATCACCCCGCGCCGCATGATGCAGACGCTCGGCACCGAATGGGGCCGGCAGACCATCTGCAACGAGCTGTGGCTGATCGTCGCCCAGCGCCGTATCGAACGCGCCAAGCGCGAGGGCAAGACCGGCGTGGTGATCTCGGACGTGCGCTTCGACAACGAAGCCGAGTTCGTGCAGAACCTCGGTGGTCGGGTGGTCGAGCTGGTCCGACCCGGTTCGGCCGTCGTGGAGCAGCACGTGAGCGAGGCCGGCGTGGACCGGAAGTGGGTCAGCGCGAGCTACACCAATGACGGCCCGCGGCATCAACTGGCCCACTTTGCGGCAGTCCTGGCGGGCTGAATATAACGGTGGTTCTAGAGGGGAAGCCGTAGGCTTCCCCGTTCTAGTTACACCTAAAGTGAACCTCAGTGCCCGCCTGCGTGGTGGCGCTGCCGGTCCGAATAAAACAGTGGCTCTAGAGGGGAACCCGAAGGGTTCCCCATTCTAGTTACACCTAAGGAGAACCTTGGAATCCATTCCCCTCACCGCCGATGAACTGATCGACCAACTGGCCGAGCAGTACCCCGAGGTCATCTACGACCCCGGCCAGGATCGCGACGAGTTCCTGCTGAAATCGGGGGAACGGCGCCTGGTATTGCTCCTGCTCACTCGGCGTCGGCTCGACCTCGAAGCATCCCGCGAAGGTCGTAGCTGATGTGCAGCACCCCGAAGGCCAAGGCGACCCCGACGCCTGACCTGCTCATCACCCGCCGCGACGGCGAGGCGTCCAACCAGGCCGCTGCCAAGCGCAAGAAAGGCGACATGCGGCTGGATCTCAACTCCCCGCAGCAGTACGCCGGTCTGACGATCCCGCGTGGCTGAGTCGCAAGGCTTCGTTTCCGCGAAAGAACGCTACACCACCCTCAAACCCAAGCGCCAAGACGCCGAGTCGCGCGCCAAGCGCTGCGCGGCCGTCACGATTCCCGCGCTCTTCACCGATCCGCAGCAGAAGAAGTCCAGCTACGTGACGCCCGTCCAGGGCACCGGAGCGCGCTGCGTCAACGCTCAAGCGTCCCAGCTGCTCCTTGCGATGCTGCCGGTCGCCATTACCCCGTTCAAGATGGCGCCCGATCTGGCCGTCGCTCAAAACTTGATGGACGAGGCCGGCATCCAGAAGGGCGAACTGGAGACGGCGCTGTCTGAGGTCGAGCGATCCGTCATGGACGAGATCGAGACCGAAGCAGCCGTCCGCTCCACCCTCGCCGAGGGCCTCAAGCACGGCGTCTACTGCGGCAACTGCACCCTCTACATCCCGGACGCAGGCCCGTCGAAGCTCTACCCGCTCACGTCCTACGTTGTCGATCGGGACGGCCTCGGAACCATCCTGGAGATGGTCACCCTCGACATGATCGCGCCGCAGGTTCTCCCCGAGCCGGTCCGCAATCAGATCATGCAGGGCGTGTCGGAAACCGAGCGAATCAAGAAGCTCTCCGAAGACGTGGAGCTGTATACCCGCATCTACCGCGACGAGCAGAACGCGAACTGGCTCGTGTATCAGGAAGTCGAAGGCGTGATGGTCCCCGACTCAGAAGGCCAGTATCCCATCGACGCGTGCCCGTGGATCACCATGGCATTCCCGCGGTCCCCCGGCGACGACTATGGGCGCGGCTTGATCGAGGACTTCCGCGGCGAATTCGAGACGCTCGAAGCGCTCCGCAAGTCGATCCGCAAGGCCGCCGCAGCAGCCGCGAAGATTCTGTGGATGCTCAAGCCGAACTCGACCCTCAAGGTCGAGCAGTTCACGAAGGCCGAATCCGGCGCCGTGATTCGCGGCACCCGATCTGACATCGAAGCGCTCACGCTCGACAAGTACCAAGACCTCGCGTTCGTCCGGCAAGAAGCTGCGGACACCGCGAAGGCGCTTGAGCTGGTCTTCGGCGTCGGCACCGCGATCCAGCGCAGCGGCGATCGCGTGACCAAGGAAGAGATTCAGTACCTCGCCCGTGTCCTCGAAGACAACCGAGCGGGCATCTACTCGGTCCTCGGGCCGGAGATTCTCGCGCCAATCGTGCGCCGCATCTTGGCCCGAAAGCAGAACGACGGCTCTGTGCCGCAGATGCCGAAGGGCCTCATCAAGCCGCGCATCACGGTGGGCACCGCCGCACTCGGCCGCGGCCACGACTTCGAGAAGCTGGTCCGCTTCGGTGACACCGCGAAGGGCGTCCTGGGCGAGCAAGAGTTCAAGCGCCGTATCGACGCTGGCGAATGGCTGTCGCGCCTCGGCGCCGCAGCGGACATCTCGACGAAGGGCCTGGTGCTCGATCCCGAGACCGTCGAAGCGAACGATCAGAGCGCCGCAATGCAAGAAGCCGCCGTCCGTGCCGCGCCGAACATGGCGAACGCGATGGCGCCCCAACTACCCACACCACAGGCCCCCGCATGACCGACAAGACCGAAAGCACCGCCGACGCCAAGCTCGAAACGCTGGTGAAGCCGACCAAGACCGCGAAGGCGGAACTGCCGGCCAACGTCGTCAAGACCGAACTGGCGCACGGCACCGTGCTGCTCAACGCCACCGCGGTCGAGCGTAACTGATGTCCACCGCCGACACCGGAAACACCCCGCCGAACGACGGCACCACGACTCCCCCGGCCGACGGCGGCAACACCACTCCCGACTACGCCGGCTTCGCCAGCGTCGAAGAGCTGGTCGCCGCGCACAAGGCGCTCCAGAAGCCCACCGAACCTGCCAAGAACGCCGACCTGGCGATCAAGCCAAAGGGCGAGGAAGGCGACGCGGGCGTCAAGAGTGTGCTCGCCGCGGCCGGTCTGAGCCAGGACGACTTCACCAAGGAATTCGCCGAGACCGGCGACCTGAGTGAAGAGTCGCGGGTCAAGCTGGAGAAGGCCGGTTTCGACCGCGCCACGCAGGATGTCTACCTCGACGGCCTCAAGGCCCGCCGCAGCTCCTACGAGACCCAGCTGTACGAGGGCACGAAGGGCAAGGACGGCTATGCCGCGATGACCGCCTGGGCCAGCCAGAACCTCAGCGTCGCCGACATCGACGCCTTCAACGCCACGATCAGCTCGGGCAACGCCGCGCAGGCGAAGCTCGCGATCTCCGGCCTGGTTGCCCGCATGAACGCCGGCAAGGCCACCTTGCTCAACGGCAAGACCGGCTCCGCAAACGGCGTCACGGGCTACGCCTCGCAGGCCGAAGTGCGAACCGCGGTGAACGATCCGCGTTACCGCACCGATCCGGCGTACCGCAAGGCGCACGAAGCCCGCCTGATGGCGTCCACGTTCTAAGCCACAACTGGAGCGCCGGCTACCCCGGCGGCGCTCCGACCCAAACCCAAGACCTGCGAGACCGCGGGCACCCGCGTCAAACATCCCTTCTACTACAAGAGAACTAAATGGCAGATTCCATCCCGTCGCGTCCCGGCCAGATCAACAAAGCGGGCGACGACTGGGCGTTGTTCATCAAGAATTACACCGCAGAGGTCGATGCGGCCTTCGTGGAAGCGTACAAGCTGGAAGGTCGGATCATGGTCCGAACCATCGAGCAGGGTAAGTCGGCCTCGTTCCCGGCCATCGGCACCATCGGCTCGCGTTACCACGTGCCGGGCACCGACATCCTGGGTCAGACCGTCGATCACAACGAGCGCATCCTGACGCTCGACCCGATGCTGATCTCGGACGCGTTCATCGCGAACATCGACGAGGCCATGAATCACTTCGACGTGCGCGGCGAGTACACCCGCCAGCAGGGCTACGAGCTGGCCCGCAAGCGCATGATGAACGAGCTGCGCTGCGCGATCCGTGCGGCCCGAATCACGACCTCGGTCGTGGAAGGCCAGCCGGGCGGCGCCGTCATCAAGAACACCACCATGGCGACCAGTGCCACCGTCCTCGCCGCGGCGTTCCGCACCGCGCGCCAGGTGTTCGACGAGAAGAACTTCTCCGACAACCCGGCCGACTACACCGGCGCCCTGCGCCCGGCTCAGTATTACCTGCTGACCGAGAACAAGGACTTGATCGACAAGGACATCAACACCGACTCGAAGGGTAGCTACAACGACGCCACCATCGCTTCGGTCGCCCGCCTGCCGATCGCCAAGATCAACTGCGTGCCGAACACCAACGAGACGGCAGACACCAACGTCCTGTCGAAGTACCGCGGCAACTACGCGGACACCGTGGGCACGATCTTCCACCGCTCCGCGGTTGGCACGCTCCAGCTGCTCGGCCTGTCGGTCGAGGACGTGTACCAGGGCAACAAGCAAGGCACCTTGATGCTGTCCAAGTACGCGCTGGGTCACGGCGAACTTCGCGGCGACGGCGCCATCGAGCTGTCCAAGGCCGCGTAACGCTCAGCCTGTTTCACCCCAAGGGTGCCCCCAGTAAACCGGGGGCACCCTTTTTTTTTCCCTGGCAGGCTCGACGACGATTGGCTCAAACGCGATAACCGCCAATGACAACGCCATTGATGCAAATGGCCTTGGCATTGACGGGCAGGACGCTGTAGGTATACTGGAGACGCCGGAGATTTGTGCCCCCGGCGCCTTGGTTATACGCTTACCATTAACAATGTGGCGTGGTAGCTAAGCATTATCCTGAACTCCTAGTCATGGTCTGAACCGCCATGCTCGGGCGCCGGCCTCCAACCAGCACTGACTTACTGAACAGCCCTGTCGCTGCAACGCCAGGGCTGTTCTTCGTTTACGGGCTTGGTTTCAACGCCCCTTTAAGCGCCCATCCAAGTTTTCGACTCGCCTCGAACCGCTCGTCCTTAGACAGGATTGCGGACAAGGCCAGAACGCGGTCTTTCCCGCGTATGACGATGCCTTCGTTGTCCAGCCTTTTGAGAAGCGCGGCTGTTTTCTCACGAGAACCGTCGCTCAGATAGCTGGCCACTCGATCCGAGGCACTGGCTTTAACGCTTTGATGCGGAACTACATTTCCCAAGTCATCCCTGAACTGCACCAGCGGCGCGGGCCGCGCCGGGAGCGGTGGCGGGAGCGGTAGCGGGGGCTTCGGGTCTACGGCCAATCCAAGCTCGTTAGACAGCTCAATGAGCTGAACAACCTTTTCACGTCGCGCAAGCAAGGTCGTCAGTTCATGCCGGAGCTTCTGGACTTGCCCATCGATCTCCGCCAGGAGCTCCTGAGGCTTCTTCGAGTACGTGATCATGGGCGCCATGCTGCCTGATCATTGGCTTGATTGTCAATAGCCCCGACCCATCTAGCAATTGCTAGCTAGAAGGCATAGCAAGCGCTAATCAATAATTTGAGACGCCGGCACTGTCGGGCTGAGGCGGCTTATATGGGCGCATTCGCCAATCCAACCACCTATGGAACACATGACACTCCCGATCGTTCTCACCACGGAACTCGATGCGGTAAACGAGATGCTGGGCGCAATAGGCGAAATGCCCGTGAGCAGCCTAGATACCGTCGGCAACACCGACGCGGCCATCGCCATTCGGACACTGCACGGCATCTCGCGCGAGGTGCAGTCGAAGGGCTGGTGGTTCAACGAAGACGCCAGCTTCACCTTCACGCTCAACGTGGACAACAAGGTGCCGCTGGTCGCACAGATCATTCGAGTCACGCCCCTCGGGCGCGGCGCGGTGCGCATCACGCATCGAAACAACTTCCTCTACGACCTCAGCAATCAAACCGACGTGTTCGACCCCGAGTCGCCACCGGTCGCGAAGGTGACCTGGTTCTACGAGTACGAGCTGCTGCCGGAAACGGCGCGGCGGTACATCGCCATCCGCGCAGCTCGCATCTTCCAGAAGAACGTGCTTGGTAGTGAGGCGCAAGACCATTTCACCGAAGAGCACGAGAGCACCACCTACGCGCTCCTCGCGTCCGAGCAGGACGACTTCGAGTTCGCCCTCGGCCGCAACTTCATCAACGACGACGCGGACACTTCCGCAATCGGGAATCGCAGCTAAGCAATGGCATTGACCACCGGCCGCTACCCGTCGTTCCTGGGTGGCGCATCGCAACAGGACGATTCCGTCCGCAGTCCGAACCAACTCACCGAAGCAATCAACACCTGGCTGCACACCGCGCTCGGCACCGGCAAGCGTCCGCCGGCCGAGTTCGTCAAGGTGCTCGCTGACAACCTCGACCCGATGGGGCACTACCACTCCATCGTGCGTGACTCCTTCGAGCGCTACGTGGTGGTCATCGGCAACGGCTCCATCCGTGTGTTCAACCACATGACCGGCTACGAGTACGACGTGGTGCCGACCGGCAACGCGCTCCAGTACCTCACGACCGCGCTACAGCCGTGGTCCGTCTTCAAGACGATGACGCTGGCCGATACGACGTTCGTCGTCAACACCGAGCGCGTCGTCAAGATGGACACGGAACTCTCCCCCGGTGCGCTTACGGGTTCCGTCCAGACCTTCACCGACCTGCCGAAGCCCACCGGTAGCGTCCAGGTTCCCACCGGCGCGATCTACGAGATCATCGGAGCGTCCGGCAACGACTTCGACAACTACTACGTGCAGCGCGCTGGCGTAGGCGTGTGGCTGGAAGTTGCTCGGCCTGGAATCCAGCATCGGTTCGATCGCAGCACCATGCCGCACCTGCTCAAGCGAATTCCAGACCCTGTTCACGGCGACGGCTTCTACTTCTCGTTCGGTGCTCCCGATTGGGAAGGCCGGCTCGCTGGTGACGCGGCCACGAATATCCCGGCATCCTTCGTCGGCGAGAAGATCGTAGACGTGTTCCATCACCGCAGCCGCGTCGGGTTCCTCTCGACGGAGAACTGTGCGATGTCCGAGACGGACCGTCCGTTCAACTTCTGGCGCACCTCGGTCACCCAGTTGCTCGACACCGATCCCGTGGACTTCGCGGTCAACACCGATGGCGTCGCCTCGCTGCGCCATGCGATCTCCTACGAGTCCTCGCTGATCCTCTTCGGCGACCGCGCCAACTTCCAGATGACCGCAGACCCCTTCCTGACGCCGAAGACGCCGAAGGTCGATCCACTGGTGAACTACGAGTGCTCGCGGTACGTGAAGCCGGAGAAGCTCGGCGACACGCTCTATTCGGTAACCGACGCCGCCGCGTTTGCGATCCTGCGCGAATACTTCATGGACGACGTGAGCATCACCGGCGACGCCGCTGACGTGACGAGCCATGTCCCCCGCTACATCCCGGGACGCGTCCGCGCGATGGCCGGAGCGCCCGAGGCGGATGTGGTTGTGCTGGCGCAGGAAAGCGCGCCGCACCAGCTCTACGCTTACTTCGTCCGCTGGGCCGGCACCGATAAGGTGCAGTCCGCGTGGTGCAAGTGGGACATCGCAGGTGTCGGCAAGGTCGTCCACCTCAAGGTGATCGACGGCTACCTCTACGTGCTCGCGCGAAAGCTCGGGTCGGCTACCGGCATCGAGATGCTGCGCATGTCGCTCAGCCTCGCCACTGCGGACAGCGACTTCACCGAAGACTACAGCTTTATGCTGGACCGCCTTGCCGTGCTCCAGCCGACGCACTATCCGTTCGGCAACTACACCGACGTGAACCTGCCCTACGCCTTCGGCTCCATGACGAACGTCGTGGTCGCGAAGACGGACGACTGGGCGGACGCCGGCACGCTGGTAGACCTGCAAGGCGCCTCGCTCGCCAACGGCGGCATGACCTTGCGATTCCCGGGCAACCTGGCCGCGGGCAAGCTCGCCGTGGGCCTGAACTACGTCACGCGGGCGGACCTTACGAGGCCATACCTGCGCGATCGAAACAACGAAGCCATCACCGTCGGCCGGCTCCAGGTGCGGGACATCACCGTCGCCTACAAGGACGCCGCCTACTTCGAGGTCGAGGTCGCCACCCGCGGGCGCACCACCGATCCGCAGACGTACCTCGCAAGCCACGCCGGCCTGTTCACCGCACGCACGCTCAACGACTCCACGTTCCGCCTCAATGCCCCGCTGTTCCACTCAGGCGAGCAGCGGTTCCCCGTGCAGTCCCGATCGGACCAGGTGCGCATCTCCCTCGTCAATCGCCTGCCCTACCAATGCTGGTGGCAGTCCGCGCAGTACCGCGCCCTGTTCTCTTCCCGGAGCCAAGTGTGACCGAAGTAACCTACCGCTCCCCAACGGTCGATGACATCCAGTCGGTCGCGGAGCGCATGCGGCTGTCCGATGTGCTCGAAGTCGCTGCCTCGCACGGGCACACGCCGCACAACGCACTGTGCGCCGCAGTGGCCGCATCCACGATCTCGTTCACTGCCGTCATCGACGGTGTGCCCGAGGGCATCTTCGGCGTCTCGCACCATGGCGGCATGTCCGCTGCGGTGTGGATGCTGGGAACCGACGGCCTCACGAAAGACCCGAAGGTGTTCTTCGCGGAGACCTCTCGGATCATGGACGGGTGGCTTGAGCAGTTCGCCATCCTGCACAACTTCGTGGACGACGAGAACGAGGTGTCGAAAGCCTGGCTACTGAAATCCGGCTTCACGCTCGGCGAGCCTGTTCCATACGGCGTTTCGCAGCTGCCGTTCCGCTACTTCTACCGGGTCGGCACGGGTGTGTGAACCGGTAACGATCGCCACCGCGGCGGTCATGATTGCCGGTGCCGTCTACGCCAACGGTGAGCAGAAGAAAGCAACGAAAGAAGCACTCAAGGTCCAGCAGTCCGAGATCGACGCATCCGCGGCGACTCAGAAGAACGAACGCATGGAAGAGGCTCGCGCCCTTCGTGCAACCGCCCGCGCCGCAGCGGCCGAAGCCGCCATCGGCGGTAACTCCGTGGACGCGATCAGCATCGACGTGATGGGCCAAGCCGGCCGAGACGTTGCGCTGATCGAGACCAATCGCCGTAACGGCACGCTCGCCAGCGCGGCGGAAGCCAACGCTCGCATCCGCAGCGCAAACGCTGAGATGGTCCAGGGCATCGGGAACGCCGCCACGACCGGCGCGGCCGGCTATCAGAACTACATGATCCGACGCAAAGGGGCGACCGGGGGTTAATCCCCGGCGTCCTTCCCCTCACCTACCAGGAGACCGCGCATGGCGCGCTTCAAGAAGCAAGAGATCACGCGGCGCACCGTAACCGCGCAGCGGAACTCCGACGCGCCTAACCTGCGCGTGCAGGCCGACCTCGACTCATCCCGCGGCTATTCCGCCATGGGCTCGGTCGCGTCGGATGTATTCGGACGCCTCGGCGCCGCTGCATCGCGTCTCCAGACCGACCGCGCGGTCCGCAAGGACGCCGAGGATCAGACGCAGGGGCAGACGGATCGCACCGTCGAATCCCTCAGTGGCACCGCGGCACAGCCGGCCGAGACGCTCGCGGACAAGACCGCAGGCTACCGCCGCGGTTACTACCTGACGGAAGCCGCTAACCGCATCCACACCACCAAGCTCGAACTCGCCAAGGCGACGGCGGGCTTGCGGCCGGGCGAGGACATCGCGCCGATCATGCAGGAACGCATGGCCGAGATGCTCAAGTCCCCCGAGTTCCAGGACGCGGCGATCCTCAAGGAGATGCAGCCGGCGATCCAGAAAATGCAGGAAGGCGTGGTCGAGTTCCGCCAAAAGACCGAGCTGGCCGAAATCTTCGACAGCCAGGCCGAGAATCTGCGCCAGATCGCGCGCGATGGTGTGCAGGACGGCTCGCTACTCACCGCCGAGGGCGTCAACAACTTCCGCGCCGCGCTCAACACCGAGGCGTTCGCTTATCTCGACGACGATGACGCCGACGACATCCTGTCGGGCGCCTACATTGACCTGATCGAGACCGGCCAGATCGACCCGGAGAACGCGAAGGCCGCACTCCAGAAACCCATCGGTTCCGCTAAGGCCGCCCTGTGGGATCGCGCCGGCTGGGGCGAGAAGTTCGAGACCGCGGTGTCCGCCGGTTCCACCGTGCGTGCCCGCAAGTTCGAAGAGGCGCAGGCCGAGATGCTGTCCGGCATGGAGTTCCAGCTCCAGGGTCGAGCCTCGAAGGGTCAACTCGCAATCGGCGACATCAATGCACTGGCCGATAAGGTTGGCATGCACGGCAAGGACCGGCTGTCCTTCGTGCGTCGCTGGATTGATCAGAATGACGCCGGCCTCAAGCACATGCAGAGCGAGGCGAACCGCGCCAAGGAGCACAAGCAGGTGATCGCCGCGATCAACGCAGGCAATGCCCTGTCGCTGACCGACTCGCAGCTCAACAAGTCGGCCGAGAAAGAATGGGCCGCAGCGGTGACCGGCGGTGATCGCAAGGTGCAGCAGGCGGTCATCGAACGCTACACCCGCGCCGGCATCGTGATCCCGCAGCTCAAGGACATGCTGGGTCGCACGACCTCGCGCAACCTGACCGCGAATTACAACCTGTACGCCGAGCTGGTGAAGATCGACCCGATCGCTGCTGATCGCTACCTGTCGGAGAGCAACGCAACTCTGTTCGCTCAGCACCACGACAACGTGTCGAAGTTCGGCATGACGCCGGAAGAGAGCATCCAAGCTCTACCCACCGGTGCAACGAAGGGTCGCCGCGTGGATGTTGCTCGCGAGATCGGACAGGCAACGACCCAATTCTACAAAGACCGCCCCACCCTTCCCAACGGCTCTGAACGCACGCGCGAGGTGAAGGCGCAGATCGAGCAGCGGGCAATCCGCCTTGCACTCGCGAACCCGAACGCTTCGCCCGAAGACAACCTGGCCGTGGCCGAGCGTCGAGTGCTGGGCGATCTGATCGAGGTCAACGGCCGAATGGTTCCCCGGGGCGGCGCACGCCCGTCCGCGCAGCCGGGCATCGACGCATTCGTTCGCGAAGGTGCCGACGACTTGGCGAAGACCGGTGTGATCTCGCAGGAGCTAAAAGCAGGCGTCTACGCGGCGCCCCTTCCGGATCAACCGAATCGATTCGCCCTAATGCTGCCGAGCGGATACCCCGTAGCGCACCCGAAAACCGGCCGTCCGATCACCTTCGACCCGCTGGAAGTGGCACAGGCCCGAGCCGAGTACGACTCGGAGCGCAAGGAAGCGGAAGTGCGCGCGTCCGCCAAGTTCAAGCAGCAGGTCGGCGCCGAGCGCGCCGGCCTGACGCCCTGGTATGACGGTAAGCGAGGCCCGTCGCTGATGACTACCGACGAGATCGAAGCATTCAATAACCGCTCCAAGCCCATCACCGAGGACGGTAAAGAGTTCCCGTCATTCATGAACTTCCTACAAGAACACCGCACCGCGCGGAAATCAAAAGGACAGTAATGGCAACGCCCATCAGCATCCTCGACCTGGCCGATGACTCGCCCGCCCACGCGCCGGATATCAACCAGCAAGTCGCAATCGCGACTCAGCGTAACGAAGGTGGCTCAACGGCCCGCGCGCAGGCGACACAAGCGCGCCAAGCGGAAGCAGAGCGTGTACGCGAGAACTCGACCGTCGGTGATCTGATCGGCGCCGCGCAGGCACAAGGCGGTATCGGCACCCTGCACCGCATGTGGCAGGAAGGCTCCGTGATGGAGCATGCCAAGGAAGACTACCGGCTCCCGGAAGACTTCGCCGAGCGCATGCAGGAAGCCGGCATCGGGCAGGAGCAGTGGCTCCTATTCGACCGCGCCACCAGCGACGAGCACTTCGAGCTGCTCCAGTCGTTTGCCTTGCAGAACCAGGCCGCCTCGGAGACGCAGGCTCAGTTCGGACTGGCCGCGAATATCGCGGTCGGCCTGACCGATCCTGTAGCCTTCGCCGCCGACGCCGCCACCGGCGGCCTCGCTCGTGCCGCCCGTGCCGGCCGCCTGGTCAACGGCGTCCGCGCCGGTATCGCCGCGGGTGCCACGAACGCGGCGCTGACCTACGGCGCATCCGCGTTCAACCCGGAGATCGGCGACGACGACATCGTGCTCGCTGCCGGCGCCGGATTCGTCCTCGGCGGCGCCCTCAACCTGCGCAACGGCGATCAGTTCGTCAACGCAAAGGCAGTACAGAGCATCGTGAAGCGCGACATCTCTGGCTCCTACGAGAGCATCGGCGCCGCCAAAGTCCACGGTATCCCCGACGAGCCAACCCCTGGCCTCTCGCGGAAGCCCCTGAGCGACACGATGGAAGACATCAAGGACGCTGGCGTCGAGAACATCGAGCTGCGCCCGGCCTTCGCCAACATCCGCCGATCCCTCGCGGCGCGCATGGGCAACATGAAGTCGCCGACGGTGCGCGAGATCAGCCGCAAGCTGTTCCGCGACGGCGTGGGCTACAACGACCGCAATCAGGCCGTGGAGCAGTCCGCAGGTGAGTTCGCGGGGATGCACCGGGCGCGCTTCGAGACGGCGCTCCAGCGCGGCTACAACGCCGCCTGGCGCGACGAGCGAGCAGCCCGCGGCCTCAGCATGTGGGACCGAGCGGCAGAGCTGGAATGGAGCGGCCAAGTCGCTCAGGCGCTCCGTGGCGTCGAGGTCGAATCCCCGGCGGCCAAGGCTGCTGCGGCCCGGGTGCGTAAGGTGCTCGACGAGGCGTTCGACACGGGCGTCCGCAACGGCGTGCTCGACCCTGGCTCGAAGAATGAGAGCTACTTCCCGCAGATTCAGTCGAAGGCCGCCTACCAGCGCATCTTCGGCGAGATGGGTCTGTCCGAGGACCAGGGCATCGACATCTACAAGCAGGCGATCCTGTCCGACATGCGCAAGCGCGCCACGGCCAACCCGGCTTCTGCGGATAACGTCGCCAAGTTCAACGAGCTGGAAGAGAACTACCGCGGCACCTCAGAGGCCGCCAAGCGTGCCCGGGAGCGCGCCGACGAGATCAACGCCGACTTTGCGCTACGCCAGCAGGCAGTGCGCGACGCCGAAGCCGCCGTCGCCGAAGACCTCGGGACCGGCAAGCGCGCCGACATCTCCCGCCGCGCTCGCCAACGCAAGCTCGAAGACAGCCGGCGCCGCCTCATGCGCCAGGAAGAACGCCTCAAGGGCGCCAAGGAGAAGCTCGCAGACGCCCTCAAGCGGGAGGCAGACTCCGACTACGCCCGCACGCAGGCCAAGCAAATCGCCGACGACGGCGGTATCGACGAAGACCTGGCCGAAGTTTACGCCCGAGCGATCATCAACCGCGGCAAGAACCAGGTCCACGGCGAAACCGAGAACATGGTCCGATCGCTGGACCTCGACGACCTGGAGCAGCTCAAGCTCGCACTCGACGACGCCGGTGTCTCCGTGGAGAAGGCCGCCTCGATCCTGCACAAGTACACCCGCAAGGCGGCCGAAGACGCCAAGATCAGCCCCGCCAAGCGCCGCATCTCGCTCGACCCGTCCTTCCGCACGGTCGTCAAGAACCGCAACGGCGCCGACGTGGAGATCGGCGTGACCGACTTCATGGACAGCGATGTCTCCCGAGTGGTCACGGCCTACACCCGCGACATCTCCGGGTGGTCCGCGCTGTCGCAGAAGCTCGGCGTCAAGAACCAACGGGAACTCGAAGCGCTCCGACAGCTGACCAAACGGGAAGCCGACATCGCTGGCGATGACACGGACACGGCTCTGCGCATGTTCGACATCGGCGTCCGCAGCATCATGGGACGCTCGACCGAGGTCAACCCGAACTCTGGTGGTGCGCGCATCGCGCGCGCCCTACGCGACACCCAGTTCCTACGGGTGATGAACCAGGTCGGCTTCACACTGTTCACCGAACTCGGCCCGGTGGTGGCCCACGCCGGGCTGCGTAATACGCTGTCGTCTATCAGCTTCATTGGCGACTTCATGCGCACCGCGGCGGACGGCACGCTCAAGAGCGGCACGGCGCGCTACCTCGACGAGCTGATCGCGACCGGTACGGAGCACCTGCGCAACCCGGTGTACCTACGCCTGGAAGACGATGCGTTCGCATCGCCCACCTACGGCAACAGCAAGATCGGGCGAGCGTATGAGAACCTGCAAGGCCAGGCGCAGCGCGTCACCAGCGTGATGTCGGGCATGGCTCCGATGAACACCATGCTGCAACGCATCGCCGGCCGCGCCACGCTGATGAAGCTGCTACAGCTGGCGAACGACAAGCGCGCTCTCGCCGGCCCGATGCTTCAACGCCTGCGTTCCTACGGTCTCGACGAAGAAGCACAGAAGGCGCTGTTCGACTCGCTGCGCGGGATCAAGAAGGTGGACGACATCACCGAGGCCAAGCTGTCGCTGGCCGACCGTGAACGCGTCGCGGCCTTCATGTACCGCGTGACGCGCCAGCAGGTGCTCGAAGGTGACGCATCCGACTCGATCATGCTCATGCACAGCTCAGGCGGTAAGCTCGTGACCCAGTTCCGCAGCTTCATGGCGTACAGCTACGAGCGCCACCTGCTCAACTCGGCGTATCACTGGAAGGATTGGCACACGTGGCAGATGGTCACGTTGTCGTCGAGCCTCGCGGGCCTGCAATGGGCTGCGCGCAGCTACATCAACACCGCTGGAAACGAGGAGAAGCGCAAGGAGACCCTCACGCGCGCCAACTTCCTCAAAGCGGCGGTCGCGCAGTCGTCGTGGGGTTCGGTCATTCCCGCCCTCACGGACACCCTATTGGGCGTCGCCGGTGAAGAGGCGGTGTTCGCCAACACCCGCTCGACGGGCCTGTCCAACAACCTGCTGAGCGGCATCCCGTCGGTTGACTTCGTGACCCGCGCCGCGGAAGCCGCGAAGTTGCCGGTGCAATTGATCCGTGACGACCAGGAGATTACCCGCAAGGAGCTGGAGAACTTCTCGAAGCTGTTTTGGTTCCAGAACATGACCGGCTGGCAGAACATCCAGCGCGAAGGGTTCGATTGGCTGGAGCAGGAAGGGATCATCGAGAAGAAGAGTGAAGTCGAATCCGAGGCTCGAAAGGAGCGCAACGCGGAGAAGAAAAAGAAGACCTGGCTGGACAATCCCATCTTCAACTAACGAGACCCAATGATTGAATTGGCCCGCGGCCTGTCCTTCGTGCGCTACAAGTACGAAGGCGGGCCGCTGCGTTTCACCGTTACATTCCCGTACCTCAAGCAAGAACACGTCCGCGTGCTCGTAGGCGATCCCGCCTCGCCGCGTTTCGTTCTCGGCAAGTGGATCAACGCCACCACCGTAGAAATTCCCGATCAGACGCCGCACCTCACCGCGCCTTACGCCGTGGCGCTGCGTCGGGTCACCCCTATTGCGGACCTCGCGATCGAGTACCAGGGCGGCGCGATGCTGCCCGAGAGCCACCTCAACACGTCACTCAAGCAATTGCTCTTCGCGCAGCAGGAGAACCGCGAGTTCCCCGGCGGTGGCGCCGGCAGTCCCGGCGGTGGCGACAACTCGCTGATCGACATCCAGACCCTTATCGATCTCGTCACGCAGTCGCCGGCCTTCCTGATTCTCCAAGAGAAGATTCCCGACGTTGATGCGAACGCCGAACTCATCATCGAAGAGCTGCTGCGGTCGAATGCGTTCTTTGACCTGCACCGCGACCACGGCGACAAGATCAACACGGCGTACACCCGTATCTCCCTGACCGAAGACGCCACGCAGGTTCTCGCCGAGCAGTACACCGAACTGTTCACCCGGATCGTCACCAGCGAATCGAGCATCTCCGCTCAGTTCCTTCAAGTGAACCAGGCGGTCGTCACCGAGCGCAACGCCCGTGTGTCGTCTATGACCGACCTGCACGCGCAGATCACGACCGAGCGGGACACCTACGTTGCACAGGCGGTGTCCAACGTGACCGCCCTGGTTGACGCTGTGGAATCCCGAGTGGACTCCGTTGAAGGCACTGTAGCTACGCACGGGACTTCCATCGCGGCGACCAACGAGGCGCTCACCACTGTCGCCAATGCCGGCGGCGCAAACACCACGTGGCGCCAGCTGTTCTCGGCGCAGTTCGGCGGCAACGGCGCAAGCGGAACGTCTGTAGCCGCAGCCGTGAAACAGCAGATCGACACGAAGGTGACGCCGACCGAGGCGCAGTCAATCGCCGACACCAGCGTCACCGCGTTTGCAAACGGTACGTTCGCCGCGCTACAGCAGTCCTACAACGCCTACGTCAACTCCAACGATGCCAAGTGGTCCGGCACCTGGTCGTTGCGCATCAACGGCGGCGACCCGGCCAACCCGATCATCGCCGGCATCGCGCTCAGCGCCAACCCCAACGGCTCCGACTTTGTGGTCCAGGCGGACCGCTTCGCCGTCGTCTCGCCGACCAACTACGGCGTCCGCCGCGTCCCGTTTGTCGTCGGCAACGTCGGCGGCGTGAGCACCGTCGGCATCACGGGCGCACTGCTGGTGGACGGATCGGTCACGGCCGGAAAGATCACTGCGAACTCACTGTCCGCGATCACGGCCAACGCCGGCACCATCAACGGCGGTACGTTCAAGACGCACAGCCTCGACGCCGCAGGCAACGTCTATGACCCGAACGAGTTTCGGGTCGAGATGTCCAACGTCGGTAGCTGGCCTCTTTGGGTGGGCTCGGGCGTCAAGAACGAGAACAACGCTGTCTTTTGGGTTGATCGCTCTGGCAATGCAGGATTCGCCGGAAAGGTCCGGGCTCCCAACATCGTAGGCGCATTTCAGCGCGCCACCGCGGTTAGCTGGACTGGCGCGATCTACGTCCCATTGCAAGGCCCGGGCGCTGGCCAGAACAACCCACTGGCGGTGACGAATACTGCGGACTTTACGCACATCCACCAATTCAGCCTTGCGCCGCCTGAGCTTCCCGGCGAATCGCATGTCCCTGTTCTTTCCATGACCGTCACCCACGCACCGATGCCGGGCATAGAGATCATCGTGGAAGAACTGCGGACCTCTGTGTGGATTGAGATCGGTCGGTCCGGTGGCGGCAGTGTGATTAGTGGGTATGGCAGGCACGTAGCGGAGTCGTACTCGTGGGTTCGCTCGGTGTCGGACCTGGTGACACGCAACACTCAGGTTAACGCCGTCGGCCAAGCCACCGCGAGCAGCCGGACGTTCCGCGTCCGCGCCCGTGCAATGACTCTTCACGAACTCGATCTCAACGGCTACGTCGTATCAGGCGGCGAGCCGGCCACGCCCTACGTCACCGCCATCACCGGGTACGCATTCGGCATTCGATAGACAACTCAAGGAATCAATGGCAATCACGAACTCCGACCTGGCGCTGCGAATCGCGGCGATGGTCGATCGTTGGAACACCCGAGAGAACCAGCTGCGCCTGATGCTTACCCAGCCGACCGGGACGGTCATCGTCACCGACGGGCTGGAGCAGAACCACGTACTCCCGTCGTTCCCCCAACTGCAACTTGATGTGACCCGTTTGGTCTCCGAAGCCGGTGGCGGCGTCGCCGAGGCATACGCCCACGCCAACACCGCTCTCCAGCATCGGAACGCGGCAGGTCAAGCCGCAGACGCCGCAAGTGCATCCGCGATTGCCGCCGAGCGGACTGCCCTACACGCTGCTGAGGACGCTGCCGCGGTGATCGTTACTGTCACTGCGGCGCGAGATGCGGCTGCGGGTAGCGCTACCGCAGCATCCGGAAGTGCAACCTCAGCGGCTGGCAGTGCCCAAGAGGCCGCCGCCAGCGCCGCCACGGCGAACACGCACCGTGCCGCTGCGGCCCTCAGCGCAAACGCTGCCGCGGACAGCCAGTCCGCAGCTAGTGCATCCGCGACCGTGGCCGATACGCAAGCAGGCATCGCCACCGCGGCGAAGACTGCCGCAGAGAGCGCGCGGGACAAAGCGAGATTGTGGGCGAACGCGCCCAGCGGCACCCCGGTTGAGCCAGGCGAGTACAGCGCGAAGCACTGGGCGTCGCAGGCCGCCGCAGCCGTAACCGGCACGTTGGTCTACATGGGTGGTTGGGATGCGTCCTCGGGCGCTTACCCGTCCCCCGCTCAGAAGGGCTACTTCTACAAGGTAACGACCGGCGGAACTCACGGCGGCTACGAGTTCAACGTGGGCGATCAGATCGTCAACAACGGCGCGAGCTGGGATGTCATCGACAACACCGAAAGGGTCGCCTCGGTGAACGGTAAGTCCGGCGCTGTGGTGCTGGTGGCCGCAGACATCGGCGGGCTGGGAGCACTCGCCACCCGCAACACCGTGAGCTGGCTTACGGATGTCACGAATCGCCCGGACACCATGGCGCCGTCGCAACACAATCACCCGATCAGCGAAGTAACCGGACTTACGACCGCGTTGGATGCGAAGGCGCCAATCGCGAATCCGTCTTTGACGGGCCTCGTGACCGCTGCCGGTGGGCGTGTTCTGTTGACCGCCCCGGCCGGACAGAACTCCCTGGTCCAGCTGGCCGATCAGACTGGCTTGAACAAAGGCGCGGTGTTTTGGAGCCGATCGGACGACTCGATCCGCATGCGGCGCTATAACGCTGCCGGCGACGACGCGGCCGAGGAGTTCTCAGTCCTGACCGGCGGCTTCCGCTTCAACGCCAACGTGACCAATCGCCAAGCGGCTGCGAGCTACAACGCGCTCTCTTGCCAGAACGTCAATGGCGTTGAAGTCCAGCTGGTCGCTAACGCGAACTCCGAAGGCCGGGTGATGGTCACGACCAATCACGACCTCGTGTTCTATACCAATAGCTCCGAGCGCATGCGGATCGCCAGTGATGGTCATATCCGAATCATCAAGAACAACGCCGCGATCAGCAACAACTCGTTCGGCAACGGGCACCTTGAATTGCGAACGGACGACCTCTCGTTCCCTTCCATCGGCTTCCACAGGTCCGGCGCGGATGCGTCCGTGATCTACTGGAACGGCTCGCGTTACCGAACTCGCAACAACTCCAACGTTGACCGACTCATCGCCGAAGAGGGCACAGATGCCTCGTTCCGCGACCTGATTGCGAATCGGGACGGACTCACCGGCGTCGTATTTCTTGGCCCACCGTCCGGGGGCCGCTATCTCTTCTTCAACGGCACCAGCTACGAGCTGGCAGGTGCGGGCCTGCGGATCGCTGGCGGCCCTAATCTGACCGCAGAAGGTGGCGTCTTCCGCATCGAAGGCCAGGCGCGCGCGTTCAACCGATACCAAACCCTCGCCGCAAACGGCGCCGCCTGGGTCGACCAGCCGCGCACCTTCGTGTCGTCGGGCGATCCCGGCGGTCAAGCGCAAGACGGCGACGTTTGGATTCAGTTCTGAATGGCGACGCTGCGAGTCAAATCCGGTGGCGTTATGCGCACCCCGACTGCCGTTTGGGTGCGCTCAGGCGGTGCTTGGCATAAGCGCGCCATGTACGTCCGCATTGGTGGCACGTGGCACCAGGCGTGGACGCCTGTCGTTCCGATCACGATCACTGTATCCGGCAATAGCTACGGCTCGGCGTTTGCAAATGAGCCAGCTCCGGGATCGATGAACGTAGGCGCCGGCAACTACACCGTGTCCGGCGCTGGCGGCACCGGCGCCCTCAGCTACTCCTGGGCGCGAATCGGCGGAGAGGTAATCAATATCTCTAGCACGACCGCACAAACCGTTTCGTGGTCAGCTTCGGTCCCGAAGAACACCTCGAAATCTGCAACCTACCGCTGCACCGTCTCCGACACCGCGGGACAGAGTGCATTCCACGATGTCACCGTCTATCTCGACTACTTCACGGACCTCTGAATGAACGAAGACTTCAAGCTGCTGGCTGCGCTCGGCGCGGCCGGCGGTCTCATCGGCATTGCCAAAATGCTGTCCTCGAACGAAAAGCTCAAGCCCCGCCAGATCGTCGGCCGGGCCATCCTCAGCGGCGCTCTCGGCGTCGCCGCGGGCGCCATCGTGCTGCTGTTCCCCGGCATCGGCTTCGTGCCGCAGATCGCCGTCGCCTGCATCCTCGCCAGCCTCGGCGTGTCCGCGTTGGAACTGCTGTTCAACCGGTTCCTCAATAAGTGAGCAAGGCCGCGTCGAAAGACGAACTCGTAAACGTCCACATCAAGATGTCGCAGAAGGCCGAGGAAATCCTCGACCTCATCGACGTTGAGACGAAGGGCGGCGCGGCGTGGTTCAACGCGATCCGGCAGTTCCTCAGCGACAACGATGTGACCGCCGATGCCGTGCCGGGTTCGCCGCTCGGCAAGGTCGCCGAAAAGGTGGCCCAGTACCCCTTCGATCCCGCTGAGGACGCCCGAGCGCACTGATGTCTGCGGAACTCGAAGGCGCGATCGCTTACGCACTAGATGCGGACGTGTCGCTCCAGGGCGTTCCAGTTGGGCCGGTGACGAGCATCCACGCTCGTCACCCCTTCGACGTGTTCAAGAACTTCGCGTGGCACATCTGGAAAGAGCTGGGTCTGCCCACACCGACCCCGCTCCAGTACGACATCTGCGACTACCTACAGCACGGCCCACGGCGCCGCATCATCATGGCGTACCGCGGCATCGGCAAAAGCTGGCTCACCGCCGCCTTTGTCTGCTGGCGACTGTGGAAAGACCCGCAGCGCAAGATCATGGTGGTCTCTGCGAGCAAAGAGCGCGCCGACGCGTTCTCCGTATTCGTCAAGCGGTTGATCGAGACCATCCCGGAACTGGCGCACCTCAAGCCGCGGCCGGGCCAGCGCGATTCGAACCTCGCGTTCGACGTTGGCCCCGCGACGCCCGATCAGTCCCCGTCGGTGAAGTCGGTCGGCATCACCGGCCAGCTCACCGGCTCTCGTGCCGACGACATCATCGCGGACGACATCGAAGTCCCCAAGAACTCCATGACTGTCGTGCAGCGCGAAAAGCTGTCCGAACTCATCAAGGAGTTCGACGCCGTGCTCAAGCCCGGCGGCGTGGTCACCTACCTGGGCACCCCGCAGACCGAGGAATCGCTCTACTACAAGCTGCCGGACCGCGGCTACGCGATCCGCGTGTGGCCCGCTCGTTACCCGAAGGACGCGAAGCAACGGCAGGCCTACGGCGAGAACCTGGCGCCGATCGTGGCCGCAGTTTACGACGCCGATCCGAGCGTCGCCTGGACCAACGTCGAACGCGTCCGGTTCTCCGACGAAGATCTTCTTGAGCGCGAGGCGTCCTACGGGCGCTCCGGCTTCATGCTCCAGTTCATGCTCGATGCGTCGATGGCCGACAGCGAGCGTTACCCGCTCAAGCTGTCCGACCTCATCATCATGGACGTGGACCGCGAGGTCGCCCCAGTGCGCACCGTGTGGGCGCGAGTGCTCGGCAACGTCATCAACGAGCTGCAATCCGTGGGTTTTACCGGCGACCGCTGGTATTCCCCGATGTACGTCTCGCCCGAGCTGGAGCCTTACACCGGCTCCCTGATGACCATCGACCCGTCCGGTCGCGGCGACGACGAAACCGGCTACTCGGTGACCAAGATGCTGCGCGGCATGATCTACCTGCGGCGCAACGGCGGCCTCAAGGGCGGCTACGACGACACCGTGCTGGAATCGATCGCGCACATCGCGCGGGCCGAGAAGGTGCAGCTGATCCTGATCGAGTCGAACTTCGGCGACGGCATGTTCGCCAAGCTGCTCGCACCGGTGCTCCAGCGCATCTACCCCTGCACCGTCGAAGAGGTCCGCCACAACACGCAGAAGGAACGGCGGATCGTGGACACGCTGGAGCCGGTGATGAACCAGCACCGCCTGGTCGTGGATCGCTCGGTCGTCGAGAACGACGCCAAGACCGAGAAGCTCTACCACCAGCTGTTCTACCAGCTGACCCGCATGACGCGGGAGCGCGGCGCCGTCAAGCACGACGACCGCATCGAAACGCTCGCGATGGCGGTGACCTATTGGTCCGACCAGCTGTCGCGCGACGTGACGCAAGAAGAGCAGCGCCGCGAGGAAGAGCTGCAAGAGAAGGACTACCTGGAGTTCATTCAGTCCTTCACGCAGGGCATCGCGAACGACCCCAACTACTACGACAACTTCTGAGGTCTCAATGAACAACACGCTGGCCGCGGTGATCTTCGTGATCGCCGCGCTGTACCTGGTTTACAAGCTCATTCACCGCAAGCCGGGCACCGGCACCGGCCCCACCAATGGCGAAGGCGTCGAGAACCCCGGCATCGCCCGGTGCGCCTGCGGCCTCTGGACTGAAACCGAATGCGCCGAGCGGCGCGCTTGCTTTGCAGAGAAGGCCGAATGAGCATCAAGCGCTCCACGGCCCCGATCAAGTTCCTCACGATCCACTGCGCGGCGACGCCGGAAGGCCGCGCCAATACCGCCGCCGAAGTCACCCAGTGGGACATCGACCGTTTCGGTCAACCGTCCTATCACTGGGTCGTCGATCTGTTCGGCCGCGCCGTCCGCACGCTGGATGACGACCAGATCGGCTCCCACGTCGGCGGCAAGAACACCGGCAACATCGGCGTCTGCTACGTCGGCGGCCTGACGAAGGACTTGAAGGCACCGAAGGACACCCGCACGCCGACCCAAAAGATCGCCCTGCGCGACCTGGTGCTCGCCTACAAGCGCAAGTATCCCGGCCTGGTCATCCGCGGTCACCGAGAGTGGCCTGGCGTCCGCAAGGATTGCCCGTCTTTCGACGTGTCCGCATGGCTCAAGGCGGAAGGGCTGTGAGGCGCAAGCAGACGGCCTTCCAGGGCCTGCTGTTCGCAGTGGAGACCACCGCAGCGCTCTTGGCTGCGCTCGCACTGTGGCGCGTCCTGTGACGTTCCTGCGCGCCTTGCAGCGGCGAGCCGCCCGCGGTTCCTATGCGACCTACCTGCTGTGGGCGTGGCTCTACTGCGCGCCTGTCATGTGCAGCTATGCCGTATACCTGGGGGTGGGCCAAGCGCTCGACTTCCTCGGTAACGCCTGGCGGATGCTGTGGCCGACCCTGTGCATGCCGCCCGCCGCATGGCGGGTCAAGCGAGACGTCTTGGTCCCGTGACCACAATCGCGTTCGACGGCCGGTACATGGCCGTGGACTCGCAGCTGACCCAAGGCGACACCAAGTACACGACCCGCAAAGCCTTCGAATTCGAGACGCCTGAGGGTGTTCGGACCGTGGTGATGGGCTGCGGCACCTGGGCGGACGTGCAGGACGCAGTGAAGGCTCTCGAAGGGGGCCTTCTGCTCCCCAAGGGCGACTATTCGCTGCTCGTGTGGGCCGACGGAGACGGCGTGAGCGAGTTCTGCGGGCCTTCCAAGGCGTCCCGCGTGTACCTGGAGCACTACGCCAACGGAAGCGGCGCACAGGCGGCCCTAGGAGCGCTCAAGATGGGTGCTTCCGCGGCTCGTGCGGTCGAGGTTGCGTCGGAAATCGACGTTTCGACTGGCGGGCCGGTGGTCGTGTTCGACACGAAGGTCCGTCGCTTCACAAAACCTCGTACCCGGAGACGCTCAGGGCTATCCTGAGCGTCTTCCAGGGGACATTGAGGGAACAATGCGCAACCCGACCGACCTTGAGATTCTGGCGGCCATTCACACCGCAGTGCAGGCTACCGCTGATGCTGATCCGCAGAGCACTAACTCGTTGATTGAGTGCGACATGAGTGCGGTTGCATCGACTTTAGATACTACTGCTGCGCGAATAAGAGGACGCCTAGCCCACCACCTCAACTCCGTTTATGAGGAACGGTACGGCGGAAGCGGGAGGCTGTTCATCCCCGGAATAGCGGGAATGAACACACGCGACAAGGTGCATTTCCACCGCCTGTCGGCCTTATACGCAGAGCTAAAATCGACGGAATCCCACCAGGATCGCAGTTTTTTAGTCTCTCTACTCGCTGTGGTTGTAGCTGTGGCGGCCTTACTCGTGCCCCTGTTCGCCAAAGATAAAGTTGAGGTGCATGTCGTCTCGCAGCCCGCCGCACCTGCTCCAACCGCAGGGGGAATCGCTTCTTCGCCCTCGCCTGCTCCAAGCCAGCCGTCCCCGGGTTCATCACCCACGCGTGCGGCGCCGTCGAGTTCAAAGCCATAGCCTCAAACAGCGCGGACATACGTCCTCATCTGACCACCCTGAGGGTGTTGACAGGGCTGGTATCATAGATAGAAACCTTAGGTGTACTTTAAAGTCCATCTTAGGTATCTACCTAAGGTCTTATATTTAGGTTCTACCGTATGTGGATCACTTAGGTAACACCTGAGGTACTCCACCGGTTCTCCTGAGGTTCTCTTGTGCTACCCCGCTCCGTCATCCTCTTCGCCACCGCCCTGCTAATCCTGACCTCTTGCACTCAAGAGGCGCCGAAGGCGACCGCGGCGACTCCAGGCGGGACCACGATCCTTGACCTGGCTGACGACTCGCCGGCCAAGCCGCCGAATATCCTTGAGCAAGTTGCTGAGGCCGAGAAGCGCAACGAGGGCGGTTCCGCTGCTCGATATAACGCTGAGCGGAAGAAGCGCGAGCAGGCCAAAGCTGAGGCGCACTGAGAGCCGCTACGCGCGCCGCCGAGGCTCGTCCGCTACACGCACAGCTCCGCGGCGAGTACGCCCGCTGTGGGTGCTCCTGCTGCGACCCTGAGGTGTCTTCGAGTGTCCTGAGGGGCCTCGAATATTTCACCGCAAATTTCCGTGGGGGTGTTTGACCAAGAAAGGTCAGCGCGTGTCCCCCGCCCACCCCTCGCGCCCCACGCACAGCCGCCTAAAGCGCCTCGCGCGCGCCTGCGTTTCCTTTCCGCGTCACCCACGGCGTCACCTGATGTGCTAAGTCGTTGACGCAGCAGGCCCTATCGCTGGATTGCTTATCCAGTTGTGCCATGTGCGCGCACACCATGCGCACCGCAAGCGCACCGATGCTTGACCGCATGCGTTCGTGTGCATGCGCGTCTGTCTGTCCCTATCTGTAGTTTTGGCCTGGACGCACACACCTACGGTCCACCTGCCGCGCACTGCCCGCTCACCTGCCGGCCTGGCCCTGCCGTCCACCTAAAGCGCACTGCATGCCATTTGCACTATTTCCCGAATTTGGGACTTGACGCGAATCAGGGATTATGCCAATCTATGCCCACGGTCGAACACCGACCCACCCGAGCCTCTCAGCGAGGCGCTAGGGGAAGCGATACGAACCAATCGACTCCGGCCCGTGCATCGCGCTACCGGAGCGGCACCCAAAGGGCCAGCGACTACGCCACTAGGCAAGCGCTGGGGAACCAAAGGGAGCCTAGCGGGATGAACTCCCGGCGATACGTGGGCGCTCCCGGGTTGCTGTAGCTGCATCGTCCCACATCTGCAACACGTAGCAAACGCAACACTAAGCGATTGACCGCCTGCTAACGAGACGGCGGAACCTGAGAAACAGGGTGGACGGTCCCATGACCGCCACAAGGCACTGTGAAGGTGCCAAGCGCGTCGGAAAGGACCGTGACGAACGGCCCGACCGATGAAACAACCGCAAGGCTAGACGCCCCGCGCCACTCACGGACACCGCATCGTGAGAACTGGCAATCACACGGGGTGAGTCTAGCCAGTGAAGCGGCTCTGAGGGTTGTCCGACCTCTCCCCAACTCTCGGGGCCGCTTCACTGGCTTGATTCCACTAACGCTGTACTCACCACGACAAGCGAGGCCCACATGGATGCTCAACCTCATCGCAGCTCAACCAGAAGAAGAACGACGGCGAAGCTTTGCCCAGTGCATCCCGAATTCGGGATCAATGCGGCATTGGCACAAGTCCTAGACGTGGTGGGAGCGCGTCTTATGGCGGCTATCGCCGTCGGGGCTTTCGTCTCGGTCGCTTACTGCGTGGGGCACGGCCTGTGATCCCCATCCGAATCACACGACAACGCGTCGGCGGCGTCACCTTCGTCCGCATCTGGATCGTCGGGCGCTCGTTCGTTCTCTCGGGGTGTCGCACGAAGCGCCACCACGTGCTCGCAGCCTGAGCGCTTACACACACACACAAACACACCACGACACGGCCGCCGGAGTGCGGCCTTTTTCATGCCCAAGGATTGCCCATGAAACACACCCACAGAGAACGACAGCCGGCCGCTGAGACGGGTCGAGGTGAGCACGCGGAGCTGTCTGCCGACTCCCTCATTCAGCGGTCGGCTTCGAGCTGGCGCGATGTCGCGCTGGTCGCTTTCGGTCTCGCTGTCCTCTTCGCCTACTGCTACGGAGCCACGCCATGAGCAACGACCGCGCCAACGCCGAAGCGCACGACTACACACCCGAAGAGGCACGCGCCGCAGTCGTCGCGATCCTCGCCGAGTCCCCTACGGTCACGATGCGGGTCACGTTCGTTCCGTTCGAGCATTCACGCAACCGCGCCGAGCAGCACCCGTCGCTCAACTATCAGGTCGCGATCCTCAGTGATGGTCGGCCCGTTCTCGACACGGATTACATGATGGGGTCAGGGTACTGTCCAGCGAACAAGCTCACGGCGAAACAGCTCGATCCGCACGTGGGCAAGGAAAACAGCTACACCGCCCGGCTGCGCCGCGAAGCGATAGCCCACGAGTGCGCAACGGGCCGCGAAGTACGGCTGATTAGGACCATGAACTCCAACCCTACCGGCGTGAGTCGCGGCGCTGGTCGGGCGATCCTGCCGGAACTCGCGGACGTAATTTTCTCCCTCGCGATGGACGCGTCCGCGCTCGACTTCGACACTTTCGTCGACTGGGCCGACGACTACGGCTATAGCTCCGACAGCATCAAAGCGCGCGAGACCTACGAAGCGTGCCGGGAGCACGGGGCGAAGCTCCGGCGCGCAGTGGGAGCCGATCGATTCGAACGGCTTCGCGCTGCCGCAAGCCAAATGTGAGGCCACGCCATGAGCGCATTCAGCAACAAGGAACGCGACGCGATCCTGGCCGGCTTACGGCTCCTGCAATTCTCCCTCGACGCCGGCACCGTGACACCGAACGACGGCGACGTGGGCGACATCCTCACGTGCAGCGGCGAGCACGCCGGCATGACAGCCGAAGAGATCGATCTTTTCTGCGAAGAATTCAACTACTGAGGTCCGCATGGTCATCACCTACGTCACTCGTTGCGCGGGCACCGGCCTGCGCTTCCGCAATCGCGCCGCACACGTCGCCAGCGTGACGGACGAACCCTATCCGCCCGGCGGCACCCTGCGCGTCATCCGCGATGCACAGGGGCGCGTGTTAGGCGGCCCGCTGGTGTCTGAAATTGAAAGCTGGGAGATCGAAGTATGAAGCCTGACCAACTGCGTATCGAACCGCTGGCCGCGACGCACGGCGCCGACATGGCCCTCTGCACCGACGCAGGGGTCATCGCCATCATCCAACACGACCCCGACATTCAGACGGTTGACGACCCGGACTTCGATTCGGTCGTCTGGACCGCACAAGATCACGCCAACGCGCAGCGCCTCGTTGACGGCTGGAACGCAATTGCTCAGGTGCGCGCATACGACGAAGCCATCAACGCGGCTGAGCGCGTTCCCACCGCCGACGACTACAACGAAATCCTGAGCATCCTGGGGGTTGCATGAAGCGCAACCTCGAAGGCTGGAGCAAGCCGTACTTTGGCGTGCAGCACTTCGGAGCCGGCGGGTCGAACTCGTTTTGGGCCACGGTCCACGACTACAGCCGATTTGCGATCTCTCTCGTGTGGACGCCCGGCTGCGGGTTCTCGCCTATCGAGACGCAACACGACAACGCAGACGAAGCACGCAAGCACGCTGAGTCGCAGCTCTTCGTGCTGACCCGGGGACAGACGGGCGCAGACCATCGCTGAACCGTTAACCCGACGGGCGGCTCACGCGCTGAGATTCAGGCGCCGTAGCCTTCCCGCATGGAAGTCCCCGACCGCGAACACACGATCCTCGCCGCGCCCTACTCCTGGCTCGACGCCCGGGCCTTGACTGGATCGGTCGTGCTCCGCTTCAACTGCTCAGCGGTCGCCGTACTCCGCCCCGACGAGCACGGCGTGGGCATCATGATCCACACCAGCAAACACCACACGCTGTACGCCCGCGACCGCAACGTCCGCCGGGCCTGCTACGGCGTCGAGCGGTGGATTGACGCGTTCTACGGCACCGCCGACGAGAGAGCTAAGCGAAGCGCTGAGCGCCGAGCTGCACGCGCTCCGAAGTAGCAACCACACAACCCGAGTTCACACCCGAGGCGACCGCGAGGTCGCCTTTTTCATTTCTGGAGATGACCGATGAACACCGAAAGACTCACCACCCTCGCCCAGTGGCTCGAAGCCGGCGCGAAGCACGAGAAGATCACGTTCGACATCACGCGCGGCATCCTGGTCAAGAACATCGACGAGTTCGACCCGTCGAAGCCGACCGAGTGTCAAACCACGTGCTGCATCGCAGGTGCGTGCGTGCAGTTCTATGGCGACATGAGCGATCTCGTCGAGGAAGCCGATGATCGGACGTATCGCAACGGCAACACGCCGGTTCCGGCCGAACTGACCTGGCGCGATGTGCGCGATCAGGCCGCACAACTGCTCGGATTGTCCGACTCGACCGCGATGCGACTGTTCAGCCCGGAGCTGTTCTTCGGTGGCGACCTCAAGGACTACAACGATCCGGCCTGGGCCGCTCGCACCATCCGCCACTTGATCGCCACCGGCGAATCCGACTGGACTGCGACTCGCGCACAGGCGGTGATCGCATGAACGCCTTCCGCGAGTTCTCCGACGCGATCCGCGCGCTCGATCAGCAGGGCTGCACCTGCCTCAGCTTGGTTCCGCAGACTGGGTGCTCTTCCTGCCACGGGCAAGTCGCCCTGTTCGACTTCGGTCCGCGCAGCGCTCTCTCGCGACGCTGGGCGATCCGCTACGAGGGCGCCAACGGCGCCGCCGAGTACGGCCCGGACTGCAAGTCGCCGTTCTGTGCGGTGCTCACCGTGCTTCCGTGGGAAGGCCGGCAGGTGACCGCGCTGATGCTCGACGGTCGCGCGTTCAAGCTGACGCCAATGTCGGGCGCGCAGCTGTGCCTGCGGCTCCGAGAGAAAGCGCAGGCCGCGCTGGAAGCGTTCGAAGCGGCCAGCTCACCTGCTGAGACGTGACCGGCTGAGAGTGCAGAAAGAGCGCCTATCCATCTCACAGCCCTGCGAGCCACGCGGGGCTTATGTCTTACACAGGGAGACTCCCAAGTGGTCACATTGATTGCCGATCAGTACGGCCGCCCGCTGCTCTACCAGGACAGCACCGGGCATCTCTTCGATCCCTTCGACGACACGGATTCGTGGACGTGAAGGGGTTCCTGGAAACCACATTCATCCGCCTCGGACAGGCGATCTTCCTCGCGATGCTAATCGGGGGAGTGGCACTGCTATGCGGTGGTTGGGTCGCACTCATTTGGAGCGCCTAGAACCCGTGGTGGCGAGAACCGACGGCATGTTGCGCAAGACCTGGGGCACAGTGAATTGCATGGCAGGTTGAACACAGATTCGTGCCATTTCTCCCCACCCCGTAGCGCAACTTGGCCCACATTAGAGACGTAGGAATCGGCAGTGTTATACATCCCTTTTTTCAGAGTCACCCTGCACTTCTGCCGCCCTACGCCCTGGCAAAAAGGGTTCTGGCGGGACCGTATCGATAACAGAAGAACTGTGATCGGTCTCGGTATTGCAATTGTCTCAATTGAGGGACATATTTCACATATTGGCTGAATCCAGTGTGGGTTCGGCTGTCCCACATCCACGGATTCCTACGCCATGACCCAGCTCACTTCGGATGAACTGCTGCGGGTGCTGCACACCGCCTTAGAAACGTTCCGGGAAGAAGTAGACGGCGACATCATCGCCCACAAGATTCTTACCCTCGTTGCTACCGCGCGTAACCCTGGCCTACAGCAGATCGACGTAGCGCAGCACGTAAAGGGCCTCACAACTTCCAGCATCTCTCGCAACGTAATGGATTGGAGCGAGCTGGATAAGAATCGAAAGCCGGGAAAGGACTTCATACAACAGCGGCCTGATCCCGAATACCGTCGCCGCAATCTGCTGTACGTCACCCCGAAGGGCTCGCAGTTCATCGAGCGCCTCACCACCCAAGTCAATAAGGCCCTGGAACCGAAGGGCCGTTAAACCCTGAGGAATCCAATATGCCCCTGCGTCTCAAGGGCGAGCGCCCGAGTGCGGGCGAAGCTGACCGCCGCGTCTACATGATCGACGTGCAGTCCGGCCATCGCCGCGAGCGGCTCTCATCCGGCACGCGAGATAAAGCACTGGCTCTACGCCGCGAGCAAATAGTCCTAGATGCGATCCAGGCCGACCCGTCGGTCACTAAGCAAGAACTAAAGGCGTTGATCCGCGGCACCGCCTACACCACCATCTCAGCCCTTCGCCGCGCGAACGAAACAGCCTGGAACTTCAAGCAGGCGTGCGACCTAACCCTCGCGGATCGCAAGGGACACGGTAAGTCGAAGGGCTGGGCACTGGCGACCTCGCGCGAAACCTACGCGACGAACTGCCGAATGCTCCAGAAGATTCTCGGCCAGTCCAAGCCGGTCGCCTCGATCGACCAGGAAACCGTTGATGAGCTGGTCGAGACGCTCGCAGACAGCGAGAACAGCCCCGCCACGATCAACCGGAAGCTCTTCTGCCTGCTCGCCGTCTTGCGTTTCGCAAAGCGCGCTGGGCAGTACCACCGCGACATCCCGCACTATCGGCAGACCTCGGAAGCGGACAGCGCGCGCTTGTTCACACTCACATCGTCCGAGGAAGCCGAGATATTCAGTGCCTTCCTCAAGCTCGACGAGCGCCCCGAAGGCCCGGCCGGCGGGCACCCGATCGTGCGCGATGCCGCGGACTACCACGATGTCCTCGTGTTCCTCGCGGACATCGGCTGTCGGCACGCTCAGGCGTACAAGGTCACCTGGCGGGATGTGGTCGAGATCGAGGCCGGTGTCGCCGGTGCGCCCAACATGATCGGAATCCGGTTCTGGCGCGCAGGAGAGCAAAAGGGCGGTCGGACACGCACCACTCCGGCTACCGACCGGGTGCGCAGGCTGCTGGACCGCAGGCGCGCTCTCGGGGGACGTGGCCCATTTATGGGATTGAACAAACGGCGCGCTCAGGCCCTCTGGAGCCTGGCGAAAAAGGAAACCTCTCTCGCGAACGAGCCGGAGTGCGTCATCCACTGCCTGCGGCACACCTGCGCCACGCGCCTGCTCAACAAGACCGGAAACCTCAAGTTGGTCCAGGAGTGGCTCGGCCACACGAAGATCGAGACCACCGGCAACATCTACGCAAAGGCGTTGATCTCGACCAAGGTCGAAGCCCTCAGCGCACTCCAGGGTTACACGGCGGGAACGTCACCGATTGCGGAAACGCAATCAATCCAAGACCACAACCCATCCCACATCCGGGACATCTCGAAAACAACTCATTGATCCCGCTAGGGTTTTCAATGATTTGCGTGGTGCGAAAGGCGGGACTCGAACCCGCACGGGGGTTACCCGCTGGAACCTAAATCCAGTGCGTCTACCAATTCCGCCACTTTCGCGCAGCGCCGGCATCGAAACGAAGCGGCCGGCGCATTCTAGCCGCCATGCGGGGAAAAATCGCCTGCGGGCGAATGGGCTGCGGCGGCACAGGCGATGCAAGACCGACTGCAACCCTGCCCGCCCCGACTGCATCGGATGCTTCTCTGCGACAGGGCGTTGCGGGAACATGCGCGCGCCCCCTTCCGCGCCTGCAAGGACCGCCTCATGAATGTGTTGAACGCCGCTGTATTCGTCGCGATCGGCTTGGGCTTGGGCCTGGGCGCCGCCCCGCCCGCCCGCGCCGACGAACCCGCTGCGCCGCCGGCCTTGGCCAAGCGTTTCGACAGCGAACTGCCCGCGCTGCTGAAAAAAACCGGCGTCCCCAGTGTTTCCTTCGCCCGCATCGAAAACGGCCGCCTCGCCTTCGTCGCGACCTACGGCGAGCAGAGCCCCGGCGTGGCCGCCACCCACGACACGCTCTACAACATCGCCTCGATGACCAAGCCGGTCGCGGCCGAGGTCGTGCTGCAACTGGCTTCCGACGGCGTCGTGTCGCTGGATGAGTCGATGGCTCCGACCTGGGTCGACCCGGACCTGGCCGGCGACGAACGCAGCAAGCAACTGACGCCGCGGCTGGCGCTGAGCCATCGCACCGGCCTGCCGAACTGGCGTTACCAGACCGACGGCACGCTGCGCTTGCTGCACGCGCCCGGCGAAAGCGTCGGTTACTCGGGCGAGGGTTACCAATACGTCGCTCGCTTCGCCGAGAAGAAGACCGGCAAACCGTTCGATGCGTTGATGCGCGAACGCCTGTTCCAGCCGCTGGGCATGACCCGCACCACGTTCCGCGACGAGGCGCGCCTGCGCGGCGCGTATGCGATGCCGACCGACAAGGCCGGCAAGACCCTACCGGCCGATTTCGCCAGCACCGACTGGAATGCGGCCGACGACCTGTACACCACGCCCAGCGACTACGCGCGCTTCATGCTCGACGTCATTCGCGGCGACCACCTCAGCGCCGACATCGCCGCGCAACGCCGCCAGGTCCAGGCCGACACTCGCGCCAACACCTGCGCCGGCGCCAAGGCCGTGCATTGCCCCGACGCGGTGGGCTTCGGCCTGGGCTGGGAAGTGCTGCGCTTCGGCGAACGCACCGTGCTCATGCACACCGGCATGGACAAGGGCGAATTCACCCTGGGCTATATCGATCTGGCCGATCGCAGCGGCACGGTGATCTTCACCAACAGCGCGGTCGGCTATCAAACCGTTCTGCCGATCCTCGACATGATCGGCAAGGAATCCGAGTTCGTCGCCTACCTGCGCACCCAGGCCGGGCAATGAAACCGTCCGCGCGGCATCGCCAGGACGGTTGAGCCGGGCAAAGACGCCAAGGCCGCGCGCGGCTATGCTCGGGAAAACCCAACGGAACCACCGCCGTGCGCGAGCTTTACCCCGAGATCGAGCCGTACCGCACTCACCGCCTGGCCGTCAGCGATCTGCACGAACTGCATATCGAAGAATGCGGCAACCCCGACGGCCTGCCGGTCGTGTTCCTGCACGGCGGGCCGGGCGCGGGCGTATCGCCGTATCACCGTCGTTTTTTCGATCCCAAGCGCTATCGGATCGTCCTGTTCGATCAGCGCGGCGCGGGCAAGTCGACGCCGCATGCCGAATTGCGCGACAACACGACCCAGCACCTGGTCGCCGATATCGAAACCATTCGCGAGCACTTCGGCATCGAGCGCTGGGTGGTGTTCGGCGGCTCGTGGGGCTCCACCCTCGCCCTCGCCTACGCCCAGGCGCATCCCGAACGCGTGCTCGGCCTGGTGCTGCGCGGCATTTTCCTGGGACGGCCGGGCGAACTGCGCTGGTTCCAGGAACTCGACGGCGGCGCGCGCTGGATTTTCCCCGAACGCTGGGCGCATTACCTCGCCCACATCCCCGAAGCCGAGCACGACAATCTGACCGAAGCCTATTGGCGCCGGCTCGACAGCGACGACCCGGCGGTGCGCCTGGCCGCGGCGAAAGCATGGGGCTACTGGGAAGGCGGCAGCACGACCTTGATCCACGACCCGGACGAAGCGGGCAATTTCGAAGAACCGCGCGTGGCGATCAGCGTCGCGCGCGCCGAGGCGCATTACTTCCGCCACCAGGTGTTCCTGCAGCCCGATCAGCTGCTGCGCGACGTCGATCGCATCCGCCAGATACCGGCGACGATCGTGCAAGGCCGCTACGACATCATCTGCCCGGCGAGGAGCGCGATCGACCTCGCCGCGGCGTGGCCGGAAGCCGAACTCAAGATCGTCCTGGCCGGACACAGCGCAGCGGACCCGGCGATCGTGGATGCGCTGGTGACGGCGACCGATGCGCTCGCCGATCGCTTCGCCGCGGCGTGACAGAAAACGGCGATCGACGCAGGCCGGGTCGAACCGCGATACGAATATCTGCGTGATGGCCGACCGCGTCGCGATCCAGTGAATCGAGGCACCGCGCCGCTCGACCCGGCGCCCGGCTCGATCAGGGCGAAACGTTTCGCCGCTTGCGGGTAAAGGTTCGGCTGCTCGGACCGTTCGGCTGCTTGCGCGCAAGAAAAAGGCCCGGCATCTCTGCCGGGCCTTTCGATTCATGAGGCCGCAACGGCCTGCACGATCTCGATCAGAAGACGCAGTGTCCGCCGCCGACCGGGCAGGCCTTGACGAACACCCACTTGTGGTTGCTGCAGGTGTAGTAGTTCCGCCATCCGCCACTCACGATCGTCGTCGTGGCGCCGTTGGGATTGCAGTACTGGCCGCCCACCTGCGCACTCGCGGTGCCGCCGATGCCGGCCATCAGGCCCGCGGCGAAGACCACGGCCGCCACTTTCTTCATCATCGTCCGATTCATTCGTTGCTCCCTATGCATAACATGATGTCGCTGGAACGATTCGCCGGCGTTCGCGGATGCGTGCAGAAAACCTGCAACCGCGAACGGCGGCACGGACAGCCAGCGATTCTGTCCGTTATCGGGCACCGGTGCTGTCGTGGGGGCGACGAATGGAATCGGCGGAGTTCAGACCTGGATACGCGTCGACAGGGATAGCGTATTTTCCGTCTCGCGTGCGACGTTCCAGCATCCATATCACGTCGAAAACGTGATGTGGATTGGCACTTTTTATCCACAATGGCACCGAGCCCACATCCGTCGGCCCTCGCCTGTGCGACAGCCGCAGGCTCGAAAGCCATCGGTGTCCGCGGTGATCGTGGATGCGCTTGCCTGTGCGGCGGATGGATTGACGCACCGGCTTTGACCGCTGCGACCTGCCGCGTAGCGGGGTCGTCGCCGGGTCGCCGTCACGAGCAAGAACGAATCCGCGGCAAACGTTACGCCAGGGACGGGGCGCCACACTCGCTATCTGGGCGTGTGCTTGCGCGCAGCAACACGCAAAACAAAAAGTCGCCGCAGCACGCCATGTGCTTTTCCTTTTCGACGCCAGCCATCGCATGTTTGCGGCGATGCGACGGCGCATGCGTTTATCGAGCGAACGTAAAGCGCGAAGAATGTGCATGCGCACAAATAGGTTCGAGCAAGCATGAAGTCGATCAGCTTGCAGACGAAAAGTGTCGATGAACATCACGCTTCCGCCATGACGTGCGCGCGCCAACGAAAGACAACGGGCGAAAAATACGTTATCCATGATTCGTCACGTGTCCAGGCTCGAGTTTCCCGATTGCATTGCTCGCGCGAAACGCGATCCCCGACAACGGACAGAAGCGCTGGCTGCCCGTGCCGGCATGCGCGGACGCGAGTTGCATGCCGCATGTCCGACGAATGTCCGCGAATCAATCCAGCGACATTGTTAAGCACATGGAGCAAGTGATGAATTCGACGATGATGAAGAAAACGGCGGCCGCGGTGTTCGCGGCGGGGCTGATGATCGGCGCCGGCGGTAGCGCAAGCGCGCAGGTGGCGGGGCAATCGTGCAGCCCCAACGGCGCCACGACGACCGTCGTGCAGAACGGACGGCGGAACTACTACACCTGCACCAATCGCAAATGGGTGTTCGTCAAGTCGTGCCCGATCGGCGGCGGGCCCTGCTACACCCCCTGATCGCCCGGGCGCTCAGCCTGCGCCGTGGCGATGGCACGTCGCCGGAAAAATTACGGCCCGCTGAAGGGAGAAGGCCCGGCGGACATGCCGGGCCTTCTTCGTCAACGCTGTAGCTGGCGATCCGACGCGGTGAGCGAACGGCGAGCCGCATCGCAACGCGTGCGAGCCCGATCGGGTTGCGGCATCGGATGCATCGATGTCGTGATTGCACTCGCGATCGCGCGCTGCTCGATCATCACTGCGACAAGTTCGTTGCAGGTCGATCAAGCGCCTTGCGATTGGATACGCGATCCAGGACCCGAATCCGGGCCGCGCGACACACGGTCGGCGAGCATCAATCCGGAATCGTGGGCTCGACCAGGCGCTCCAGCAGCGTCAGCGATTCCTGCCAGCCCAGATAGCACTGCTCGACGGGAATCACGTCGGGAATGCCTTCCTGCACCACCTGCACTTCGGTGCCGCACGAGACCGCGCGCAGGGTGATCGTGGTGACCATCGTGCCCGGCAGATTGGGATCGTCGAAGCGGTCATCGTGAACGATGCGTTCGTTCGGCACCAGTTCCAGGTAGGTGCCGCCGAAGCTGTGGCCGTTGCCGGTCGAAAGATTGGTGAACGTCATCCGATACCTTCCGCCGACCCGCGCTTCGAGCTCATGCACGGTGCAGGTGAAGCCGTCCGGCGGCAGCCATTTGGACAACGCGGCGGCATCGAGGAAGGCGCGGTAGACGCGCTCGGGCGGGGCGGTAAAGACGCGGTGCAGACGGACGGTACCGGACATGGGTGATCTCCTTGGCGAGGTGAAGCCCTCACTGAGTCCGACGAACCAGCAGGGCGCGAATCGACATGGGGTTCTTACCCGCCCGCAGGTTTGCGCGGCGTGGTGATGCGCGGCTCCGCCGGCCGGGCGTCTTCCGCCTCGGCGCGGGAGCCGTAAACTGAAGGGAACCTGCAGCATCTTTCAGGCCCGCCCTGTCACGGCGCCTTCCCATCACGGCAATTGGAGTTTCCATGTCCGGCAACGACCGCAACGCCCCATCGGCCCATGAGATCAATCTCATGGACAAGATTTTCGCCACGCTGGCGGCCCACGACGTCTTGCTCAAGGCCATGATCCGGACCGCCGACACCGACTATCGTCGACGCATCGCCGGCGAATACACGGCCGTGGCGGACAGCATGCGCGCGGCATTCACCGAGGGCGGAAAAGCGCCCGCAGGCTTCATCGCGCAATACGACCGGCTGATCGCGCTCGCGAAGGAGCAGGTGTTCGACTGAGCGATTCCCGGACAGGGGCCGGCTGGAATGCGGCCCCCTGTCATGCACGGCGCGTAGCAAGCGCCGGCAAGAGCCTGCAAATACAGCAAGAACGTTCAGGCGGATAAAATACCGGGCAAAGAAAAAGGGACTTGGCGTTGCGGCCAAGTCCCTTTCTTGTTTGGTGGGCTGTCAAGGATTCGAACCTTGGACCTATTGATTAAGAGTCAACTGCTCTACCAACTGAGCTAACAGCCCGATAAAACCGGAGCGACACTATAACCGAACTACGCTGTGCCGCACAACTAAAATTTGGGGTGGAAGACGGGATTTGAACCCGCGACCCCCGGAATCACAATCCGGTGCTCTAACCAACTGAGCTACATCCACCATATGCATCTACTACGGTACATCTTAAAGCGAAACTGCATCTTAAAGCGTCAGGACGTGGCGCGCCCGGCAGGAATCGAACCTGCAACCACCGGCTTAGAAGGCCGGTGCTCTATCCGGTTGAGCTACGGGCGCCAGTCGGAGAATCTTAACTGACGCTCGGCCTGTTCGACGGATGGTCGGGGCAGAGGGATTCGAACCCACGACATCCAGCTCCCAAAGCTGGCGCTCTACCAGGCTGAGCTATACCCCGAAGCCGGGACTCCCGCGGCACGCCAACCCCGCGAAAGGCCGCATAGTGTGGTGGGCGCTTTCGCTGCTGTCAATGAGGTCGAGGCGATCGATTGGGCTGGCTTCGCGCGCCGGCCGATTGGGCCAAGGCGCGGCGCCGCTTGCGCCGTGTATGCTTCGACCCCAAGTACATATTCATTCTCAAGTATCGCGGCCTGTGCGCGGTACGTTTTCAAGGAGCAAGACCATGATCCGCAGCGGCAATCCCGCATTGAAGGAATCGACTTTCCTCGACCTGGGCAGCGGCGCGGTCGTGCGCGGCGGCGATCAGGTGATGACCCTGAACGGCACGGTCAACAAGACCGGTTTCCTGCTGCTGCTGACCGTGCTCACCGCGGCCTTCGCCTGGAGCCAGGTGCAGATCACCGAGCAAGGCGTGATCGGCGCCGGCCCGTACATCTGGGGCGGCGCGATCGGCGGCCTGGTCCTGGCCCTGGTCACCACCTTCAAGAAGACCTGGTCGCCGGTGACGGCGCCGCTGTACGCGCTGGTCGAGGGCTTCTTCCTCGGCGCGATCTCCTCGATGTTCGAGGCGCGATTCCCGGGCATCGTGATCCAGGCGGTGATGCTGACCTTCGGCACCCTGTTCGCGCTGCTGTTCGCCTACCGTTCGGGCCTGATCAAGGCGACCGAGAACTTCAAGCTCGGCGTGGTCGCGGCGACCGGCGGCATCGCCCTGCTCTACCTAGTCAGCTTCGCGCTGAGCTTCTTCAACATCCAGGTGCCGTATATCCACCAGTCGGGGATCATCGGGATCGGTTTCAGTCTGTTTGTGGTCGTGATCGCTGCGCTTAACTTGGTGCTGGATTTCGATTTCATCGAGACCGGCGTCGAACAGGGCGCGCCGAAGTACATGGAGTGGTACGGCGCATTCGGGCTGATGGTCACGCTGGTGTGGCTGTATATCGAGTTCCTGCGCTTGCTGTCGAAGATTCAGTCGCGTAACTGATTCGGATTGGTTTGCGGTTGACGAGAAAGGGCGCCTTGGGCGCCCTTTTTCTTTGTCTGGCGATCGTGCGGCCCCTCACCCCAACCCCTCTCCCGCTTGCGGGAGAGGGGCTTAATCGACGGGGCGGAAACGACGACGGCGCCCTTGGGCGCCGTCGTTGTTCGTTTCGAAGCTTTCCGCCCAGAGGCGGTCCGCTATCAGAAGCGGTCTTCGTCGTCGGTCTCGAACTTGCCTTCGTAGCCTTCCGGCGGCGGCGGCTGGTCGCCGACCGTCCACAAGCGCTCGAGCGCGTAGAACTCGCGCACGCGCGGCAGCATGACGTGGACGACGACGTCGCCGAGGTCGACCAGCACCCATTCGGCTTCGCGCTCGCCTTCCACGCCCAGCGGCATGACGTCGAGGTTCTTGGCGAACTTGACCACTTCGTCGGCGATCGACTTGACGTGGCGGGTGGAGGTGCCGGACGCGACGATCATGTAGTCGGTAACGCTGCTCTTGCCGCGTACGTCGATCTCGACGACATCCTTGGCCTTGAGTTCTTCGACCGCGGCGTGGACCGTCTTGAGGATCAGCTCGGTCGGCGGCGGCGGGTTCGGCAACTGGGTCTTGATGACTTGGGCTTGGCTGGTCAAGAGAATGCGGCTCTACGTTATCGGGAATGTGTGCCGGGATTATACCGGAGGCCTATACCGGCGCGCCGCGCACGGCCGGAACGCCGTACAGGCCGTGGCGTTCGATGTAGGCGGCCACCGGCGCCGGGACATACTGGCGCCAGGCTTGTCCGGCGGCGATCAGCGAGCGCACCTGGCTGGCCGATTCGGCGTGCAGGGGCTGGTGCAGGCGATACACCCGGCCGGCCGGGGCGGTGCGCAGGGCCTCGACCTCGGCCGTCTCACGCCCAGCTGCGAATTCGATGCGGGCCGGATCGAGCGGGCTGCCCGGGCGCTCGGCGACGACGAAATGGGCCAGGTCGAACAGCGCCTGCCATTCGCGCCACTGCGGCAGGTCGAGAAAGCTGTCGGCGCCGACCAGCAAGGCCAGCGGTTGCTCCGGGCCGACCTCGGCGCGGACCTCGCGCAGGGTCTCGACCGTGTAGGAGCGCCCCTCGCGGCGCAGCTCGCGCCGGTCGACGACCAGGTCGCGTTCGCCGGCCACGGCCAGATCGAGCATGCGCGCGCGGTGCTCGGCGCTGGCGCCGGGCGGTGCGCGGTGCGGCGGGTCGGCGGCCGGCATCAGCCGCACCCGCGCGCGCAGGGCGTCGCGGGCGGCGCAGGCGATCGCCAGGTGGCCGTCGTGGATCGGATCGAAGGTGCCGCCGTAGAAGACGAGCAGGCTCATGCGCCGGTTCCGTCCGAAACCCGGCTCAACCGGCCGAAACGCTGAGCAGGCGCAGCGCGCGCGGCTCGGCGACCGCCAGCAGCAGGCGTTCCAGCGCGACCCAGGCGTCGCCGGCCTCGCGGCCCTTGGCCATGCGGTCGACCCGGCCGGCCTGGGCCAGCAGCAGCTCCCAGCGCCGCGCGTCGTGACGCTGCAGGGCGCGGCGGTACATCGGCTGCTTCGAATCCCAGATCCGCTGCGCCTTGAATTCCGAAGCGATATTGCCGCCGCGCGCGCTGACCCGCGCCAGCGCGGCGGTGCGCTGCAATTCCATCACCACCATGCCGAGCAGGGCCGGCACCGCCTCGCCCTCGGCGCGCAGGCCGGCGAGCATGCGCGAGACCTGCGCGCCTTGCCCGTTCATGGCCGCGTCGAGCACGCGGAACACGTCGAAGCGCGCGGCGTCGGCGACCAGCGCCTGCATGCGTTCGAGGTCCAGGGTTTCGCCGTCGGACAGCAGGGCGAGCTTGTCGACTTCCTGCGCGGCGGCGAGCAGGTTGCCTTCGACCCGGTCGGCCAGGCTCTGCACCGCGTCGCGATCGGCGCGCAGGCCGCGCGCGCGCAGGCGGCGTTCGATCCAGTCGGGCAGTTCGTGCGGCTTGATCGCCCAGGCGACCGCGATGTGGCCGATCCGGCCGACCGCTTCGCTCCACTTGCCGCCGTGCTGCTTGCTCCAGTCGCCGGCGGTGATCAGCAGGCTGACGTCGTGCGGCGGGTCGGCGCAGAAATCGCTGATGACCTCGGCGCCTTCCTTGCCCGGCTTGCCGCTGGGCAGGCGCAGTTCCAGCAGGCGCCGGCTGGCGAACAGGCTGGGCGCGCGGAACGAGGCCGACATCGCGTTCCAGTCGGGTTCGCGCTGGTTGCCTTCGGCTTCGAAGATTTCGCGTTCGGCGATGCCCTGCTTGCGCGCGCTGGCGCGCACCGCGTCGGCGGCCTCGAGCACGCGCAGCGGCTCGGGACCGGCGATCAGATAGACCGGCCGCAGCGCTTCGTTGTCGAGTTGACCGAGCAGGCGCTCGGGGGTCAGTTCCATCGCGGACGGCGGCGGCGCGGGCGGCTCAGCGCCGCTCGCTGACCGCGCCGATCCGGCGCAGCACCGCGGCGCTCATGTCGCGGCGCATTTCGCGCATCAGGATTTCGCGCTCGCCCTCGGTGCCGATGGCGTTGGTCGGGTTGGACACGTAGTCGCGCGACAGTTCGATGGTCTGGCGCGGCACCAGCGCCTTGCCGTCGGCCTTGCGCAGTTCGAACACCACCGCGTAGCGCAGGCTGTATTCCTGCACGCGGCCGAGTTCGTCGAGCGCGGCCGGGCTGTCGCCCCAGCGCTCGGACAACAGGTCGAGCACCGCGACATCGCTGGAATCGGGCTGGGCCGGCACCGCGCCGGCGCGGGTCAGCGCCTGGGCCAGCGATTCGGCCAGCGGGCTGTAGCGATCGGCCGAGACCACCCGCACCGGACCGAGGTCGGGCGGCAGGGTCAGGGCCTGGCGCAACTGGAATCCGCAGGCCGACAAAGCCAGCACGAGGGCCACCAGCGACGTGCGGGCAGCCGCTTTGAACAGGAAGGGAGAGCGAGGCGTCATGGGGCGAAGTCTGGACGACGCGGCAGCGGGCATCAATAGCAAGGCTGAACCGCGTGGGCCTGGGGTGTCGGTGGGTGAGGTCTGGAGGGTGGATGCGATGCGGTGGACGGGTGCGCGGTGGCGGGGCGAGGTTGTCGGCGGTGGGCGCCGATGGCTGATGGCGCGGCGATCGGAGAAAAGAGCGTCGGGCCTGAAGGCCCTCCCATAAAAGCCCTCAAACCGCGAGGGCTTTTATGGGAGGGCTTTTGTGGGAGGGCCTTCAGGCCCGACGCTTTTCGTTCCGATCGCGACGATCAACCAATCGCATGGCCCACCGGCACAAGCCGCGTCGCTCAAAGCGCCATGCGGCTCACATCAACGCATCGAACCGCCACGACTCAGTAACGAATCTCATGCCCCGCAAACAGCGCCTGCGGCGTCTGCGCGCCCGGCAATGCGAGCAGGCGTTCGAGCCAGGCATGCAGCGCCGGCCAGCGTTCGCTCCACAGCCGCAACGGGAAACCGGCCGCTTCGGCCCAAGGCTCGACCGCATACAGCAGGTAACCGCTGCAGGCGACGTCGGCGATGGTGGGCTCGGCGCCGGCCAGCCACGCGGTCTGGCTCAGCTGCGCCTGCAGACGGTCGAGGTCGGCGGTCGAGCGGCGGTCGTACCAGGCCAGCACGGCCGGGTCGTAATGGCCGATCTGGCGGCCGTAGCGCGAATGGGCGAGGTTGAGGCTGATCCGGTTGGCTTCCCAGGCCAGCCATTCGCGCACGTGCAGGCGATGCTCGAGATCGGCACCGTCGAGGCGGTTTTCGCGCACGGCGAGATAGTCGAGGATCACATTCGATTGGCACAGCACCAGGCCGTCGATGCGCAGCACCGGGATTTCGCCGTGGACGGCGAGGTCGCGGAATTCCTGCGAGCGCTGGTCGCGCGGGATGCGGATGTTGACCTGGCGTTGCTCGAACTCGATGCCTAGCAGGCGCAGGGCCAGGGCGACTTTGTAGCTGAAGCCGGAGTCGGGGTGGCAGTAGAGGATGGCGGTCATGAGGGGCGGCTTTTGGGATTTGATGCGGGTGGGGCTGGAAAGGCGAAGGCAAAGGCAAATCCCCCCTGCCCCCCTTTTTCAAAGAGGGGGGGGGAAAGCAAGAGCGATCCTTTCCGATTCCAAAAGGGGGAAAGCGGGAGCGATGGCGTCGGGTTGCGGCCGAAGGGATCGGTGTTGGCGGGCTGAAGGTGTCGTGTCGCTTCGTTTCGCAACGCCTCGTAACGCCTTACTCGGCAACGCGGCTGGCTTCGCAACCGCGCCTTAGCTTTCCAGCCGCCGCACTCGCTTTCCAGCTCCCGCACTCGCTGTCCAGCTACCGCACTCGCCTCGCGCACCAGCAAAGCCCCGTGCTTGTCTTCCCCCTTTGCAAAAGGGGGACCGAGGGGGATTTGCTTTTTCGCTTCCCCCGCGAAACCTACGACGCGACGATATTGACGATCTTCCCCGGCACCACGATCACCTTGCGCACGGTCAGCCCTTCCATGAACTTGACCACGTTCGGTTCGGCCAGGGCCAGACGCTCGGCGTCGTCCTTGGCGATGCCGACCGGGACCTCGATGGTGCCGCGCAGCTTGCCGTTGACCTGCACCGCCAGGGTCACCGCGTCGCGGGTCAGCGCGGACGGATCGGCCTGCGGGAAGGCGATGTCTTCGAGCAAGGTTTCCTCGTGACCCAGCACCTGCCACAGCGTGTGGCTGGTGTGCGGGGTGATCGGGTTGAGCAGCAGCACGATCGCCGCCAATACAAAAAAAAAAAATAAACAAAAACAAAAAAAAAAAAAAAAAAAACAGCACGATCGCCGCCAACGCGTCCTGGCGCAGCGCGCGGCCGTTGCCGCTGGGGTCGTCGAACTTGGACAGATGGTTGAGCAGTTCCATCACCGCGGCGATCGCGGTGTTGAAGCTGTGGCGGCGGCCGTAGTCGTCGCCGACCTTCTGGATCGTTTCGTGCACCTGGCGCAGCAGGGTCTTCTGCGCGGCGTCGAGCGCGGCCATGTCCAGCGCCGGCACCGCGCCGTCGGCCGCGTGCCGGTGCACCGCCACCCACAGGCGACGCAGGAACCGCGCCATGCCTTCCACGCCGGCCTCGTTCCATTCCAGCGACTGGTCCGGCGGCGCGGCGAACATCGAGAACAGGCGCACCGTGTCGGCGCCGAACTTGCCGACCATCAACTGCGGATCGACGCCGTTGTTCTTCGACTTCGACATCTTCTCGGTGCCACCAATCTCCACCGGCAGGCCGTCGGCCTTGAGCAGCGCGCCGGTGATGCGGCCGCGTTCGTCGCGCTGGATCTCCACGTCGGCCGGATTGATCCAGTCGGGCCGGCCGTCGGGCAGCGAACGGTAGAAGGTATCGGCGATCACCATGCCCTGGGTCATCAGGTTGGTCGCCGGCTCGTCGCTGTTGACCAGACCCTGATCGCGCATGAGCTTGTGATAGAAGCGGAAATACATCAGGTGCAGAATCGCGTGCTCGATGCCGCCGATGTACTGGTCGACCGGCGTCCAGTATTTCGCGCGCTCGTCGACCTGATCGGCCGCGCCCGGCGAGGTGTAGCGCGCGTAGTACCAGCTCGACTCCATGAAGGTGTCGAAGGTGTCGGTCTCGCGCTCGGCGTCGCCGCCGCAGTTCGGGCAGGTGGTCTTGCGCCACTGCGGATCGGACTTGATCGGCGAAGCCACGCCGCTGAATTCCACGTCTTCGGGCAACACCACCGGCAGTTGGTCTTCCGGCACCGGCACGTCGCCGCACTTGGCGCACAGGATCACCGGGATCGGGCAGCCCCAGTAGCGCTGGCGGCTCACGCCCCAGTCGCGCAGACGGTAGTTGACCCGGCGGTTGCCGCGGCCTTGCGCTTCGAAACGGGCCGCGAGCGCGTCGAGCGACTGCTGGAAATCCATGCCGTCGTACTCGCCGGAATTGACCAGCCAGCCGCGCTCGGTCCACGGGCCGCGTTCGTTGATGCCGGCCTGGAACTGCTCGACCACCTGCACCGCCGCGCCGGTGTCGTACACGTCGATCGACGGACCGCCGCCGAGCGCGCTGCTCATCGCGTCGGGATGGCGGGCGACGTCGCGGCCGATCTCGGCCAGCGCATCGCGCACCGCGTCGGGCACGATCACGGTCTTGATCGGCAGGTGATAGCGCTTGGCGAATTCCCAGTCGCGCTGATCGTGGCCGGGCACGGCCATGACCGCGCCGGTGCCGTAGTTCATCAGCACGAAGTTGGCGACGAACACCGGCACGTGTTCGCCGCTGACCGGATGGATCGCGCGCAGGCCGGTGTCGCGGCCGCGCTTTTCCTGGGTTTCCAGTTCGGCTTCGGATACGCCGCCCTGGCGCAGTTCGGCGATGAACGCGGCCAGGTCGGGATCGGATTGCGCCGCGTGCGCGGCCAACGGATGTTCGGCGGCGATCGATACGTAGGTCACGCCCATCAAGGTGTCGGGGCGGGTGGTGAACACCGTCAGCGGTTCGACCGCATTGCCGGCCTCGTCGCGCACGTCGAAGCGGATCTCCAGCCCCTCGCTGCGACCGATCCAGTTGCGCTGCATGGTCTTGACCGCCTCGGGCCAGCCCGGCAGCGTGTCCAGGCCGTCGAGCAGCTCCTGCGCGTAGTCGGTGATCTTGAGGAACCACTGCGGGATTTCGCGCTTTTCGACCAGCGCGCCGGTGCGCCAGCCGCGGCCGTCGATGACCTGCTCGTTGGCCAGCACGGTCTGGTCGATCGGGTCCCAGTTGACCACCGAGTTCTTGCGGTAAGCCAGGCCGCGCTTCATCAACCGCACGAACATGCGCTGCTCGTGGACGTAGTAGTCCGGCGTGCAGGTGGCGAATTCGCGCGACCAGTCGATCGCGTAGCCCATGGTCTTGAGCTGCGCCTTCATGTGGGCGATGTTGGCGTAGGTCCACTTGGCCGGCGCGGTCTTGTTCTTGATCGCGGCGTTTTCCGCCGGCAGACCGAACGCATCCCAGCCCATCGGCTGCAGTACGTTGAAACCGGTCATGCGCTTGTAGCGGCTGATCACGTCGCCGATGGTGTAGTTGCGCACGTGGCCCATGTGCAGCGCGCCGGACGGGTACGGCAGCATCGACAGGCAGTAGTACTTGGGCTTGGCCGAGGATTCGTCGACCTCGAACGCGCGCGTGGCGTCCCAATAGCGTTGGGCGGCGGCTTCCAGGGCGCTGGGATCGAAGCCGTGGGGTTCGTTCTTGGGGTCGTGCGGGGCGGGGGCGACGTCGGACACGGGTGGGCAATGGCGAGAGGACAGGACCGGCAAGCCTACCGCAGCGCACAAAAGCCCGCCATTCGGGCCTCGCTGGCCCGGATCGCCCGATCGCGGCGGCGCGGTGCTCCGCTCCGGGCGTCCTCGTAGCGCTCCACCTGGCACCTCGACTGCACCCACCGGCGTGGGCTAACCGCCGAATCCGAGGCAGGCAGGCCACCGTATGGGATGATGCCTGCGCCGAAACGTCGCCCGAGCCCGCCTTGCTCCCGTCTCAGCCCACCCATCCGACCCGTTACCGCGTCTACCGCCTGCCCGCCTTCGTGCTGTCGGTGGTGCTGCTGGCCGCCGTCGGCGTGGCCACGGTCATGGGCTTGCGCGGGTTCGCCAGCAGCTCGCAGTGGGTCGAGCACTCCTATCAAGTGCTCGGCGAGATCGAAGCGACCGTGGCCGCGACCCGCACGGTCGAATCCAGCGCGCGCGGCTACCGCCTCACCAACCGGCCCACGCTGCACGCCGAATACCTGACCAGCATCCCCGGCGCGCTGAGCAGTTCCAGCCGGCTGATCGCCCTGACCGTCGACAATCCCCAGCAGAACCGCCTCGCCCGCGATCTCGAACGGCGAGTGCGCGCGCGCCTGGCCGAAATCGACCGCCTGGTCGAGATGCACAGCCGCGACCCGGCGCAGGCGCGGATCAGCGCCCAGACCAGCAAGGGCTACGAGCAGATGCGCGAGTTGGTCGAGCTCGCCCAGGTCATGCGCGAACGCGAGCGCGCGCTGCTGAGCGCGCGCCACGTCCGCAGCGAATACCGCGCCAGCCTGCTGACCGCGCTGGTGGTGCTCGGCATCGGCCTGGCGATGATCCTGCTGGCGCTGCTGATGTACAGCCTGTGGCGCGAAAACCGGCGCAGCCGCGAACTGGAGCGCGAGACCCGCCAGGCCCTGGCCGATCTGGAAGCCTCCGCGTCCGAGCGCAACCAGCTGACCGAACGCCATCGCAGCCTGAGCCACTACGCCGGCCTGCTGCAAAGCTGCCAGAACCTGCAGGAAGCCATGGACATGACCGCGCACCTGATCGCGGACCTGATCCCGAGCACCGGCGGGCGCTGCTACATCCTGCGCGCCTCGCAGAACCTGGCCGAAACCGCCGCGCGCTTCGGCACCGAGGCCATCGTCAGCGCCGACCTGCTCCACCCCAACGACTGCTGGGCGCTGCGCCGCGGCCAGTTGCAGCAGGTCCAGGGCGATCGCGGCGCGGTGCGCTGCAATCACCTGGAACCGGCGCGCGGCAGCGACGACCCGCGCTGGAACCTGTGCGTGCCGCTGATGGCGCAGAACACCTCGCTGGGCCTGCTGTGCCTGAGCGGCGAGCAACCGCCCCGCGACGCCGACCTGCTGCTGATCCAGGCCATCGCCGAACAGCTCAGCCAGGCCATCGTCAACCTGCAACTGCGCGAAACCCTGCGCGTGCAGTCGCTGCGCGATCCGCTGACCGGCCTGTTCAACCGCCGCTACCTCGAAGAGAATCTGCAGCGCGAACTGCTGCGCTGCCAGCGCCGCAAACTGCCGCTGTCGGTGCTGATGCTCGACATCGACCACTTCAAGCGCTTCAACGACACCCACGGCCACGCCGCCGGCGACGCGCTGCTGGCGCGGGTCGGGCAAGTGCTGCACGACCTGGTCCGCAACGAAGACATCGCCTGCCGTTACGGCGGCGAGGAGTTCACCATCGTGCTGCCCGAAGCCGATGCCGCGACCGCGCTGCGCCGCGCCGAGCAGATTCGCGCGGCGATCGGCACGACCACGATCGTGCACCTGCGCCAGACCTTCGGCCCAGCGACCTGCTCGATCGGCGTGGCGACCTCGCAGGACGAACGCGAAACCCCGCAGCAACTGCTGCAGATCGCCGACGCCGCGCTGTACCGTGCCAAGAGCGAAGGCCGCGACCGCGTGGTCGACGGCAATCGCGCGCTTGCGACGAGCTGACGCGACAGCCTCACTCGCTACGCCGCGCCGCGGCCTGCGCGATATGCGGGTCGCATTCGATGCATCCCCCGACTTGGCGCGCGCATCGACATCGCTGCGGCATCAACGCAACGAAGCCGCGGCATCCGCCGCGGCTTCGTCTTCGATCGCCAAGCGCTCAGGCGAACCTTCGCGGCTCGCCCAAAGCGGATTTGTCCGCGGCGTTAAGCGCAGACCACGCCGATCGGCGCGCCTTTCTGGTCGTAGATGATGCGTGCCGACTTGCCCGCCGGGCAGTTCTTCGGCAGCGTCTGGAACCCGCCGCCGCTGTTGGTCGGCGCGGGCGCCGGTTGCACGTCGACGGCCGAAGCGGAAAACGACACCACCACGACAGCGGCCGCGGCGATCTGGAGAAGGAGTTTGTTCATTGGGGTTCGACTCGCGCTGGCGAACCGGATTCGCGCTGCGTTGACCGCCTGAAGTCCCGGTCCGTACGGCCTCAGGCGAGCGCTACCATGCACGAGCCTTCCGCCGGCGACAAGCGTCGCAAATCGGATGAACGGCCACAATCGGCTAACGTCGTCGCGAAAATGCACTCGGACCGTGCCGTTTTGCACGGATGGCGCATGTCATGCGCGCTGCGTCGACGAGGCATTGCTCCATTGCCGGGCGTATGGTTTGCCGCCGCCTCGAGCCGGCCGCGACACCCGCCGCAAGCGCGCGAGGCCTGCGCGGCAGGCATGTCCATGCCGCCATCCGCCGGATGACGGCCCACTGCAACGGGCGCAATCGCGGCGCAGGAACCGGTCGCAGCGCCACGCGCCTGACCGTTCGCGCGTCGCTTGACCGTGCCGCACGGCCGGCGTAACGTCCCGCTCGCTTCGTTCGAAGCATTGCATTCGCAACCCGGCCGCTCTCGGCCCTCGACTCCATGTCTCTACGCCTCACTCGTGGCGAATACTGGCTGCTGCGTCGGTCGGTTGAACATCAATTTGCCTTGCCGACCCTCGCCTTGCCCGAAGGCCCGCCCTGGGATCGCACGACGATCCAACTTTTTTTCAATTGCGAAGGCCACGGCATGCCGTTCGACGAACTGGCGCGAACGCTATGCGCGCTCGTCGCGCGAGGCTGGATCGCCATCGAGCGCTACGACGACCAACCGGTGCCCGGCGATCTGGCGAGCATCCGCGCCGAACTGCTCGGCCACAACGGCTTCGAGCTGGAACAGATGGCCTACTACGGCCTGACCGCTCTCGGCGGCGAGATGTGGGAACGATTCGCGCGGCCCGAGTGGGACCGGTACATCGAACATGAAAACAAATACCCGGAGAGCCTGGAGGACCTGGATATCGCCGCGCACGCCGAGGATGTCAACGACTGGCGCTGCGCCTACGTGATCACCATGCAACAACGAACCCTTAATGGATATATGCAGGCAGTTCGTTTCGAGTACGAGGTTGCCGCCGACTCGGAACGATTCGACGAGGTGGAGGACTGGCAGCCAGTCTATTGGAAGCCGGAAATGCGCGCGCTGCGATGCCGCTTCAGCTACAGAAAAAAGCCGTTTTGCCCGGTAATGGGCGATTGGCCGGACAATCACCGCGACATCAATTATTACCGCAACGCCTGGTGCGAATGGCGATGACAGCCGCCGCTCCACGCGGTGGGGCATCGGCGAATGCGTCGACGGCGACGCACAGCGGCAATAAGAATGCGGCGATCCATCCAAGGCTGCGAAGCGCACACGACCGACCTGCCTGATCGATCCGTCCGCTGACGCAAGCGCCAACCCTCGGCCCGATTGCCAACGGGCTGAGGGTGGCTGGAGCTTTAGCCAGGCCGCCCCTCGCCCGACCGGCTTGCCTGCCGCAAGCGTTTCGGCCGCCGCATGCGGAAACCGACGGGCGGCGCCCTTTTCCGATGCAAAAAAAATCGCCGCCGCAACACCGCACGCGCGGCGTTGCGGCCGCGAGCTCAAGTGGCGCCGCCCCGGCAAGTCCCATCGATGCTATTGGCGACTCGACAGCTGGACGGTAGCTACAGCGGGACCGACAAACCCCTGGTCGTGCAAGTCCATATGATCTTGCCATCCGCGCCCTGCACCGCCACTGCGCTTTCTCCCGTGCGGCAGATCACCTGCGAATTGCTGCGATCGGTACCGCCCTGGCCTTGGCCGCCATGTTGGCCGTCGCCTTCGGCGAACGCGCTGACGCTGGTCAGCGCGAACAAGGCGGCGATCACGATGCCGAATCTTTTGACGGGTCTCGTTCTTTTCATCGGTATCGCTCCTGGGATGGGAATGAAGCTCTGGACTCGACCCTGAGCGCGCTCAGGGCCGTATCGAAGGACTCGGATTACACGACGGATCGGATCAAGGCGGCGCCCGAGCCGAATCCCGCCGAGACGATGCACATCGGCGGCGAGCCGCCCCATCGCGCACATCACCCGCGCCGACGCCTAGTACGTTAGTCACGTTGACCCATCGCCACGGTCGATTGCATGCTCCAGAAGCTTCGACGGTCGCGCAGGGGATGGTTGCGCGATTCCCCTGGCCGATGCAAATCGCGATTCGCCGCGCGCGCAGCGGCGGATCTCCACCGCGGGTTCGCGCCCGCACTCCTGCCGGAATCGCCCATGACCCGCTTGTCCCTCGCTGTATCGATCGCCCTCGCCACCGCGACCGGCGCGTTCGCCGCGCCCGCCCTCGCCGCCGCCGTCCCGGTCGAACCGCTCGCCCTGCACTGCGGAAAACTGTTCGACGCGCGCAGCGGCAAGGTGCTCGGCGCGCGCACCGTGGTCGTGCGCGACGGCAAGATCGAGCAGGTGCTCGACGGCCGCGCCGAGGCGCCGGGCGCGCGCAGCATCGATCTGTCGCAGCACACCTGCACGCCGGGCTGGACCGATCTGCACGTGCATCTGGGCTCGCAGTCGAGCCCGCAAAGCTATTCCGAAGGCTTCCGCCTGGACGAAGTCGACTTCGCCTTCCGCGCGGTCGGCTACGCCAACAAGACCCTGCAGGCCGGTTTCACCAGCGTGCGCGATCTCGGCGGCGAGGTCAGTCCGCACCTGCGCGATGCGATCAACCAGGGGCTGGTCGAAGGCCCGCGCATCTGGGCGGCCGGCAAATCGATCGCCACCACCGGCGGCCACGCCGATCCCACCAACGGCTACAACGACGCGCTGTCGCACCTGATCGGCCCGCCCGGCCCGACCGACGGCGTGATCAATTCGATCGACGACGCCCGCCAGGCCGTGCGCCAGCGCTACAAGGAAGGCAGCGACGTGATCAAGATCACCGCCACCGGCGGTGTGCTGTCGTACGCCAAGTCCGGCGACGCGCCGCAGTTCACGGTGGAGGAAGTCAAGGCGATCGTGGATACGGCGCGCGATTACGGCTATCGCGTCGCCGCGCACGCGCACGGCGCGGAGGGCATGAAACGCGCGGTGCTCGGCGGAGTGACGTCGATCGAACACGGCACCTACATGACCGACGAGGTCATGTCGCTGATGAAACAGAAAGGTACCTGGTACATCCCGACCATCTACGCCGGCCGTTTCGTCGCCGACAAGGCCAAGATCGACGGCTATTTCCCCGACGTGGTGCGGCCCAAGGCCGCGCGGATCGGCGCGCTGATCCAGGACACCGCGGCCAAGGCCTACAAGAACGGGGTCAAGATCGGCTTCGGCACCGACATGGGCGTGGGCCCGCACGGCGATAACGCGCGCGAATTCCTGTACATGGTCGAAGCCGGCATTCCGGCCGCGGTGGCCTTGCAGGCGGCGACGATCCGCGCCGCCGAAGTGCTCGGCGTCGACGACCAGGGCGTGATCGAGACCGGCAAGCGCGCCGACATCGTCGCGGTGCCCGGCAATCCGGTCGAGGACATCAACGCGGTGATGAAGGTCGAGTTCGTGATGAAGGACGGCAAGGTCTACAAGCAGACGTTCTGAACCTGTCGTTTCGCCGGTTCCGCGCGGGATTGCGCGCGGAGTCGGCCTGCGCGCCCCGGCCGTGTCGCGGTCGGGGCGTCGTTTTTTGCGAACGTCGAAGTCTCGCGACGGCGCGAATGCGATTGGCTGCAGACCGGTCGTCGATGCACCTCGCGAAAACGATTCGCACCCGCTGCGCTCTTGCACCGACCACGATCATGAGATCGCACGCAGCGTGCGACCCACCACGACGCGGCATCGGCCCGCATCGTCGCGCGCACCGGCGCACCGGCGCACCGCGACCTTCGCGCGACGCATGCAGACACGACGCGACCACTGACAAAACGTCCGCATCTCGAACACCGCCGCTGGCGCGCGCATTGCCGTGCCCGTGAACTCGGTCACGGCGGTCACGGCCCTGGAATGACATAAGTCACAGCGCCGCGAACGCAGTTGTGCAAAGTTGGATCGCCACCGCAACAGGCCCGTCCGCGGCCGCCTGGAAAGGGAGTTCGAGATGAAATCCTGGACGTTGATCGGCGCGCTCGCCGCCGGCTGCTTCGGCTTCGCCTTCACCGCCCTGCCGGTTCGAGCCGGGCCGCCGTGCCAGTACTGCCTGGATCGCTACGACCACTGCCTGGAAACCGCCTCGGTGCCGTCCGACAAAGCGCAATGCGCCGCGGCGTTCCGGCAGTGCCGGCTGGACCGTTGCCCCTGATCCGCATCGCTGTTTTGCCGTTGCCGCAACAAGGCCGCCGCGGATTCCGATCCGCGGTTGGCGCCGATCACGACTGGCCTTGTTGCGGCATCGGCTCTTGATCCGACCACGCCGCTCACCGAACCGCTCACCCGAGGCAAGCGCCGATGACCACCGCATGGCTGCGCACCACCGCTTCGATCGCGCTTGCCGCGGCCGGGTTCGGCTTCGTCGCCACCTTGCAGGCCAGCCAGCCTTGCGACTGCGAGGCCATGTTCAAGCAATGCCTGCTGGAAAACGAGCTGAACTATCCCGGCCAGCAGCTGGACTGCGATGTCATGTACCGCCTGTGCATGCGCGGCCATTGCCAGACGCCATGATTCAGGCGGTAATGCACGCGCCTGGATTCATCGACCGCTGAAATCATGCCGCGACGACGCGGCGCCCCTCCATCGCAAGGAATGCAATCCATGAAGATGTCCAGCCTCGTATTCACCGGCGTGTTCGCCGCCCTGAGCGGTTTCGCCCTGGCCTCGATCGCGCCGGCTTATGCCGCCTTGCCGCCGCAATGCCTGGAATGCGCCGCCGAATACAGCGCCTGTCGCGCCGCGGCGCAGACGCCGGCGCAATTGAGCCTGTGCCAGCGCGAACGCCAGTGGTGCATGACCCGGTTCTGCCCCGGACCGGAGTGACGCGCCCGCGATCGGTCTGAAGTTCTTGCGCCCACGATTCGAACGCGCGCCGGGCAACCCGGCGCGCATCGCGGCGGCGCGATCGGCGATCGACGCGGTTCGGCGCAAATAAAATCGCACGTCGCGCGCGCCGGACGGCTGCGTGCTCAAGGCCGCCTGGGTTCGCGCCACATCATCGCGACATAGGCCGCCAGCCACGCACACAACGCCAGCCGTTGCGCGATCGGCCCGCTCGTCAGGCCGAACTGGCCGTCCCTGAGCACGATCACCATCGCCGCGGCCGCCAGCCACGCGATCAGCGCAAGGCCGCGCTCGCCCGGGCGGCGAATCGCATCCAGGCCCACCAGCAACGCGCCGGCGACGAAGGCCAGCGCCCACAACAACCACATCGCCGCATGCAGGCGACTGGACTGCGCGTCGAGATTGGCCGGATCGAGCACGAACGCGCCCTGCGCCGCCCACGCCAGCGCCGATACGCTCCACATCCACGCACCGACGCGGGTCGCGCGGCTGCGTTGGGCGAGGCGTTCGCGCAGGCGCCAGCCGACCCAGGCCAGCGCCAGCCCCGGCAGGGCGAAACCGAGCAGGTTGAAGGCCGCGGCGTGGTCGATGCCGCGCGCGCCGAGCAGGCCCGGCGGATGCAGGCGCTGCGAATAGCCGTCCAGGGCCGCGCCGAATCCGTACAGCGCCGCCAGGCCGCACAACCCGGCGGCCAGGGCGACCCAGCGCGCGGCGCGCGCGTGCAACGACGACGGGCCTGAGGTCGATGGGCTTGTCGTCGATGAGCCTGAGGTCGACGACCCCGAGGTCGATGCCGACGATTTGGATGCAGACGATGTCGATGAGCGATTCATCGCGCCATGCTAGCGTGCGCTGCCGCGCGGCGCGCTTGCCTGCGACGCGCACCGTCCCCATCTCGGGGAGCAACCCCCGCGTACGAACCATGAGCCCGCCGATGACCGCACCCGCCAAGCCCCACGTATTCGACGCCACCACCGAGCGATTCCAGGAAGAGGTGCTGCAAAAATCCCTGCAGGTGCCGGTCCTGATCGACTTCTGGGCCGAGTGGTGCCAGCCGTGCAAGACCCTGGGGCCGATCCTGGAAAAACTCGCCGCCGACTACAACGGCGCGTTCGAACTGGCCAAGGTCGATGTCGAGGCCGAACAGCAGCTCGGCGCGGCGTTCCAGATCCGCTCGATCCCGACCGTGTTCCTGGTCAAGGACGGGCAGTTGGTCGACGGCTTCGCCGAAGCGCTGCCGGAAAGCGCGGTGCGCGAATTCCTCAAGCACCACGGCATCGAGCCGGCCGCGCCGGCGGTCGAGGAAGAAGCGCCGGTCGAAGCGCCGCCGGTCGACCTGCATGCCGAGGTCGTGCGCCTGCGTCACGAGGTCGCCGAGCACCCCGACCAGTCCGAACTCAAGCTCGACCTGGCCCTGGCCCTGCTCGCCACCGGCGCGGCCACCGAGTCCGAGCAGTTGCTCGACGCCCTGCCCGCCAACCTCGCCACCGACGACCGCAGCCTGCGCGCCCGCTCGCGCCTGAACTTCCTCGCCGTGACCCGCGACGCGCCGCCGGTCGAGACCCTGGAAGCCGCCATCGCCGCCCAGCCCGACGACCTGCAGGCGCGCTACCTGCTCGGCGCGCGGCAGATCGCCGCCGGCCGTGACGAAGCCGGGCTGGAGCAGTTCATCGAACTGCTGCGGCGCGACCGCGCCTACCAGGACGGCCTGCCGCGCAAGGCGCTGATCGACGCGTTCCGGGTGGTCGCCGACGAAGACTTGATCGGCCGCTACCGCCGCAAGATGGCTTCGCTGCTGTTCTGAGCCGGCCCTGTTCGAGCCGGCCCGTTTTGAACCGGACTGAGCCGGCTCGCCCTGAGCCGGCTTGGGCGAGGCGCGACCCCGCCGAGGCGACCTGAACAGGCCGCCTCGGCACTTCGACTTGACTATACGCACCCGTATGGCAGGCTAGGCACGCCTTAGCCACCGCCCTGCCCATGAAAGCCAACACCCTGCGACTCGGCCTGAACCTGTGGCCGCCGTTCCTGTTTTCCGGCATCCGGGTGGTCCGGATCGCCGACGATTACCGCCATGCCCGGGTCGAGCTGCGCATGCGGCCGTGGAACCGCAACTACGTCGGCACCCACTTCGGCGGCAGCCTGTTCTCGATGACCGACCCGTTCTGGATGCTGCTGGCGATGAACGCGCTGGGCCGCGACTACATCGTCTGGGACCGCGCCGGCGCGATCGAATTCGTCAAACCCGGCCGCGGCACCGTGCATGCCCAGTTCGATCTCGACGACACGGTGCTGGAAGAATTGCGCGCGGCCACCGCCGGCGGCGACAAGTACCTGCGCTGGTTCGACACCGACGTGGTCGACGCCTCCGGCGAAGTCGTGGCGAAGGTCCGCAAGCAGTTGTACGTACGGCGCAAACGCGACCGCATCGCGCAATGAGACCCCGGTCGCCATTCGTTGCACGCCGTTCGGGTATGGCGACCGACGCGACCGGCAAGTTCGATCGCGCCGCTACTTGTAAGTAAAGGCACAGAAAAGACACACTAGGCCTCACGCGGGCACTGCGGCAGCGTATGCTGTGCAGTCGCGACACGGGGCCGCGAATGTCGACTTTCACACCACAAAACGATGCCAATAGCGTTCCGATGCCGGAAATTCCGGGCTATCGGCTGCGCGAGATCATCAACCACGGCGGCTTGTCCACGGTCTACCTGGGCGAGCAGATCGCGCTTGGGCGCGAAGTGGCGATCAAGATCATGCTGCCGCATGCCCTGGCCGACGAGGTCAGCCGGCGCCGCTTCGAGAACGAAGTGCGCACGATCGCGCGGCTGGAACATCCGCACGTGGTCGGCATCCACGAGGTCGGCCGCACCCGCGACGGGCTGCCCTATTACGCCATGCCGTTCCTGCCGCGCGGCCACCTGGGCAAGCGCATCGAGCAAGGCTTCGCGCGCGGCGAAACCGACGTGATCGCGATCGTCGAACCGCTGCTGTCGGCCTTGGAATACGCGCATGCGCGCGGCGTCGTGCATCGCGACGTCAAGGCAGAAAACGTGTTGTTCGACGTCACCGAGCGGCCGTTGCTGGCCGACTTCGGCATCGCCCTGCGGCGCGGCTTCGGCGCGCGCATGACCGCGACCGGCCTGGCCGTGGGCAGCACCGCGTACATGGCGCCCGAGCAGGCGCGCGGCGAGGAAGTCGACGGCCGCGCCGATCTCTACAGCCTCGGCGTGCTGTGCTGGGAAATGCTGACCGGACGGCTGCCGTTCGAAGCGCCCGACGCGCTGTCGATGGCGGTGATGCACGCGCAGAACCCGATTCCGAAACTGCCGCCGCCGCTCAAGCACTGGCAGCGTTTCATGAACCGCGCGCTGTCCAAGCAGCCCGACCAGCGTTTCGACGACGCCGCCGAAATGGCCGTCGCGCTGGCCGAAATCAAACACCGCGGGCAGATGACCGGCTTCGGCCGCATGGCCAGCCGGTTGCGTCCGCTCAAGCGCTGGGCCACGCCGGCCTGGGCCGGGCTGGCGGTGCTGGCGATCGCGGTGGTCACCATCGCCTTCGCCTTGAACCGGGTCGAGCAGGACGGCTTCTTCCGGGTCGCGCCGGACGCGGCCAACAAGACCGCCGCGCCGACCGCGAGCGAAGACCCGACCCAGGCGATGATGGCGCCGCTGCCGCAGGCGCCGCTGCAGGATTCGCTGCAGGCCGCGCGCGGCTACATCGCGCAAGGCCGGCTGGCCTCGCCGGCCGATGCCAACGCCTACAACAGCCTGCTCACCGCCTGGCATCTGGACAGCACCAATCCGGAAGTCGCGGTGGTGGTCAACGAACTGACCCAGGCGTTCTCCGAGGAAATGGCGCGCGATCTGCGCGAAGGCCGCGACCAGCGCGCCCGCGAGCATCTGGTCAACGCCACCGCGCTGGGCCAGCAGACCGGCACCGCCGATTCGCCGGCGCAACTGGGCCTGCGCGAAAAAGCCGCGCAGGCGCTGCAGACCCGGCTCGAACAAGCCGCGCGCCGCGGCGACGGCGCCGATGCCGGCAAGGTGATCGCCTTGGCCGAGGAATTCGGCCTACCGCGCGCGGTGTCCACCCGCCTGGTCGCGCAGGCGCGCGGCATCGCCGGCAACACGCCGGTCGCGCGCGGGGTCGCCACCAGCGCGGTCGCGCCGGCCGCCAGCGTCGCGGTGAGCTTCAATCCGCGTCCGGTCAGCCGCGGCGAATACGCGCGTTTCGTCAGCGCCCATCAACGCGCGCCGGCGCTGTGCCGCGAGCGCGTGTCGCTGCTGCGGGTGATCGCGCCGAAGGACTGGCGCGCGCCGGGTTTCGACCAGACCGAGGCCGAACCGGTGGTGTGCGTGTCGATCGCCGACGCCGAAGCCTATGCGCAGTGGTACAGCCAGCAGACCGGCCGCCGCTATCGCCTGCCGACCGCGGACGAAGCCCAGCGCATGCCAGGCAGCAACGGCCGCGCCTTGTCGATGTGGTCGGCCGATTGCGGCCGCAACTGCCAGCAGCGCCAGGTCGGCGGCGGTTCCTGGCGCAGCGGCACCGCGCTGCGTCCGCTGAGCGCGGGGCGCGGGTATGACGATGTGGGGTTCCGGTTGGTGCGCGAGCGCTGAGGCGGGGTTTGGTTTTGGCTCTTGTTGTGTCGCGCAAGAGCAACCCCCCCGCGCCGCGGTAATGATCCGGCTTCGTGCCTGCGCAAGGCGCTCGCCCCCTTTTGCAAAGTGGGCGATGGGTTAGCGCGCCTGATCGAAGGCGCATAGCGTGAATCGTCCGAGTGCTCGCAGTCGTTATCCGAACGCTCGCACGCATTATCCGAGCGCTGGCAACCCCCACATCCAACCGAAGCCACGAAAACCATCGCCCACTTTGTGAGGGGGCGAGCGCCCGACGTCGCGCCCCGGAGCCCCGAATCGACCGGCGCGGGGGATTTGCTTCTAGCCCGCGCAACGAGACGTAGCCGCCCAAGCCCCACCGCGCCATCCACCACTCACGCACCACCTCCCCACTACCACCGCCAAACCAAGCACCGCCCCGACATCACGCAACCCACCGCCCTCCCCTACAATCCGCGCCATGCGCCCGCCCAATCTGCAACGCCTGTTCCTCACCGGCCTGTTGACCCTGCTGCCGATCTGGCTGACCTGGGTCGTGGTCAAGTTCGTATTCGTATTGCTGTCCGACACCAGCCGCCCCTTGGTCGGCCCGCTGCTGCACAGCCTCGCCCTGGATCATCCGCACGCACTGGGCTGGTTGAACGATCAATGGGTGCAGACCGCGATCGCCCTGGTCGCCACCGTCGGTGTGATCCTGCTGTCGGGCGCGATGGCGCGGCGCGTCGTCGGCCAGACCGTGCTGCGCTGGTTCGAAGCGATGATCAAGCGCATCCCGCTGGCCAGCACCATCTACGGCAGCGCGCGCCAGTTGCTCGACATCCTGCAGACCAAGCCCGACGGCACCCAGCGCGTGGTGCTGGTGGATTTCCCGCACAACCAGATGAAGTCGATCGGCTTCGTCACCAAGGTCATGCGCGAGGAAGGCACCGGCCGCGAACTCGCCGCGGTGTACGTGCCGACCACGCCCAACCCGACCTCGGGTTATCTGGAAATCGTGCCGGTCGAATTGATCACCCCGACCGACTGGACCGTCGACCAGGCGATGAGCTTCATCATCTCCGGCGGCGCGGTCTCGCCGGCGACCATTCCCTTCTCCGCGCCCGCAGCGGGCGCCCCTGCCGATTCGGAGCGCACTTCATGACCTTTGCTCTGGCCAGTCTGGTCCGCACCCTCGCCGCGACCGCGTTGCTGTGCGGCAGCGCGGTATTCGCCGCTCCGGCCGATGCCGCCGCCACGCCGCTGACGCCGCATCCGGTCAAGCTCGACGACGGCCGCAGCTTCTCGCTCAACCTGCCGGCCAATCTCGACATCGTGCCGGTGGTGCAGGGCCTCAAGCGCGTGCGCTTCTTCGCCCGCAGCCCGGACGGCCGGGTGTTCGTCACCGACATGCACGACCTGAGCGACAACAAGCTCGGCCGCGTGTACGCGCTCGACGGCTGGGACGAAAAGACCGAGCGCTACAGCAAGGTCTCGGTGTACCTGGACAAGCAGCGCAACCCCAACAGCGTCGCCTTCCACACCGACGCCGCCGGCCAGTCGTGGCTGTACCTGGCCAACACCGACAAGCTGCTGCGCTATCGCTACCGCAACGGCGACCTCAAGCCTTCGTCCGAACCCGAAGTGCTCGCGAGCTTTCCCGACTACGGCCTGAGCTACAAATACGGCGGCTGGCACCTGACCCGCACCCTCGCCTTCGGCGACGGCAAGCTGTACGTCTCGGTCGGCAGCAGCTGCAACGCCTGCGTGGAAAAAGAAGACGTGCGCGCGGCGATCCTGCAGATGAATCCCGACGGCAGCCAGCGCCGCTTCTACGCGCGCGGCCTGCGCAACGCGGTCGGCCTGCTGTACCGCGACGGCAAGTTGTACGCGACCAATCAAGGCTCCGATCACCTGGGCGACCAGAAGCCCGACGAAACCATGTTCGTGGTCAGTGATGGCGCCGACTACGGCTGGCCGTATTGCTACTACAGCAACGGCAAGGCATTGGCCGATCCGAAGTTTCCGCGCAAGAGCGGCTGCGCGAGCGCGCCCAAGACCTTCGCTTATTTCCCATCTCACGCGTCCGCACTCGGCTTCGGTTGGTTCCCGGCCAGCGACAAAGGTCAGTTGAGCGACGAATACGTGGTCGCGCTGCACGGCGCCAGCAAGCTCGCGCTCAACCACGGCTATCGCCTCGTGCGGGTCAAGGCCGACGGCCGCAGCGGCGGCGATCTGATCAACGGCTTCCTCGCCGACGGCAAGGTGCTGGGCCGTCCCTGCGACGTGCTGCACACCGGCCGCGACAGTTTCCTGTTCAGCGACGACAAGAGCGGCGTGATCTATCGCGTGAGGCCCAAGCGGTGAGCGCGGGCGAGTCCAGCATTCCGTTCGCCGGCGGCGAAGGCACGCGCACCTTGCAGGATCGCTCGCTGCGCTTGTTCATCGTGTTGTCGGCGTTCTTCTGCGTCAACGCGGCGCTGGCCGAGTTCATCGGGGTCAAGATCTTCGCCCTGGAAGACACCCTCGGCATCGCTCCGCTGCAATGGAATCTGTTCGGCCAGACCGGCTCGCTCAACTTCACCGCCGGCACCCTGCTGTGGCCGGTGGTGTTCCTGATGACCGACGTCATCAACGAATTCTTCGGCCGCCGCGGCGTGCGCCTGATCTCGTGGCTGGCGGCGATCCTGATCGCCTACGGCTTCTTGTTCGCGTTCGCCGCGATCGCGCTGGCGCCGGCCGGCTGGTGGGTCAAGGCCGCGCAGGCGCAGGGCGTGCCGGACTACCAGGCCGCGTTCGCGGCGATCTTCGGCCAGGGCATGTGGAGCATCGGCGGCTCGCTGGTCGCCTTCATGCTCGGCCAGTTGATCGACGTGGCGGTATTCCACCGCATCCGCAGCGCCACCGGCGACAAGCACATCTGGCTGCGCGCGACCGGTTCGACCGCGGTGTCGCAACTGGTCGACAGCTTCGTGGTGCTGTACATCGCCTTCGTGCTCGGCCCGCAGCATTGGCCGATCCCGCAGTTCCTGGCGATCAGCACGGTCAACTACGGCTACAAGATGCTGGCGGCGTTCGCGATGATTCCGTTGATCTATCTGTTGCGGGTGTGGATTCATGGCTATCTGGGCCATGCGCGCGCCAATCAGCTGCGCGACGAGGCGGCGGCGGATTGAGGATCGCGCGACTTTTTTTACCGCGCTGCAGTGCTTGAAGCCGTCATCCCCGCGAAGGCGGGAATTCAGAGACTTCAGCGCCACCCATCCAGACCGTCATTCCCGCGAACGCGGGAATGACGAGCAAACAGGCGACGCATCTCGATAAGACCGGCCCAAACCGCCGCCTCGAAGAATCTCAAGCGACAAGCGCCACCCGCGTCTCGTTCGCCCTCATCCCCGCATGACCTTCGGCTCATGCCTTCGCGCGAAGCGCGCGCCAGCCTGCCATTCCATCCGTCCGGATCGATGCCGCATGACTTCGTCCCCGCTCCGCCGCCCGCGCCCGTCGCCGGGCCGCCCGTCGCAGGCCGCCGCGACCGCGATCGCTTCGCCGACCACCTCGCTGCCGTTGCGCATGGCCGTATCGATCGCGCTGGCCGGCGCCTTGTGCCTCGCCCTGCCCGCGTTCGCCCAATCCACGCCGGCCGCCGCGCCCGCGGTCACCGTGCAGACCAAGGCCGAAAAGCTCCAGCGCCTGTACGAGCAGTACTGGGAAGAGCAACTCAAGCTCAACCCGCTGCGCGCCACCGCGCAAGGCGATGCGCGCTACAACGATCAACTGCCCAACTTCGCCAGTTCGCAGTTCCGCAAGCAAAGCCGCGAGTTCACCCAGCGCTGGCTCAAGACCATCGAAGCGGTCGGCTCGCAGGGCCTGTCCGCGCAGGACCTGCTGAGCTACGAAATCTTCGTGCGCAACGCGAAGATGGATCTGGAATCCGATCGCTACCCGACCTGGCTGCAGCCGATCAACCAGTTCGGCAATTTCGCCTCCAGCGTCGCCCAGCTCGGTTCCGGCACCGGTTCGCAGCCGTTCAAGACCGTTGCCGATTACGACAACTGGCTCAAGCGCGGCGCGCTGGTGCCGGTGGTGTTCGATCAACTCATCGCCAACAGCCGCGAAGGCATCAAGCGCGGTGTGGTCCAGCCCAAGCCGCTGATGATCAAGGTGGTCTCGCAGCTCGATGCGCTGGTCAAGGACAAGCCCGAAGACAGCCTGTTCTGGAAGCCGGTCGCGAATCTGCCGGCGTCGTTTTCGCAGGCCGACAAGACTCGCCTTAGCGACGAATACCGCCGCATGATCGACACCCAGCTGATGCCGGCCTACAAACGTCTGCGCGATTTCATCCGCGATGATTACCTGCCGCACACCCGCGATACCGCGGGCATGAGCGTGTTGCCCAACGGCGAGGCGTGGTACGCGTTCAACGCGCGTCGTTCGACCACCACCTCGATGACCCCGGCGCAGATCCACCAGATCGGCCTGGACGAAGTCGCGCGCATCCACGGCGAGATGAACTCGATCCTGGTCGAGCTGAAGTTCAAGGGCACGCTGCAGGACTTCTTCAAGTTCATGCAGAACGACCCGCGTTTCACCTTCAAGGACGAGCCTGCACTGCTCGCGCATTACCGCGGCCTGGAAGCGAAGATCAACAAGAAGATTCCCGAGTTGTTCTCGCTCACGCCGAAGGCGCCGTTCGAAATCCGTCCGGTCGAAGCCTACCGCGCGCAATCGGCCGCGGGCGGTTCCTACATGCGGCCCAGCGAAGACGGCAGCCGTCCGGGCATCTTCTATGTCAACACCTTCGACCTGCCCACGCGCAAGACCTGGGACGCCGAAGACCTGTACCTGCACGAAGCGATCCCGGGCCATCACTTCCAGTTGGCCTTGCAGCAGGAACTCACCGACCTGCCGAAGTTCCGCCGCTTCGGCGGCGAGACCGCCTTCAGCGAAGGCTGGGGCCTGTACGCCGAATCGCTCGGCACCGCCCTGGGCGTGTACGAAACCCCGTACGACCGCTTCGGTTATCTGCAAAACGAGTTGTGGCGCGCGATCCGCCTGGTCGTCGACACCGGCCTGCACAGCAAGGGCTGGACCCGCGAACAGGTGATCGCCTACATGCTCGCCAACTCGGCCGAAAGCGAAACCCAGTCCACCGCCGAAGCCGAACGCTACATGGCCATCCCCGGCCAGGCGCTGGCGTACAAGATCGGCGAGCTCAAGATCATGGAACTGCGCAAGCGCGCCGAGAAAGCGCTGGGCCCGCGTTTCGACATCCGCGAATTCCACGCCGAAGTGCTCAAGGACGGCTCGGTGCCGCTGGATGTGCTGGACGGCAAGATCGAGCGCTGGATCGCGGCGAAGAAGGGCTGAGTCGCGCGATGGCGCATGCGCTCGCCGGTGCAGACCGGCGGGCGTTGTCGGTGTGAGCTTGCGCGACGAACGCGCGATACCGATACCGATACCGATACCGATACCGATAGTCTCTCGAATCTCGAATAAAGCACATAGCTCAAGCGCCGCAAGTCCGCGCGAATGCCGCGAAGTCTATTGTGGGAGGGGCTTCAGCCCCGACGCTTTTCGATCCGATCTCGACATAACCTCGACCGGAAACAAAAGCGTCGGGGCTAATGCTCCCTCCCACAAAAAGCATCGCGACCACCACTAAACAATCATCGCTCAACACGCAAGCGACACGGCAAACGAAACGGCAAGCAACTAAGTCCCCCAATCGCTCAATCGCCTAAAGCCCCGCGAAAGCCCCGATGTCTTTTGTGGGAGGGAGCTTCAGCCCCGACGCTTTTGTTTCCGATCCAGATGCTGTCGAGATCGGATCGAAGAGCGTCGGGGCTGAAGCTCCCTCCCACAAAAAGCGGCACTGCCGACCGGCTGCCCCGCAGCCACCGCACAAACCCCACCCATCGGCGCTACGATCCTCCCAAAGTACGCACTGAATCAGCCCGCATGACGCCGGCCGATCGTCGCATCCAGGTTGGAGACACACGCAATCTAGGTACTGGCCGACACCGTCTGTCCGCCCCAGGCCACGCCCGGCCAGGCCGATGGCGGAAAAAACGTGACCGAAGCCGCATAATTGCAGGTTGTTGCGCCTCCTGCCGGCTGCTTGCTGGCACACGTCGTCTCACTCAGCCCGGAATACGGATGCCTTCGATTACTGCGCCCTCGCCCCTCGACGCGACGCCCGCCCATCGGCGCGCGGCCGCCGCGCTTTGCCGGCGCCTGGGTCGTTGCCTCGCGGTGTCGGCGCTGTTGCTGGCCGGCTGCGGCCTGGCCCAGGCTCAGGATTGGAGCTATCGGGTCCGTCCCGGCGACACCTTGTGGGACCTGGGCGCCAAGCACCTCAAGGCCGGCATCAATTGGCGCCGCCTGCAGGAACACAACCGCATCGCCAACCCCTATCACCTGCCGCCGGGCACGCGCATGGCGTTCCCGATCGGCTGGCTGCGGATCGAACCGGCGAAGGCCAAGGTCGTCGCGGTGCGCGGCGCGGTCAACGTGCTGGCATCCGACAACGCGCCGGCCCGATTGGTCAGCGAAGGCATGCGCATCGGCATCGGCAATCGCCTGGAGACCGGCCCCGGCGCCAGCGCGACCCTGGAATTCGCCGACGGTTCGCGATTGATGGTGCAGGACAACAGCCGCATCGTGTTCGACGAACTCAGCAGCTACGGCAGCACCGGCATGGTCGACACGCGCATGCGCCTGCAGCGCGGCCGCACCAGCAACCGGGTGATCCCGGCCAAGGGCCCGGCCTCGCGCTACATCATCGAAACCCCGTCGGCGACCTCCAGCGTGCGCGGCACCCATTTCCGCGTCAGCGCCGGCGACGGCGGCGCGGCGGATGCGACCGAAGTGCTCGAAGGCAAGGTCCAGGTCGGTTCGCAACGCAGCCAAGTGCTGGTGTTGCCCGGCTTCGGCACGGTCGCCGCGGCCGGCACCGCGCCCACCGCCGCGATCGCCCTGCTGCCCGCGCCGAGCCTGCTCGACGATGGCACCCGGCTGGAATCGCTGCCGGCCAATGTGGCGTGGACGCCGGTGCCCGGCGCGATCGGCTACCGGGTCGAAGTGGTCCGCGACGACGCGCCGGAAGTGCTGCTGTACGAAAGCCGCGTCGACACCCCGCAAGTTCGCATCGACGACCTGCCGGCCGGACGCCAGCGCCTGCTGGTGCGCGCGATCGCCGGCAACGGCCTGAGCGGCCGCGACAGCGAACGCGTGTTCACCGTCAACGATCAACCGCTGCCGCCGCTGACCATCAGCCCGCTCGACGGCCAGAGCGTGAGCGTGCCGCGGCCGCGGTTCGAATGGGCGCACGCCGCCGACGCCGAACGCACCCGCCTGCAACTGGCGCGCGACGAGCGCTTCGAACAACCGCTGGTCGACACCGAACTCAAGGGCCAGCGCTACCGCCCCGACGACGCGCTCGCACCCGGCACCTACTTCTGGCGAGTCGCCTCGCGCGACGCCACCGGCCGCACCGGCCGTTTCGGCAATGCACTGCCGTTCACCGTCAGCGACGCCCCGGTCGATCCGGGCCTGGAAGCGCCGCAGGCGGCCAAGGGCCAGCTAACCCTGCGCTGGCAGAAGGGCGAACCCGGCCAGCGTTACCGCGTGCAGATCGCGCGCAAGCCCGACTTCGCCAAGCTGCTGCTCGAACAGGAAGTCGACGTGCCGCAGGTGGAACTCAAGCGTCCCGGCGGCGGCACCTGGTACGTGCGCGTGCAGACGCTCGAAGACGACGGCTACGCCGCCCCGTACGGCCCCGCCCAGCAGATCCGCCTGCCCTGTCGCGTGTGCTACGGCGCCGGCGCCGCCGGCGCGGCCTTGTTGCTGCTGGCCTTATGACCCCGAGCGCACTGTCCAGGCTGATGCGTGGCGGTGCCGCTCTGCTGGCCGGCGGCCTGGCCGCGTTGCTGACCGTCAGCGGCGCGACCTGGCGGCTCGACGATTTCCTCTACGACCTGCATCTGTCGCACTGGACCTACGCACCCGACGACGACGTGGTGATCGTCGCCATCGACGACCGCAGCCTCAACGAGATCGGCCAATGGCCGTGGCCGCGCGACATCCACGCGCAGATGCTCGACCGCCTCGGCTACGCCGGCGTGCGCGGCGTGGCGCTCGACCTGGTGCTGGCCGAAGCCGACCGCAGCGGCGACGAGCACGACCGCGCGCTCGCCACCGCGATGCGCCGGCTCGGCCGCGTCGCCCTGCCGGTGACCACCGCGCCGCTGCGCCAGAACGCGCCGCCGGTGGAAGTGCTGCCGACCCCGGTGATCGCGACCGCCGCGACCACCCTGGGCCACACCGACATCGAACTCGACGCCGAGGGCACCACCCGCGGCATGTACCTCAAGGCCGGCCTGGGCGAATCGCGCTGGCCCGCGCTCGCACTGGCGCTGATCGGCCTGGAACCGGCCAGCGTGCCCAACCCGTTGCCGGGCCTGCGCCGTCCCGCCGACGAACACGGCTCGCCCTACCAATGGACGCGCGACAACTACGTGCGCATCCGCTTCGCCGGACCGCCGGGCACCTTCGGCCAGGTTTCGTATTCGGACGTGTTGAACGGCGAAGTGCCGGCCGACCTGCTGCGCGGGCGTTGGGTGGTGATCGGCGTGACCGCGACCGGGCTGGTGCCGAGCTACCTCACCCCGATGTCCGACGACTTGCGCATGCACGGCGCCGAGTACCAGGCCAACGTGATCGAGATGCTGCTGCACGATCGCGCGATCGTGCCGTTGCGGCCGCTGTGGCAGGCGTTGCTGGCCGCGGCGATGCTGTTCGCCGTGGTCCTGCTGATGCTGCACCCGCGTTTCCAGCGCCCCTTGCTGACCCTCGGCGCGACCGCGCTGGCGACCGCGGCCGGCAGCGTGCTGCTGCTGCGCCTGGGCAACGTGTGGTTTCCGCCGGCGACGACGATCGTGATGATCGCGCTGGCCTACCTGGCGTGGCTGATCGGCCACCTGCGGCATTGGCGGCGCGAAGCCAACCTCGACACCCTGACCCAACTCGGCAACCGCCGCCGTTTCGATCACGTATTGCAGCGCGAACTGTCGAGCGCGCGCCGCACCCGCGCGCCGATGTCGCTGGCCTTGATCGACGTGGATTTCTTCAAGGCCTACAACGATTCCGAAGGCCATCGCGCCGGCGACAAACTGCTGCGCCAGATCGCCCAGATCATCGCCTCGCACGCGCGCCGTCCGCGCGACCTCGCCGCGCGATTCGGCGGCGACGAGTTCGCGGTGATCCTGCCCGACACCCACGTCGAAGGCGCGGCCCGCGTCGCCGACGCGATCCTGGCCGACATGCGCAACCTCGACGCGCGCTATGGCGAAGGCGCGGCCGACCAGCGGGTCAGCCTGAGCATCGGCTTGTACACCTGCGTTCCGGGTATCCACACGCATGTGCGCACGCTGTTCGATGGGGCCGATGCGGCGTTGTATCGCGCCAAGGAGAATGGGCGTGATCGGCGTGAGGCGGGGCGATTGGGAGAGGTTTGATTTCGGATTGCGTGGTGCAGCTGCTGCAATTCGATTGCTTCTGCTCTGCCTTTGCCTTTGCCTTTGCCTTTGCCTCTAATTTTAGTCTTGCCCTTGGCTTGGCTTACGTCTGAAGCCGCGCAGTTCACCCAGCGCTGCGAAGTCACTCCCTCGCGTTAGCAACAGCACACCCGGAGGGCGGCGTGCAGGATGCACGCCGTGCGCCACCGGGACAGGATGTCCCGTGTGGCGCATGCCTGCGCAAGCACCGATCGTGCGGCTTTTGATTCGAAACAGGAACGCCTTTTTCTTTGGTGACTTTCTTTTGTGGCTCTGGACAAAAGAAAGTTACCCGCCGCTTCAGTGGCGGAAGCTTTTGATCTAGCTTCAGCTTTGAAAGCTTTAAAGCCTTTGAGGCCAAAAGCGAGATCAACAGCTTTCGTCCGCAAGCGGCCGAGTTACTTTCTTTTGTCAAAAGCGACAAAAGAAAGGTAACCAAAGAAAAACGCTTTTTTGTGAATCAAGTGCCCGCAAGTGCGGAGCTTTCGCGGGCACGCGCCACACGGGACATCCATGTCCCGGTGGCGCGCGGCGCGCATCCATGCGCGCCGCCCTCCGGGTGTGCTTTTGCTAACGCGAGTTACAAGCCTCGCAGCGCTGGATGGACTGCGCGACTTCGAACTCGGGCAAAAGCCGCATGGCCTCCCTGTAGGAGCGGCGCAAGCCGCGACCGCGCCATCACGGCAACGACGCAACATTCGTAGTCGCATTCCCACAGTCGCGGCCTGCGCCGCTGCTACACAAGCAGCGATGCAATTGCAGACGTAAGCACGCCAATGACGACTCACGGCAACCAACCCAAACACCAAACACCCACCCAAACAAAAAGGGCCGGCTAAGCCGACCCTTTTTGCATCACCGGCGAATCTCGCCGATCAATCAACCCGCGTTGCGATCGCGCCGCTGCCCCGGCTGACCCGCACCAGCCCCGCCACCGCGGTGCTGCTTCGGACCGGCATGCGCATGACGCGCCGGCGGCTTGCCGTGCGGACGATGCGCCGGCTTGCGCGGCGCGTTGGCGCCGGCGCGGTTGCCGCCCGGAGCGCCGGGACGACGCGCGCCCGGAGCATCCGAACCCATGCGGATCGGACGCGACGGCTCGAAACCGGCGACCGTCACCATCTCGATATCGTCCTTGAGGATGCGCTGGATCTGACGCAGCAGACCGCCCTCGTCCGGCGACACCAGCGACAGCGCTTCACCGGTCAGACCGTTACGGCCGGTGCGGCCGATACGATGGACGTAGTCCTCGGCGACCATCGGCAGATCGAAGTTGATCACCAGCGGCAGGCTCGGAATGTCCAGGCCGCGCGCGGCGACGTCGGTGGCGACCAGCACGCGGGCCTTGTTCGCCTTGAAATCGCGCAGGGCTTTCTGACGCTGCGCCTGGCTCTTGTTGCCGTGGATCGCGACCGACTTCAGGCCGGCTTCTTCGAGCTGCTCGGACAAGCGGTTGCAGCCGTGCTTGGTGCGGCCGAACACGATCACCTGATCGTTCGGGCGCGAGGCGAGGATCTGGATCAGCAGGTCGCGCTTGCGGCCGCCGTCGACCGGATGCACGCGATGCGTGATCGCATCGGCGACGACGCTGTTGGACGCGATCTGCACCTGCTGCGGATTGCGCATGAACTCCAGCGCCAGTTGCTTGATCTGCGCCTCGAACGTCGCCGAGAACAGCAGGGTCTGACGCTGGGGCGGCAGGCGGCCGAGGATGCGCTTGATCGCGGGCAGGAAGCCCATGTCGAGCATGCGGTCGGCTTCGTCCATGACCAGCACTTCGACCGCATCGAGCTTGGCGCTGCCGCGCTCGAGGTGATCGATCAGGCGGCCCGGGGTGGCGACCAGCACGTCGACGCCGCGACGCAGCGCGTCGAGCTGCGGGCCCATGCCGGCGCCGCCGAAGATGGCATGCACGTTCAGGCGCAGGTACTTGGCGTAACCGCGCAGGCTGTCGCTGACTTGCAGCGCGAGCTCGCGGGTCGGGGCCAAGATCAGCACGCGCGGCTTGCGCTGGCTGTTGCCCGGCGTGGTGGCCAGACGGTGCAGCAGCGGCAGACCGAACGCGGCGGTCTTGCCGGTGCCGGTCTGGGCGCCGCCGAGCAGGTCGTGCCCGGCCAGGGCCAGCGGGATCGCTTCGGCCTGGATCGGGGTCGGGTTGATGTAGTTCTGTTCGGACAGCGCGCGCAGCAGCGCGGGCGCAAGCCCAAGCGATTCAAACGTCATGTTGGAACTCCAGTGGTTCGCGGTGCGCAAACGCCGCGCATCCGACGGAACGGACGCGCGAACGAGAGCGATCGCGTGATGACCCCAGCGTTCCCTTGAACCGCGCTGCGAGTATCTAAATTTGACGACGCCGGAAGCTCCGGGCCGTGTCTGCGCTACGAAAGACGTGCGGGATAAAAAGTCGCGCCGGCGAATCCGAGAACTCGGTGCGGGGCGACAGGCAACCTGGGAAACGTACCCTTGCGGGGAGGCAGCCGTGCGCTGAACGGCGCGAACTGTACGCGAAACCGGACCAAACCGCCAGTTTTGCCTGGGTGGAGGCGTTAGCGGGCGGTCATGGGGGTTGCGGGTTGGGCCTGGCGGTCGTTGGTTGGGGACGTTTGGCTGAACAGGGATTGCGGTATCGGGTGTTTTTGCGCGGCGGATATTGCTTGTTTCGGTTGCTTATCGAGTCAATCGACACCCGAAATTGCATCGCAATGTCGTCGCGACTGGCTTTCGTTGTGGGCGCTCGGCCCCTACCCGACTGGCGTTTGCCTGTGTCGCCCCTGTAGGAGCGGCGTCCTACTGGATTTCCTTCGGTCACAAGCCGCGATCGCGGGAGCGCAACCACGACGAACGCGCGCCGTTGCCGTGATGGCGCGGTCGCGGCTTGCGCCGCTCCTACAGGTAGGCCATCCGGCTTTCGCTTGAAGTCCTGCAGTTCATCCAGCGCTGCGAGATCACGACCTCGCGAGAACAAAAGCACACCCGGAGGGCGGCGCACATGGATGTGCGCCGTGCGCCACCGAGACAGGATGTCTCGTGTGGCGCATGCCCGCGTATGCTCCGCACGCGCGGGCCTTTGATTCACAAAAAAGCGTTTTTCTTTGGTTACCTTTCTTTTGTCGCTTTTGACAAAAGAAAGTAACTCGGCCGCTTGCGGACGAAAGGCGTTGATCTTGCCTTTGGCTTCATAAGCTCTAGAGCTTCAAAACTTTGAAGCCTTTAGAGCCGCAAGCAGGATCAAAAGCTTCCGCCACTAAAGCGGCGGGTCACTTTCTTTTGTCTAAAGCGACAAAAGAAAGGTAACCAAAGAAAAACGCTTTTTTGTGAATCAAGTGCCCGCAAGTGCGGTGCTTTCGCGGGCACGCGCCACACGGGACATCCATGTCCCGGTGGCGCGCGACGCGCATCCATGCGCGTCGCCCTCCGGGTGTGCTTTTGTTGTCGCGAGTTGGTTGCTTCGCAGCGCTGGGAATGAAGTTCGACTTCAGGCGAAAGCCACATGGCCTACCTGTAGGAGCGGCGCGAGCCGCGACCGCGAAAACCTAACTACTGCGCGGGTTTCGACCCTGCCTCGATGGCGTGCGACGCACCACCGTAGAAAAAAGGACAAAGCGCAAAAGCAAATCCCCCGCGCACGGGGGATCGCTTACTACGTCGTGCTGTCGCCGGGCGTCCGCCCCCTTTTGCCAAGGGGGCATGCAATTCGCCGCTTGGCAGTGAGTCCGATCTCAACCTCCCGGAACCCGCCAATCACAACTTCTTGCGATTATCCGCCGGCACCCGATCGATCAACTTGTTGTACGGATCGAATCCGACCTCGTAAGGCGCCTGATCGACCACCACCGTCACCGTCTGATCGTTCTTGGTAACGTGGCGACGCTCCAGCGACAACACCTTCTCGTCGCCCTCCTTGCCCGACGGCCCGCGCGCGAACACACCGATCTCGATCCAGTCGTCCAGCGGCGCGGCGGTTTCCTTGCCCTTGCCGTCGGCGTACAGCTTGGCCGCGTGCAGGTTCAAGCTGACTTCGTACTTGCCGTCGGGACGCTTCTTCGAACTCGCCTCGACCACGCGGTTGTCGTAGAAGCTGATCTTCTCGAACAGATCGGTGATCAGTTGCTGTTGCTCAGGCTTGGCCTCCGCGCGCAGATACTCCAGCAATTCGGCCGAAGTGGTGTACGGCGGGTTCTGGTAGCCCTTGTCTTCCAGGAAACGCTTGAGCGCGCGATTGACCGTCGCCTCGCCCAGTTCCTCGCGCAGGCGATAGAACACCAGCGAGCCCTTGCGGTAATGGATGTACTGCTGGTTCTCCACCCGGTACAGCGGCAATTCCTCCAGACGCTCGCCGCCGCGCTCGGACAGGTAACGGTCCAGTTCGTACTTGAGGAAGCGGCGCATCTTGGCCCGGCCGTATTCCTTCTCCATCACCATCAGCGCCGAGTACTGCGACAGCGATTCCGACAGCATGGTCGAACCCTGCACGTTGGCGCCGATCACCTGGTGCGCCCACCACTGGTGCGCGACTTCGTGCGCGGTCACGTAGAACACGTAGTCGACCGCTTCGGGATCGCGCAGGTCGGCGACGAAGCCGATCGATTCGGAGAACGGGATGGTGTTGGCGAAGCTCTGGGCGAAACGCGAATAGCCCGGGAACTCGAGGATCCGCACCTGCCGGTGCTGATACGGGGTGAAGTTGGCCTGGTAGTAGTCCAACGACTTCTTGACCCCGTCGATCATGCGATCGACGTTGTAGGCGTGCTTGGGATCGTAGTACACCTCGATCGGTATGCCGGCGTGCTCGGCGCGGCGCACGTCCCAGCGCGCCGACAGGTACGAGTAGAACGGCAGCATCGGCCGGTCCATCGCATAGTCGAAGCAACGGCGGCCGTCGCGACGGAACTCGCGCTTGAGATAGCCCGGCGACAGCGCGATCTGATCCGGCGCGGTGCATACGGTGGTCTTGAAGTCGATCCAGTCGGCATCGGAGGCGATGTAGTGGTTCGCGCGCGCGGCCTGGTCCTCGAGCTTGGGCATGCGCGGCGCTTCGCCCAGGCCGCGCTTGCGGCGTTCGTTGCGATCGCTGAGCTGGCGGCCTTCGTTGTAGCCGAAGCTCGGGAACACCGACGAGTTGAAGAAGCTGCCGTTCGCGACGATCTGGGTGTTGCTCGGCTCGTTGGAGAAACCGCGCTGGGCGTAGGACTGGGCGAAATTCAACTGGCGGTGCTCGCCCGGCTGCATCGGCCGGTCGAGGCGGTAGATGCGATAGCCCACGCGCGCATCGTCGTGGATGAGCTTGGCGCCGCCGAACTCGAGCTTCTCGATCGTCGCGTCGGGATCGACCGCGATATGGAACTCGGCGATCGGCGCGGCGTGCTGATTGACGATCTCGTAGTGGCCGCGGGTGCGCACGCTGAGGGTTTCCGGACGCAGGTCGACTTCGTTGTCGACCGCGACGATGCGCGGCTGCGGCAGGTTGTGGTACTTGCGGTAGTCCTTTTCGTAACGCGCCTGCTCGTCCATCGCCACGTCCGACGGCACGTAGCGGTTGAGCACGTTGGTGTTCCAGAAGATCCAGCCGCCGGCCGCGATCCAGGCCAGCACCGCGAACGCCAGGGCGATGCCGCGGCCACCGCGCAGGCGCGCGCGCGCCAGCTTGATTCGCTCGCGCAGGCTCGGCGCCACGCCGCGCACCCAGAACGCCGCGGCGAGCAGCATCAGCGCGAGCAGCAGCAGGCTCCAATAGGTCTGGAACCACAGCCGCGCGCCGAGGAACTGGCCGTAACTGTTCATGTCCGAATACGGCGCGCCCGGTGCGTTGGCGTAGTTGTAGAGATTGTGTTCGAAGTGCATCAGGCCGAGCGTGGCCTGCAGGATCACCACCACGATCAACAGGCCGTAGCCGATGAACTTGTTGTTGGTCAACACCTGCAACACCAGCGCCAGCCCACCCATCAGCACGAACGGGATCGAATCGAGCAGCAGTTGCTTGGCGTACAGCAGCGGCTCCAGCGCGCTGTAGCCCTTGAACAACTGCATGACCATCGAGGCCACGCCGCCGATCGCCTGGAACACCAGCACCACCGCGATCAGGGCGATGAACTTGCTCAGCAGCGGCAGCCAATTGGGCACCGGCATCGCATCGCCGACTTCGGCCAGCTTGACCCCGCGTTCCTTGAACACCAGTTCGCCGGCGTAGAACATCACCACGAAGATCAGCATGAAGCTGTAGCTGCCTTGCAGCGCGGTGAGCATCAGCGAGGTGGTCGGATAGGTCTTGGTGCCGAAGATGCTCTGGACCGAGCCGGCGCTGGCCAGGAAGCTGGTCACGGCGAAGGCGAGCATGATCAGGAACGGCACGCTCTTGAGCACGCCGACGGTATCGAAGCGCAGCGCATGCAGGAACTGGGTGCGCACGGTGGCGGCCGAGAAGGTCGGCTGCACCTTCGGCGCCGGCTTGCCCGCGGCTTGCGCGTCGATCGCCACCGCCTTGCGCTTGCGCCGGAACCAGGCCTTGCCGGTGCCGGTGCGCTGCGGTTTGAACAGGGCGAACGCAGCGGCGATCATCGCCACGCCGACGCCCATCCACAGCGCGCGATTGACCAGCAGATAACCGGCGATCGCCGGCAGGCGGGTGTTGAGCTCGGGCGCGGACCAGTAACGCACCGTGCGCCGGAACGCGGTCAGGCCGAACGGGTCCATCATCGTCGCCAGCCACTCGTTGTCGAGATCGGCGAGCAGGCTGTTGGCCACGCCGCGCAACACGAAGAAGCCGATCACGCCCAGGTACACGATCAGCAGGCTGCGCCCGGTGACCGCCAGCAGCGCCAGCAAGGCGCCGATGAAGATCAGGTTGGGCAGCACGAACACCGCGAAACTCCACAGGTACGGCTGCAGCGAGAACGCGCCGACCCGCTCGGGATCGACCCAGGGCATGTACGGCGCGATCAGCAGGCCGACGGTGATCATCACGAACACCAGCAGGCTCGCGGCCAGCGCGCCGGCGAAGCGACCGATGAGGAAGTCGCGCTTGCGCATCGGGCTGGAGAAGAACAGGTCGGCGGTGCCCAGCTCGAAATCGCGCAACAAGGCGCCGGACACGAACACCGCGATCACCAGCAGGCCGAGCAGGCTGAACATGCCGTAGAAGGTGGCGATGGTGGTCGGCGCGTTGCGGTTGATGTTGCCGACGCCGCCGCCGATCTGGATCGCGTCGCTGGAGGCGGCGCCGAAGGCCATCAGGCCGAACAGCAGCGCGAACAGCCACAGCAACGGCGAGCGCAGCTGCTGGCGCAGCTCGAAGCGGAAGAATTCAAGGATCATCGGGATGCTCCGCTCAGGCCGCGACGCGCGCGTGCTGGCGCAGGCGCTGGAAGTACACGTCTTCCAGATCGGGCGCGACGCGTTCGAAGCCCTCCTCGGGCGAGTCCGGACTGAACACGTGGATCACCGGCTGGCCGCCGACCAGTCGCGTCGACAGCACCGTGAAGCGGGTTTCGTAGCTCGACAAGGTGGTCTTGCTGACCTGCTTGCGCCAGACCTGGTCGCTGAGCGCGGCGATCGCCGCGTTCGGCTCGCCGCTGAGCAGCACCTTGCCCTTGTTGACGATGGCCATGCTCGGGCACAGGTCGGTGACGTCCTCGACGATGTGGGTCGACAGGATCACCGCGACGTTTTCGCCGATCTCGGCCAGCAGGTTGAGGAAGCGGTTGCGCTCCTCCGGATCGAGGCCGGCGGTGGGTTCGTCGACGATCACCAGGCGCGGATCGCCGAGCAGGGCCTGGGCGATGCCGAAGCGCTGGCGCATGCCGCCGGAGAAGCCGCCGAGTTTCTGCTTGCGCACGTTCCACAGGTTGACCTGGTGCAGCAGGCCGTCGACCACTTCGCGGCGCTGCTTGCGATGGGTCAGGCCCTTGAGCACGGCGAAGTGTTCGAGCAGGTCGAGCGCGCTGACCTTCGGGTACACGCCGAAATCCTGCGGCAGGTAGCCCAGTTGCCGGCGCACCGCGTCCTTGTCGCGCAGCACGTCGATGGCCGGACCGTCGCCGTTGTCGAGGATCGCGCTGCCGGCGTCGGCCTCCTGCAAGGTCGCCAGGGTCCGCATCAGCGACGACTTGCCGGCGCCGTTGGGGCCGAGCAAACCGAACATGCCGCGCGGAATGTCCAGCGAAATGCCGTCGAGCGCGCGCACGCCGTTGGCATAGGTCTTGGTGAGGTCGCGAATGGTCAGCATGCGGCGGGCTCCAGGGAAAAGGACTCGGCCGCGGCGATGGCGCTCGCGCGGTCCGTGCAGATTGAGACGATCCTAGCCAGAAAACGTGACCCGGCCATGGGCGTTTGGTGGGCATGACCGATGGCAGGGCCGGGTCGGGCGTGCGGCGAACGCGATCGTGGATGCGATCATGCTGGAGCCGGGCCGCGCTTGCACCATGGCCGAATGGTCGGCATGACCGACGACAGGGATCGCGGTGCATGGGTAGGGATCGGCGGCCGAATTGCGTTCGCGACGCACGCCGCGGCGCAGGCGAACCGGCGTGCGCGTGTGCGCTCAGCCGCGCTGGCGGTATTCGCTCGGGGTGATGCCGTAGCGCCGCTTGAACACCGCCGACAGATGACTGTGGCTGGAAAAACCGCTGCCGATCGCGATGGTGGTGATGTCGTCGTCGCCGCGGCGCAGGCGCATGCACACGCGTTGCAAGCGCTGCGCGAGCACGTACTGGATCGGCGTCGCGCCGAAGCTGGCGCGAAACGCGATCAGCAGGCGATGGGTGCTCAGGCCGGTCAACGCCGACAATGCGGCCAGGCGGATGGGCTGGTCCAGATGCGAGGCGATGTAGTCCTCGACCCGGCGCCGCTGCGGCGCACTCAACGGCGACGACGGCTCGCGCGGCGGTGCGGCGCCGGCGCCGTGTTCGCGCAACAGGTGCAGGCACAGGCTCTGGCTCAACGCGTCGCACAGCATCGCCGCCAGGTCGTCGGACTCGCCGCTCAGCCCGGCGAGCCGCACGGCCAGCGCATGCACCAGCGGGTCGTGGTGTTTCATGCGCGCGGCCAGGTCGGTGCCGCCGGCCGGGCTGTCGCGCAGGCCGGGGTAGCGGGCCGGGTCGATGGTCAGTTCGGCGTAGGCGATCTCGCCGCCCTGCGCCTCGCCCTGGTAACGCCGACCGGCCGGAATCAGCCACAGATCGCCGGCCGCCGGCGGCGCGCGCAGGCGGCCGACGCCCTCGATGCGGGTTTCCAGCCGGCGCATCGGGCCGTCGAGATGCACGATCAGGGTGTGGCGGTCGTGATGCACGCTCCACTGGGTCGGCTGGGCGATGCTTTCGGCGGCGAAGGCGAACTGCACGCCGTCGCCCAGGGTCAGCTCGCGGCGCATCAACTCGCGTGGGCCCCGGCCGTGGCCGGAGACGACCGGGATCGCCGGCGGCGGAGAAACTGACAGCGCGTCGGACATCGTGAAAGCACCGGGGACCCAGGCCGATGTAAACACGACTTCGGTCACATGCGCGTCAACGCGGCATGCGGCCGGCGCCCTCACTTCCCCACTTTCCCGGAGCAAGCCCCATGCCCAACCGTTCCCTCACCGGCAAGGCCGTCGTCATCGGCGGCGGCGCCAAGAACCTCGGCGGCCTGATTTCGCGCGAACTCGCCGCCGCCGGCGCCGGCGCCATCGCCGTGCACTACAACAGCGATGCCACCCGCGCCGCAGCTGAAGAGACCGTCGCCGCGGTGCGCGCGGCCGGCGCCGACGCCTTCGCCCACCAGGGCGACCTGACCCGGCCCGGCGAGGTCGCCGCCCTGTTCGACGCGGCCAAGGCGCGCTTCGGCAAGCTCGACATCGCCATCAACACCACCGGCATGGTGATCAAGAAGCCGCTGGTGGAGGTGACCGAGGACGAGTACGACCGCATGTTCGCGGTCAATTCCAAGGCCGCGTTCTTCTTCATCCAGGAGGCCGGCAAGCAACTCGCCGACGACGGCAACATCTGCACCATCGTCAGCTCGCTGCTCGCCGCGTACACGCCGTTCTATGCGGTCTACCCCGGCAGCAAGGCGCCGATCGAGCACTTCACCCGCGCCGCGTCCAAGGAGTTCGGCGAACGCGGCATCTCGGTCAACGCGGTCGGCCCGGGGCCGATGGACACGCCGTTCTTCTATCCGGCCGAGTCGAAGGAATCGGCTGCCTACCACGCCACCGCCGCGGCGCTGAGCAGCCGCACCAAGAGCGGGTTGACCGAGATCGCCGATATCGCGCCGCTGATCAAGTTCCTGGTCAGCGACGGCTGGTGGATCACCGGCCAGACCATCTTCGCCAACGGCGGCTACACCACCCGTTGAGGCAACACCCGCCGAGGCGATACCGTCCGACGGCGCGTGCCTGCACGCCGCATGCACGCGCCGCCGCCAACCATGAGCGCGGTGAATGGTGGGCGGCGCACGATGCGCCGCCCACCGCGGTAACGTGACAACGACGCAAACGCCATCGACACGGGGGGTCGGCATGCACACCATACTGGTGATACTCGGCGGTTTCGCCCTGCTCGCGCTGTGCCTGCTGGCCGCGCGCGTGCTGGTCGGCCCCGGCACGGCGCCGCTGCGCAGCGCGATCAGGATCTTCCTGCCGCTGTGGCTGATCGGCGCGGGCATCAACATGGCGGTCGGCGTGATCCACGCCGGCTACAGCGTGGCCGAGGAACTGCCGATCTTCCTGCTTATCTTCGCCGTGCCAGCCGCGTTCGCGCTCGCGCTGGGATGGATACTGTCGCGAACCCGATCCACGCCCTGACCCAAGGCCGCGCCATGACCGACCCCCGCCCCACCCTGCTGCGCAGCCGCGAAGGCCAGGCCAAGGTCGGCTACGCCGAACTGTTCTTCGACCTGGTGTTCGTGTTCGCGGTAACCCAGCTGTCGCACACCCTGCTCGAACACCTCGACCCGGTCGGCGCGCTGCGCACCGGCCTGCTGTTCCTGGGCGTGTGGTGGCTATGGATCTACACCTCGTGGGTCACCAACTGGCTGGACCCGGAGAAAGTGCCGGTGCGGCTCATGATCTTCGGGCTGATGCTCGGCGGCCTGCTGCTGTCGTCGTCGCTGCCCGACGCCTTCGGCGAACGCGGGCTGATCTATGCGGCGGTATTCGCCAGCATGCAGGTCGGGCGCAGCGCGTTCATGCTGTGGGCGCTGCGCGGCGGGCGCAGCCCCGGCAATTTCCGTAACTTCATCCGCATCACCTTGTGGCTGCTGGTATCGGGCGGCTTCTGGATCGCCGGCGGGCTGGCCGAGCCCGACGCGCGCGTGGGCTGGTGGCTGATCGCGGTGGCGATCGAATACCTCGGGCCGATCGCATTCTTCCGCGTGCCCGGGCTGGGCCGCTCGACCCTGTCGGACTGGGACGTGGAAGGCGGCCATCTGTCGGAACGCTGCGGCTTGTTCATCATCATCGCGCTGGGCGAATCGATCCTGATCACCGGCGCGACCTTCGCCAAGCTCGACTGGAACCCGACCACCGTCGCCGCGTTCTGCATCGCCTTCCTCGGCAGCGTGGCGATGTGGTGGATCTACTTCGACAGCGGCGCGGCGCGCGGCGAGCACCGCATCGCCCACGACGAAGACGCCACCCGTCGCGCGCGCCTGGCGCGACTGGCCTATACCTATCTGCATCTGCTGATCGTCGGCGGCATCATCGTGTGCGCGGTCGCCGACGAACTGGTGCTGGTCCATCCCGATCACGCCGACACCGCCGGCATCGCCGCGATCGTCGGCGGCCCGGCGCTGTACCTGCTGGGCTGCGCCTTGTTCAAATGGGTGACCAACACCCGCCGTTTCCCGCCGATTTCGCACTGCGCCGGGCTGGCCTTGCTGGCGGCGCTGTGGTTCGCCAGCGCGCCGCTGCACCTGTCGGCGTTGACGCTCGGCGCGGCGACGACGCTGGTGTTCGTGATCGTCGCAGGTTGGGAAACCGCGGCGTTGCGGCGCGCCGCACCGACCGCCGCCGGGCACTGAGCTACCGCGCCCGTCCCGTCGACGGCCGGCAGCGCATCAGCGGTACTCGAAATAGTCGGCGAGGAAGTGTCCGTTAGCTTCGCCGTCGGGCGATGCGGCGTCGATGATGACGCATTCGACGATCGACGATTGCGAACTGCGCTTCCACAGGCGCCGGATGTGCCCGGTCGTGGCCGAGAGGTCCATCTGCTTGTCGGCCGCCTTGCTTCGCTTGCACGGCAGCAGAAAACACACCCGGATCCGCTCGGGGGAAAATTCTTCCTGAAACAGGCGGATCGTTTCGACCACGTCGGGCATGTTGTTCGATGCCTGCGGCTGCAATGGAGCCGCCAGGCACCAGCGGCCCTGCTTCATGTCGGCCCGGATCTTGGCGTGGAATTCCCCGGGCGTTTCCCGATATTCGTGCGGCGAGGTCAACCGCACCAGCAGGCCGCGGTGCTGGCCCAGCCAATGCCGCTTGACGATGCTTTTTTCGACCGGAACCTTGCCGCGCGCGCCGAGCCCCCAGTCCTTGAACATGCTGCGCAGCTGCGTGCTCTTGCCGTCGTTCTGATTTCCGACGACGAACAGCGCGCGTTCTAGATACAACGTCTTCATGACATCCCCCAATGGCATCCAGCTCCCGCATCGTCACCGGTTGCACGAAAAAGCGCGCGACGGCGGGGAGCGCCCATTGCGTCTTAGCATGTTTGCTGCGCATGGACCATGACTGTTCGTATCGGCAATGCCGGCGGTCGATCGCATGGGATTGCGGTGATCGCCGCGGGTCATAGCCGCGGTTCGAAGTCAACGGCTGCACCGAGCCACGCGATGCGGCGATCGATCGTTTGTGGGAGGGCTTCAGTCCCGATTGCGGAATTCCGAATCTTCGGAGCGAAAAGCGTCGGGGCTGAAGCCCCTCCCACAAAAGACCTCGATGCATTCACTTGGCTTGGGCAACAGACACCTGGCTGCGGCAACTGGCACTTGGCTTCGGCAACTGACACCTGGCCTCGGCAACCGGCACTTGGCTTCGGCAACTGATTGAACCCGCGATTTTTAGCGGTTTTCCCCTGTCAACCCCGCTTATCGCGACAGCGTGAAGGCCGAAAACCGCGCGTCTGTTAAAATCGCCCCGCTCCGCGCACCGCACCGGACTCACACGTCCGCTTGCGCCGTCACCGCTACGGCCATGGCTCGCAGCGCGGATCGTCCTCAACAGCCTGCTGCCGACTCGCTCGCCCGCTGATCGCGGCGGTGATCGCGCGTGCTTCGTGCGCGCATCGGCGCGGCTTCGTCTCATGCCTGTCGACGCGCCGCGCGCGTCCGGCACGCCTCACGCGCGCGATGCGTTCGCGCGCCTGCCTGGAGTGGATTTTGGTTTTCCGACTTTCGATCGTCCTGCTCGCCGCACTGGTCGCCGCCGGCGTGCTGGTCCCGCAATCGTTCAACGAAACGATCCAGCACGCGCTGTCGCTGACCGTGGCGCGGGCCGGCTGGCTGTACCTGCTGATCGTGTTCGCCTCGCTGCTGTTCCTGCTGTATCTCTCGCTCGGCCGCTTCGCCGACCTGCGCATCGGCGGCGACGACGCCGAGCCGGAATTCTCGCGCCTGAGCTGGCTGTCGATGCTGTTCGCCGCCGGCATGGGCATCGGCCTGGTGTTCTGGGGCGCGGCCGAACCGGTGTCGCATTACCTGCATCCGCCCGAAGGCCTCGACGCGCAGAGCATGCCGGCCGCGCGCGCATCGATGCGCTACGTGTTCTTCCACTGGGGCCTGCACCCGTGGGCGGTGTACGCGCTGGTCGGCCTGGCGATGGCGTGGTTCCAGTTCAACCGCAACGGCCGCGGCCAGATCAGCGACCTGCTGCAACCGGTGATCGGCCGCTGGCATCGGCGCTGGCCGGGCCAGTTGATCGATGTCGCCGCGGTCGTCGCCACCGCGATCGGCGTGGCGACCACGCTGGGCTTCGGCACCGTGCAGATCAGCGCGGGGCTTGCGCGGGTGTTCGGACTGAGCGTGACCCCGGCGCTGCAACTGTGCGTGGTCGCGGTGGCGTTCGTGCTGTACATGGCCTCGAGCCTCACCGGCCTGCACCGCGGGATCAAATGGCTGAGCAATCTCAACCTCGCCCTGGCCGCGCTATTGCTCGCGTTCGTGCTGGTGGCCGGGCCGACCAGTTTCATCTTCGAGACCTTCACCACCACTGTGGGCAGCTACATCAACCAGTTGCCGAACATGAGCCTGCGCATGGCGCCGTTCTCGCGCGATCCCTGGGTCGGCGAGTGGACGATCTTCTACTGGGCGTGGTGGATCGCCTGGGCGCCGTTCGTGGGCAGCTTCATCGCCCGCATCTCGCGCGGCCGGCGCGTGCGCGAGTTCGTGTTCGGCGTGGTGCTGGTGCCTTCGCTGATGAGCTTCGTGTGGTTCGCCGCGTTCGGCGGCAGCGCGCTGTGGGCGCAGATGTTCGGCGGCGTCGATCTGGCCGGCGCCTTGGCCCAGGGCTACGAGCAGGTGCTGTTCGCCTTGCTCGAAAGCCTGCCGTGGGCGCCGTTGCTGATGGCCGCCGCGATCGCGTTGTTGATGCTGTTCTTCGTGACCTCGGCCGACTCGGCGACCCTGGTGCTGGCCAGCATGTCCAGCGAGGACCGCGCCGATCCGCCGCTGTCGCGGCGCGCGGCCTGGGGCGTGATCCAGGCCCTGATCGCGGTCGCGCTGCTGCTGGCCGGCGGCCTGGACGCGTTGCAGGGCGTGATCATCGTCGCCGCGTTGCCGTTCGCGCTGCTGCTGGTGCTGATCATGTGGTCGCTGTATCGCGTGCTCGATCAGGACTACCTGCACAAGCAGCGCGAGGCCACGCGCTTCCGGCATGCAATGCAGCGCTGGCTGGCGCGCGAGAACGACGGCGTCGTGCCGGTCTAGCCGCGCGCGAGCGATTCAGCGCGCGAGCCGGCGCAACGCGATGCCGAGCGCGATGCGATAACTCATCGCCAGGTCGCCGTTGATCACGATCGTCGCCAGCGGCGGCGCATGTGCGTGCAGGCGATCGTCCAGGGTGGTGGCGCTGGCGTCGTGGACTTCGATGTAGGCGCTGGGCAGTTCGTCCAGCGCCTGACGCAACGCTTCGGGTTCGGCCAAGGCGTGCGGCGCGAGCTCGCCCGGGTCGAGCAGCACGAATTCGCTGCGGCGCCGACGCGCGGCGCGCAGGCTGCCGACCAGTTCGCGCAGGCTGGCGCAGGGGCGCAGTTCGAGGTTGCGGCCGACCGCGGCGGCGAGGCCGCGTAGTTCGAGCAGGAATTGCGATTGCAGCGGGTTTGAAGCGAGATGGCGGCCTTGCAGGATCAGGATGCTCACGGCGATGTGGGTGGGGAAGACGCCGTCAGCTTGCGCGCGAGTCAGGTAAAGCCTCCATGCCGCCACCGTGGCGAGCGCATAAATTCTGCGCAAATCGTTATCGTCATTCTTCGCTGCAGGCGCCGGACGAAGCTGCGGTCTCTTGCGGCGGGCGCGTCATCACCGACGGCGGCGACTCTAATTTTGGGCAATCGGGCGATTGGAAGTTCGCGTCACGGCGCCACCATTGCGCGTCGTCGACCCTGGCCCTGTTGCCGACGTAGGCGATGTCGGCATCCTGGTCCTCGCCACCGATCAGCCCGTCGTGGCCGAGCGAAAACAGCACGAAGCGTTGTTCATCGCGCTCCACGTTGTAGTACAGCGGACGACCCCAGCTGTCGCGCAGTTCGGCGTCTTTCGCATACGGCCCTCCCGGTAGCTTCGGGTCGGTCAGCACCTGCAAGGTCGTGGGAAAGAAGCCCTGGTCGCATTGAAAGGACTGGAGCTTCCCGCCCATGGTCGCTACCTGGCCGCGGACCCGGCTGCTGACGGTGCATCGCGACCCACCGAGCGCCCTGCTCAGCACCCAACCGATCAGGATCAGGCATGCGACGACCAGCACTGCGCCGGCCGCGATCTTCCAGATGCGTTTGCTCATGCCCCCTCCCCTGAGTTCGCGTCCCGGCGCGTCGCCGCGCACAGCGCCTGCCTACACCAGCAGGTCCTCGTAGAACGCGCCGAAGGGCCGTTCGGGGTGAGCGATTTGAATTTCCAGAATCCACAGCCCCGCCGACGGGCAGGATTCGAACTCACCCAGGTCGCCGGCCTTGTGGATCGAATGCGGGAAATCGCCGACCCGGTGCCCCTGGATGTCGAGGTTGAGCACCCACCCCATCGCCGCGGCCTGCTGCTGCGCATAGCGGTACAACGCCGGGCCGGCCACGCGTTCGTGTTTCCAGTAGTCGTGGACGCGGTCGTACAAGGTCCGCGCAGCCGCGGCGCAGGCGTGCATCTGCGCGTCGTCGCCGGTGACGAAGGTGTCGCCCGAATCGCCCTCGTGGCCGTCCCAGACCACGCCCATGTCGATGAAGTAGATGTCGTTCTCGCCCAGCGCGGGATCGCCGTCGGAGCGTTCGCGAAAAGTCTTGAGGGTGTTGGCGCCGAAGCGGATCAACAGCGGATGCCAGATCCGGCCCATGCCCAGTTCGACCAGGGTCCGCTGGCCCAGCGCGCGGGCCTGCGATTCCAGCATGCCCGGGTGGATCTGCGCGCGGATGCGCTCGATCGCCTGCCAGGTCATCGCGCGTGCGTGCAGCATCGCGGCGCTGTCGAAGATCGCGCCCACTCGTTCCTTGTCGTGCGTGTTGCCGTGTTCGGTGTCCATGCGATCGTCAGATGGTTTGGTTTCGTCAGCGCTGTTGCGCGCCGGCTGCGATCGTCGCAGCGCGTGCGCTTACACGTCGAGCGTCATGCCCGGCCGCGCGAGCGCGACCTTGGTACCGAAGCGTTCGCCGATTTCCCCGGCCAGCGCCTCGCGCGCCTTGTCTTCGCCATGCACCAGCACCAGCGGCGGATGGCCTTCGATGTTTCCGTACCACTCGATCAAGCCGTTCTGGTCGGTGTGCGCCGACAAGCCGCCGATGGTGTGGCGCTGCGCTTCTGCGCGAGTATCGCGACCGTGGATGCGCACCCACTTCGCGCCCTCGACCAGCCGCCGCCCGATCGTGCCCTCGGCCTGGTAACCGACGAACACCACGTGGGTCTGCGGCTTGCCCAGGTTGTGCTTGAAGTGATGCAGGATGCGGCCGGCGTTGGCCATGCCGGACCCCGCGATGACGATCGCGCCGCGTTCGATCTGGTTGATCGCCATCGACTCCTGCGCCGATTCGGTCAGCTGCAGGTTCGGCAGATGGAAGGGATCGGGTTTTTGCTTCCACACCCGCAGCGCGTCTTCGTCGAACAGTTCGACATGGCGGTCGTACACGCCGACCACCTTGCTCGCCATCGGGCTGTCGAGAAAGATCTTGAACCGGCCGACGTTCCACTCGTCCCAGTACTTGGCGAACCAGTACAGCAGCTCCTGGCTGCGGCCGACCGCGAACGCCGGGATCAGCACGTTGCCGCCGTCGTTCCAGGCCGCGTCCAGGATGCGGCCGAGTTCGAGGATGGTTTCGGCGCGGTCCTTGTGCAGGCGATCGCCGTAGGTCGATTCCATAAGCACCAGGTCGGCGCTGTCGATCGGCGCGGGGTCGCGCAGGATCGGCGTGCCTTTCGGTCCCAGGTCGCCGGAGAACACCAGCTTGCGGCCGTCGGCGAACAACTCGACCACCGACGAACCCAGGATGTGCCCGGCTTCGCGGAACTGCACCGTCACGCCCGACAGGATCTCGCAGCGCGTGTCGTAAGGCAGCGGCTGCACCCGTTGCATGGTCGCTTCGACATCGTCGCGGGTGTACAGCGGCAGCCGTTCGGGCTCGCCGTGCGCGCGCCTGCGGTTGCCGCGCTCGGCTTCGCTTTCGGCGATCGAGGCCGAATCCAGCAGCATGATCCGCATCAGGTCGGCGGTCGCGGCCTGGGCGAAGATCGGCCCGCGAAAACCGCGCTTGACCAGCAACGGCACCCGGCCGATGTGATCGATATGGGCGTGGCTGATCACCAGCGCGTCGAGCGTGGCCGCATCGAACGCGAACGGATCGAGATTGCGCAGTTCGGCCTCGGGGCTGCCCTGGATCATGCCGCAGTCGAGCAGGATGCGATGGCCGGCGGCTTCGACTTCGTGCAGGGAGCCGGTGACCTCGCCGGCGGCGCCGTGAAAGTGGACGCGCATTGCTGTCGACTCCTTCGCTGAGTGCAGCGGCCGGGGGCGGCCGCGGTGTGGGTCTGGAACTTAGCATGCGGGCGATGCAGGCGAAGTCGGCACCACATGGCAACGAAGCCCCGAGGTCTGGTTGGATGGTCTTTGGCCCCGAGGTCTTTTGTGAGAGAGGCTTCAACCCCGAGCTCTTTTGTGGGAGGGGCTTCAGCCCCGATGCTTTTCGGTCCGATTGCGATTGACTCTGAAATTGTCTCGATCGGCTAGAAAGCCTTGCAGGCTCGAAGCGATCTGAGCGAAAGGCATCGGGGCTGAAGCCCCTCCCACAAAAGACCTCACACAAAAGGCCTCCCATAGAAGACCTCGCGCAAAAAACCTGCCGCAACGAAGCCCTCGCGGGTCCGACCCGGGGCGACGCTAGGCCTTCGCCCGCCACCCCACATGACTGACGACCCCCTTCCGCGCGCACGAACGGGTTTATCGTCGGCCTATCACGCTGAGGGCCGACTACGACGGGCCGCATCGGGATTCATCGCCAATCCAGCAGGCGTCGCAGCCGCGGGCGTTCGCGCCGTCGCCGTTGCATCGTGGCCGCCGCCGCGCCGCCGTTGCGTTCACAACCCCGATCTGCGCCACGTCAGATCCTTCCCATGCCCGTCGGCCCGGAGTCTCACTGATGCCCATGAAATCGTCCCCCCTGCTGCTGTCGCTGGCGATCGCCGCCGCGCTCGCCGCCTGCAGCAAGCCCGAAACCCCGGCCCCGGCCGCGGGCACGCCCGCCGCCAAGCCCGCCGAGGCCACCACGCTCACGATCGACGAAAGCAAACTGCCGCAGCCGGTGCACTTCGCCGTCGGCGACCTGGACCCGGCCAAGAACGCCTGCGACAACCTCGGCGAGTACGTCAACGGCCGCTGGTTCGCCGCCAATCCGATCCCCGGCGATCGTTCGTCCTGGGGCGTGTCCGACGTGCTGGCCGAACGCTCGCTCGCGGTGCAGCACCAACTCGCGCAGCAAGCCGCCGCCGATCCCAAGGCCAGCGGCGTGGAAAAACTGATCGGCGACCTGTGGTCGACCGGCATGGACGAAGCCAAGATCAACGCCCAGGGCCTCGCGCCCGTGCAGGCCGACCTGGCCGCGATCGCCGCGCTCGACAGCCCGGAGAAGATCGCCGCCTACCTGCGCAGCAGCGCCGCGCAGGGCCACAACGTGGTGTTCGGTTTCGGCGCCGAGGCCGATTTCAAGAATTCCTCGATGAACATGGCCTTCGCCACCCAAGGCGGCCTGGGCCTGCCCGACAAGGGCTACTACTTCGACAAGGACAAGCACGACAAGCTCGCCGCCTACCAGCAGCACATCGCCAAGGTGCTGGAGCTGTCGGGCGTCGCCGCTGCCGATGCCGCGCAGCAGGCCAAGGCGGTGATCGATTTCGAAACCCGCCTGGCGCGCGCGTCGCTGTCGAGCGAACAACTGCAGCGCGATGTCGCCCTGTATTACCAGCCGATCAGCGTCGCCGCCGCCAACGAACTCACGCCGAATTTCTCCTGGACGAAGTTCTTCGAATCGCAGGGCGTGGCGACGCCGGCGCAGTTCTCGCTGGCGATGCCCGACTTCCACAAGGAAGTCAGCAAGATGATCGCCGACACGCCGGCGGCGACCTGGCAGGCGTATCTGCGTTATCACACCGTCGACGACGCCTCGCCGTACCTGGCCGACACCTTCGTCGCCGAGCATTACGAGTTCCACAACAAGACCATGCGCGGGCAGAAAGAACCCAAGGCGCGCTGGAAGCGCGTGCTCGGCGACATCGACGATCAGGCCGGCGAAGCGATGGGCCAGTTGTACGTCAAGGTCGCGTTCCCGCAGCAGTCCAAGGCGCAGATGGAAACGCTGGTGCAGGGCCTGCGCACGGCGCTGAAGGCGCGGATCGAGAATCTGAGCTGGATGAGCGATGAGACCAAGAAGAAAGCGCTGGAGAAGTGGGCCAGCTTCACCCCGAAGATCGGCTATCCGGACAAGTGGCGCGACTGGTCGGGGCTGAAGACCGACCGCGACAGTTACTACGCCAACGCCCAGGCCGCCAATCGCTTCAATTACCAGTGGAACCTGAGCAAGATCGGCAAGCCGGTCGACAAGACCGAATGGGGCATGTCGCCGCAGACGGTCAACGCGTACTACAACCCGCTGCAGAACGAGATCGTGTTCCCGGCCGCGATCCTGCAGCCGCCGTTCTTCGACCCCAAGGCCGACGAGGCCACCAATTACGGCGGCATCGGCGCGGTGATCGGCCATGAGATGACCCACGGTTACGACGACCAGGGTTCGCGCTTCGGCCCCGACGGAAATTTCAACAACTGGTGGACGCCGGCCGACGCCAAGGGTTTCGCCGAGCGCAGCGAAAAACTGGTGCATCAGTTCGACGGCTACCAGGCCGCGCCTGGGCTGAAGGTCAACGGCAAGCTCACCCTCGGCGAGAACATCGCCGATCTCGGCGGCCTGGCCACCGCGCTCGATGCGATGCGGCTGGCGGTCGGCGACACGCCCGATCCCAAGACCGACGGCCTCAGCCGCGACCAGCGCTTCTTCTACAGCTTCGCCACCAGCTGGCGCGATCGCTACACCCCGGACATGCTCAAGGTGCTGGTCAATTCCGATCCGCACGCACCGAGCGATTTCCGCGCGATCGGCGCGCCGTCGAACCTGCCGGCGTTCGCCGCGGCGTTCTCGTGCAAGGCCGGCCAGCCGATGGTGCGCGGGGCGGCGGAGCAGGTCGTTATCTGGTGAAGCAGGAACGAGTGGAGAGGAGTGAGCCGTGAGCAAGGCCGCTCTCCTCGGTTCCCACTCCTGCGCCCCGCCCAGGCGAAGCAGGAACGAGTGAGAGCAGTGAGTGAGCCACGAGCAGCGGCTCACTCACTCCTCACTGCTCTTGAATCGCTCCTCGTTTCCCGCCAATCGGGGCAAAGCTGAACGAGCCCCGCCCCACCCCACATGACCTTCGACACCCTTCTCACGACCGGAACGGGACTATCGTCCGCCCGTGTCCCGGCGACGACCTCACCCCGTGGTCGGAAATCCGCGACAATTCCCGATTCGTTTCTCGCCTATGCCTTCCCGGCTGGAGCCCGCTGTGACCTTCAAGAAACCGCAAGTCCTGCTGTTGTCCCTCGCCATCGCCACGGTCGTGGCCGCCTGCGGCAAGACCGAAGCCCCGGCGCCGACCGCGCCGGCCGACACTAGCGCCGCCGCGCCCGCCGAGGCCACCCTCAAGCTCGACGAAAGCAAGCTGCCGCCGGTCAACCGCTTCCTGGCGACCGACCTGGACACCACCAAGGACGCCTGCACCGACTTCGGCGGCTACGTCAACGGCAAGTGGCTCGCCGCCAACACCATCCCGAACGACCGCACCTCGTGGGGCGCGTTCGAAATGCTCGATGAGCGGTCCAACGCCGTGCAGCGCCAGCTCGCCGAGCAGGCCGCCGCCGACACCAAGGCCACCGGCGTGGAGAAGATCGTCGGCGACCTGTGGGCCACCGGCATGGACGTGGCCAAGGTCAACGCCCAGGGCCTGGAGCCGCTGAAGGCCGACCTGACCAAGATCGACGCGGTCGACAGCCCGGAAAAGATCGCCGCCTACCTGCGCGACGCGGCCGCGACCGGCGACAACAACCTGTTCGGCTTCGGCGCCGAAGCCGACTTCAAGGATTCGGCCAACAACATCGCCTACGCCTCGCAGGGCGGCCTGGGCCTGCCGGACACGACCTACTACACCGACGCCAAGCACAAGGACAAGCTCGCCGCGTACGAAGTCCACGTCGCCAAGGTGCTGGAACTGGGTGGCGCGAAGCCCGAAGACGCCGCCAAGCAGGCCAAGGACGTGATCGCGTTCGAAACCCGCCTGGCCAAGGCCTCGAAGTCGCGCGAAGAGCTCTCGCGCGACGTCTCGCTGTACTACAACCCGGTCAGCCCGGCGCAGGCCGACGAACTGACCCCGAACTTCTCGTGGACCAAGTTCTTCGAATCGCAGAAGGTCGCCGTGCCGGCGAAGTTCTCGCTCGCGGTGCCGGCGTTCCACCAGGAAGTCAGCAAGATGATCGGCGAACTGCCGGCCGCGCAGTGGCAGGCTTACCTGCGCTTCCACGCGATCGACGGCGCCTCGCCGTACCTGTCGGAAGCGTTCGTCAACGAAAGCTTCAACTTCTACAACAAGACCCTGCGCGGCCAGAAGGAACTCAAGGAACGCGGCAAGCGCGTGCTCGACACCATCGAAGGCCAGACCGGCGAAGCGATGGGCCAGTTGTACGTCAAGGTCGCCTTCACGCCTGAGTCCAAGGAGCGTATGCAGGGCCTGGTCAAGAACCTCAGCGAGGCCCTCAAGGCGCGCATCGAGAACCTGTCGTGGATGAGCGCGGACACCAAGAAGAAGGCGCTGGAGAAGTGGGCGAGCTTCACCCCGAAGATCGGCTACCCGGACAAGTGGCGCGACTGGAGCGGCCTGAGCACCAGCCGCGACAGCTACTACGCCAACGTCAAGGCGGCCAACGAGTTCAACTACAAGTGGAACCTGAGCAAGATCGGCAAGCCGGTCGACAAGACCGAATGGGGCATGCCGCCGCAGATGGTCAACGCCTACTACAACCCGTTGCAGAACGAGATCGTGTTCCCGGCCGCGATCCTGCAGCCGCCGTTCTTCGATCCCAAGGCCGACGACTCCGCCAACTACGGCGGCATCGGCGCGGTGATCGGCCACGAAATGACCCACGGTTACGACGACCAGGGCTCGCGTTTCGGACCGACCGGCAACATGGAAGTGTGGTGGGCGCCGTCGGACGCGAAGGCGTTCTCGGGCCTGACCGACAAGCTGATCAAGCAGTTCGACGGCTATGAAGCCGCGCCGGGCGCGCACGTCAGCGGCAAGCACACCCTGGGCGAGAACATCGCCGACCTGGGCGGCCTGGCCACCGCGTACGACGCGATGAAGAAGGCCGCCGGCGACACCCCGGACCCGAAGACCGACGGCTTCACCCGCGAGCAGCGCTTCTTCCTCAACTGGGGCACCGTGTGGCGCCGCAACTTCACCCCGGAAGAGCTGAAGGTGCGCCTGCAGACCGACGAGCACGCGCCGGCCAACTTCCGCGCGATCGGCGCGCCGTCGAACCTGCCGGCGTTCGCCGCGGCGTTCTCGTGCAAGCCGGGCCAGCCGATGGTGCGCGAGGGCGACAAGCAGGTGGTGATCTGGTGAGGATCGCGGCGCGGGTCTAGTCCCGCGCCAACGACGATTGCCTGACGAAGGCCCGGGAATTCCCGGGCCTTCGTTTTTTTTGTTTCGGTCGTTTTGTGGTTTCGCGAAAGGATGGCGCACCGTGGGTACTGCGACCCTCCCATCACCGATCGTGCTACGACCATGCTCCCTCTCCCGCTTGCGGGAGAGGGTTGGGGTGAGGGCCGCGTCACCTCAAGCAGCGACACTCCACATCCCGCACGCCCTCATCCGCCCTTCGGGCACCTTCTCCCGCAAAGCGGGAGAAGGGCAGCGCGCACTGCCGAATCCGCAATCTTCCTGTCGCCGACTGCAAGTCCACCAAGCCCCCTCTCCCGCTTGCGGGAGAGGGTTGGGGTGTGGGCGCATCGCCTCAGGCAGCGACATTCCGCATCCCGCGCGCCCTCATCCGCCCTTCGGGCACCTTCTCCCGCAAAGCGGGAGAAGGACCGCCTGCCGCGCCCACAACCGCCAAACCCGTTCACCGCCCCGCCCGCCCCAGTTGTTAAACTCGCGCATCCCCAGGATGGAATACGCGATGTCGACCCTACGCCCGCTTGCCTGTGCCCTCGCCCTGAGCCTGATCGCCGGCCTGGCCTCGCCCGCCGCCGATGCCGCCAAGAAGAAGGCCGCCGCCAAGCCGAAGGCTCCGGCCGCCGCCAACGCCTGCAGCGATTTCTACGCCAACGCCAACGCCGACTGGCTGCGCGCCAACCCGCTGTCGGGCGCCGCCTCGGTGTCCTCGCTGGAAACCCTGGCCGCCAACGCCCGCCGCCAGCAGTTGGAACTGCTCAACAGCGCGATGACCGCGCCGCAGGGCAATGTGCAGAAGCTGCTCGGCGACTTCTGGGCCAGCGGCCTGGACGAAGCGGCGGTCGAGCGCGACGGCTCGCAGCCGATCGCGCCGCTGCTCGGCCGCATCAACGCGATCAAGAAGGCCAAGGAAATCCCGGCCTCGATCGCCGCGCTGCACCAGGTCGGCATCCCGGTGCTGTTCAACTTCGGCGCCGACATCGACCTGCAGGACCTCGACCGCCACATCGGCTACTTCAGCCAGGGCGGCCTGGGCCTGCCCGATCCGGCCTATTACACCCGCAGCGACGCCGACACCCGCCAGCTGCTCGGCCACTACAACAACTATGTGCAGAAGATCCTGGCCCTGACCGGCACGCCGAAGGAAAACCTCGCGGCCGAGTCGTTGCAGGTGATCGACCTGGAAACCCGCATCGCGCGCGCGTCCAAGGCGCTGCCGGACCTGCGCGACCCGCGCGCCAACTACGCGCCGGTGCAGGTCGCGACCCTGGCCAAGACCTACAAGGGCCTGCAACTGGCCGACTTCCTCAAGGCCCAGGGCGTCAGCGACGACAGCGTCTCGCTGGCCAACCCGCAGCTGTTCGCCGAACTCGACAAGCTGCTGGGCAGCCTCAAGCCCGACCAGTGGAAGACCTACCTGCGCTGGCGGGTCGGCGATTCGATGGCGCCGTACCTGGCCAAGCCGTTCCGCGACGCCGAATTCGATTTCCGCGGCAAGGTCCTGCGCGGCCAGCGCGAACAACCGGCGCGCCAGCAGGCCGTGCTCGACGCGATCACCCTGGCCGCCGGCCCGATGGTCGGCCACGAATACGCCGCGCGCTACCTGCCGGCCGCCACCGATGCGCGCGCCGAGCAGATCGCTTCGCAGGTGCGCGAAGCGCTGGGCAAGGACATCGAGGCCGACACCCGCTTCAGCGAGAGCGTCAAGAACGAAGCCAAGGCCAAGCTGGCCAAGCTCAAGATCGAAGTCGGCACGCCCAAGCGCGACCTGGACTACACCGTGCAGCCGATGGGCCGCGGCAGCTTCGGCAGCAACATGCTGATCGCCTCGACCTGGCGCCATCGCGAGGAAATGAAGCGCATCGGCCGCGGCAACGCCGACCGCCGCTGGGACGTGCTGCCGCAGGAGCCGTCGCTGGCCTACGACATCGCCCAGAACCGCCTGATCGTCACCGCCGCGATGCTGCAGGCGCCGGTGCTCGACATGAGCAAGCCCGAAGCCGCGCAGTACGGTTCCTACGGCGCGCTGGTCGGCGCCGAACTGACCCACGGCATCGACGGCCGCGGCCGCTACGTCAACGCCAAGCAGGAAGTGCGCGACTGGTGGACCCCGACCGAAGTCGCCGCCTGGGAAGCGCTCGGCAGCCGCGTCGCCGCGCAGTACAGCGCCGAACCGTATCCGGGCCTGACCGCGACCAAGATCAACGGCGCGCAGGTGCGCGAAGTCGCGATCGCCGATCAGGCCGGCGTCGAACTCGCCTGGTCGGCGCTGCACACCGCCCAGCCCTCGGCCAGCAAGGACGCCAACCAGGCGTTCTTCCGCGCCTGGGCCGGCCTGTGGGCGCAGCAGTTGAGCCCGGAAGTCGCCGCCCAGCGCGCCGCCACCGGCATCCACGCGCCGGGTCCGGCGCGCACCAACGTGCCGCTGTCCAACCTGCCCGCGTTCGGCGAAGCCTTCGGCTGCAAGGCCGGCACCGCGATGCAGCGCAAGGCCGATCAGCAGATCAAGATTTTCTGATCGGTGGGCGACGCGGCGGTGCGCCGCGAAAGCGATAACGCGAAAAGCCCGGCGCGAGCCGGGCTTTTTGTTGGTTGGCGATGAGTCGTCGCAGTTGAGTTTTCGCGGTCGCGGCTTGCGCCGCTCCTACAGGGAGATACGCAAGTTACGTTTCAAACTGTAGGAGCGGCGCAAGCCGCGGCCGCGAAACCACGACTTCCGCGCAGACATCATCGCCGCGACGCAACCGCACGCGCGACGCGACGCCACCTGCACGAATCAAAGCAACGTAAACGTCCGCACCTTCGACGTCTCGCTGGCGATATCCATCACCCGCCCGTGATGATCGAACAGCACCAACCCGCCCTCGTACTCGCGCGTACGCAGCGCCGCGACGGGCCAATCGATGCTCGCCGCCACATCGGCATGCAACGGCCGCACCAGATGCAATCGCATCGCGCGCTCGCTGCGCAACCACACCAGGCAGCCCTGGGTCAGCGGGATCACGCCGTGCCCGCTGAGTTCGCCGGGCGGCGCCGACAGCTGCATCTGGAATTCGCGCGCGGCCCAGGTGTAACGAAAACTCACGCGGCCGTCGCCGTCGTGGGTCAGTTGCAGCGGCAACGCGCCCACGCCCGGATGCAACTGGCGCAGGCGGCCGTCCTCGAGGATCGGATCGCGCGACAGCAAACGCCGCTGCGGCGCGGTGCGATACCGCCACACCACCTGCTCGCGATCGCCGCGCACCAGGAAGGATTCCTCGACGGGGAAGAATTCCGCCGCGACCACCGGGCCGCCCAGATCGCCCACGCTCCACAGCACGTCGAGCGACGCGCGCGCCGCGTCCACCACCATGATCCGCTCGCCCGACACCACCGACCAGGCGATGCCGTCGAAGCGATCGGCGAAGAACTGCAGCGGCATCGCGCCCAGGTCGGCGATTTCGTGATGGGCCAGGTCCAGCCGCGCGATCCGCGACACCGAATCGCGCCGCGCGATCGCCAACGCGACCTGGCCGCTGTGGCTCATCACGAACCGGTACGCGGGCACCGCGTAATTGCGCACGCGCCGGCCGCTGCGATCGACCACCGCGGCGCCGGCCTCGCCCAAGGCCACCAGATAGCGGCCGTCGCCGAGCGCGGCCACGTCGTGCGGCGACTGCAGGCCCGGCGCGTCCGGCACGCTCGCGCTCAACGCGCCCATCGTGTCCCACAAGCGGCGCCGGCCCGACGAGGTCGGCAACGACCATTCGGGCAGGTCGGCGCTGAGCCACGGATCGTCGGCCAACTTGCGCAGGCGTTCCAGCTGTCCGTGCTGCAGATCGTTCGCGCACGCGGCGCGATCGGCGGCGAGCGCGGGCAACACCTGGGCGGCGAGCGAACGCAGCGCCGAATTGCTTTGCTTGACCTCGGCGAGGTCGCGGCCCAGGGCCTCGCGCGGCGCGGCCGGCGAGGCCGGATCGGCCAGGCGCGCGATGCGCTCGGCGTAATGCAGCACCGTATCGGGCAGCAGGCTCGCGCGCTGCACCAGCGCGCGCGCGGACAGTTCGGCGCCGGCCGCTTCGGCCGCCAGCAGCCAGCGCCCGGCCTGCTCGCGCGCCTGCGGGTCGGGCCACACCGCGTCGACCGCGGCCAGCCACAGGCCTTGCTCGGCCAGTGCCTGGCCCCACTCGCCGCGCAGTTGTCGCGCCTGCTGCGGATGGCCGTTTTCCAGCAGGTTGACCGCCGCGGCGAAGGCGTTGTCGCGACGCGCGACCAGCACCGCGCGTTCGCGGTCGCCGGACAGCATCAGCAGGCGGATGATCAGGTCCGGCGCCATGTCCCAGCTCAAGCCCAGTTCGGCGGCCTGGGCGAAACGTTCGTGCTTGACCAGATAGTCCAGCGCTTCGTCGCGCGCGTTGAGCAATTCGGCGAGCACGAACACCGCTTCGTCGATCTTGCCCAGGCGATCGAGTTGTTCGAACGCGTTGCGATACAGCTTGCGCAAGCGATCGCGCGCGCTGTCGCCGAAATCGATCGAGGTCGCCGCGCCGTTGCCCTGGCTCAGGCGCAGGCTGTCGCGCCGGCCCGGCGCGCCGAACGCCTGCCCCAGCGACTCGCCGCTGCCGTCGATCGGCAAGGCGTTGCGTAAGGCCTCGTTGAGATCGCCGCGATCGAACTGTTCCATCAAGCGGCGCAAGTACGCGCCATGCCGCATGCCGATCAATCGCGACGTGCGGCTGGCGATGGCGAAGCGCACCAGCATGTCGCGCCAGCGCTGCGGCACGACCGCACGATGTCGCGGCCGCACGATGCCATCGATGCCCCCGCCCCGGTCGTTGGGCGCCTTGCCGCTACCGCGACCGGACGGCGCGCCGCCAGCGCCGCCCGCCAAACCGGGGAAACGCCGCAACAACCAGTCGGCGAAGCGATCGCGCGTGCCGACCGCGCGTTCGCGCAAGCTCGGCTTGCGGCTGGAAAATCCCTCGCCGACGGCTTTTCCATCGGCGTTCCCGCCGGCGCCGCGCGCCGCCGCATCGCGCAGGAACGCTTCGCGCTCCTGGCTCGGCGGCGGAATCTTGTCGCCCAGCACTTCGCGCAAGGGCTTGGCGGTCAGTCGTCCGACCTTGGGCAAGGCCAGGCTGCGGCGGCCGTCGTAGGTGTCGTGCAGCGCGTAGTCGTCGATGTCGATGACCAGCGACGGATCGAGCGCCTGCGCCTTGGCGAAATGCAGCGCCTGCAATTGCCCGCCGATCACCAGATGCACGTCGCCGGCCGCCAGCGAAGCGCGCTCCTCGTCGGTCAACGGGCCGGCGTACAGACCATGCGCGCCGACCCGGCGCAGCGGCGTGCCGCCGGCGAATTCGCACTGCAGCATGCGCGGGTCTTCGAAACACAGCACGTCGCCGTGTTCGAACCGCCATGCGCGGCAGCCGGGCATCCATTCGCGCAGGATGCGTTCGCTGCGCCGCTCCGGCGACAGCCAGTCGGCGGCCAGCCACAGCCCGTCGACCGTCTGCCGGCCACGCCAGATCGGGTAGCGCACGTTCGCGCGGGTGGCCGGCTCAGTCATCGCCGCTCCGATAAAACAAAACCGACTGGCCGTTGTCGCGCAACACCACCAGGCTGCGGTATTGATCGATCAAGGCGATGGTGTCGGCCGCGGTCGCCACCGTGCCCACGCTGATCGGCGGCACCGATTCGTACAAGGTGCTGCGCCCGTCCTTGCCGATCCGGACCACGCCGCGCCGGTCCGGGCGCAACGCGATCAGGTCGATCTGATTGCCCGCCGACTGGCGCAGGCCGAGCACCTTCCAGTCGGACGGAAGAATGATCTCGTGGTCCTCGCGCGGGCCGTCGGACCAGCGGAACACGCGCCAGATCGTCGAACGTTCGCCGCCGTGCCCGCCCACCGGCACCTCGACACAGGCGCCGCCGCGCCATTGCCCGCCCTCCAGGCGGCCGGCCAGGAAACCCGAACTCACCTCGCCTTGCAGCGGCACTTCTTGCAACAGCGATTGCGAGACCGCATCGATCGAACACAAGGCCAGCTGCCCGTTTTGCAGGCGCAGGAAAATCATTTTCTCGCGGCCGTGGTCGGCGATCGCCAACACGCCGTCCTCGGCGACCACGAATCGCGTGGGTTTGTAGCGGGTCTGCCGCGACGACTGCCGTTGCCAGCACAGCAGCTTGCGGCCGGCGAGCAGATACAGGCACGACTCGCCGCGATGGCCGCGGTGCATCCGGAAGCACGGCATGTAGCGCGCCTGCGCGGCCGCCACGTTCACCTCCGACGGCAACGGCGCATGATCGAAGTCGATCAGCTGCCAGAAATCCAGATTGGAACCGTTCGCCAGCAAGGCGCCGAACTGGGTGCCGTCCAGGGTCGCGGCGAGCAAGTTCTTGCGCTTGGCCCAACGCAGCGTCGCCGGTGGCCGTTGTTCGGCCTCCTCGGACGGCAGACGGTACACATTCGCCGCGTTGGTGCCGTCCTGGATCGCCGCGATGGTGTAGCCGGTGGCGGAAACGATCGGCGCCTGCTTCAACGACAACCGGCCCTTGGTTTTCGGCGCCTGAATCGCCGGCTGCGTCGGCAGCTTGAACTTGCCGCGCAGCAAACGGCTCGACGGCGCCGCCGCAGGCAAGGCCAAGCGCGTCTCGCGCCGCGCCTGCCGCGCGGCGATCACGATCGCCAGTTCGTTTTCGCCCGCGCGCTGCACGTCGACGCGATGGCCCAGGCCGTAGCCGTGCGCATGCGAGCCGATCGACCAGCGCTCGCCCGGGCTGGGTTGCGCCGCATCCAGCCGCTGCTGCCATTCGCGTTCGTAGTCCTCGCGCGGCGGCGGCAACCCGGCCTGCGCCGCGCGTTGCCACGCGGCTTCGCCGCCCGGGGTGAAGCTGCGTTCGTTCAACAACTGCTTGAGCGCATCGGCGTTGTCGGCGTCGAACAACTCGCCGGGCTTGCCGAGCACGCCCCAGGCGAAACGCGCCTTGGCCGCCTGCGCGCGTTGCGCCAGCAAAATCCACATCGCCACATGCACCAGCCGCGGCGCGCCCAGTTGCGTGGGGCCGGTATCGAACACCGCCACGGTCAGCGCGTCGACTTCGCGCGCGACCAGTTTCGGCGACAGGAACAGATGCTCGCCGGCGGCGGCGCGGCGATCGAATTCTTCCGGCACCACTTCGGCCAACGCCCACTCGCTCAGCAGCAGGCGTTCGTAGCTGCCGCGCCGGCGCAGGTCGTCGATGCCCTCGGGCTCGACCGCGCCGCGCAACGCGCGCATGCGGAACGCGCCGAGCAACGGATGCAGGCGCAGCATCAACTCGCCGAGCACGCCGGCCAGTTCCGGGTCGAACCACCCCAGCCAGGCATGCCACGGTTTGAGCGTATCGGGCAGGCGCATCGCTCAGCCCCGCCAATGGCTGCGAATCTGCGCGATCAGCGCCGCCGTCGCCGGCAAGGCGCGATGCAGCGGCACGATCTGCGCCGGTTCGCGCAGCAGCAACAACGGCGACTGCGGATGCCGGCGCGCGATCGCGCGATACAGCAGGTCCAGCGGCAGGTCGGGACGTTCCACCGTCGACAGCCACAGCGCGGGCGCATCGTCGCGCGGCGCGACATAGGCCACGCCCTCGCTCCACGGCAGCGATTGCGCCGCGCCGGTGACGATCAACACGTCGTCGTTGGCGGTCAGCATCAGGCGCTCGCGCACGGCCTCGTCCAGACGCTCGATCGCGTCCAGCAGCCCATGCGCCGCCGCGCCGACACCGACCGCGCCCTGCGGCGGCGGCGGATCGGCTTCGCTCCGCCAACCCCACTTCATGTCGGCGTCGCGACCCGTTCGATCAGGCGCGCGCGCTCGGCGGCGAGTTCGGGCGGCAGCGATTTCGCGTCGAAATTGGCGTCGATCTCGCGCAGCAGCGCTTCGGCGATGGTCGCCGCGCCCGGCGCGTCGGCGCCGGCCTGCAGGCAGCTGCGCGCGGCCTCGACCAGGCGCGCGGCGCGCGACACCGGCTGCAGCACCGCATGTTCGACCGCAGCGCGCAGGGTCGGATTGGCCGCGGCCGACATCGAATCGCGCAGCACGTCCTGGGCGCTGGCCTGCGCCTCGCGGGTCGGCATGACGTAGAACAGCGGCCACAGGTCGGCGTCGGTCGCGGTGTCGCGGCCGGCCAGCACGGTGGCCGCGGCGATCAGGCGCTGGACCTTGACGATGCGGCGGTCCGACAAACTCAGGCCGGCGCCGCGCAATTTGCGGATCGCATCGGCGAGCAGGCCGCGCGCGTGGGTCAGGTCGACCAGCGGCACGCGCCGGCTGAGTTCGTCGATGTCGGACAGTTCGGTGCGATGCGCCAATGACGCGCGCTCGGACTGCCAGCCGCCTTCGAGCAGGGCCTCAAGCTGATGGTCCGGCACCGGCTCGACGAACAGGTGCAGCAGGAAACGGTCGGCGAACGCGGCCAGCGATTCGTCGTCGGGCAAGGCATTGGCCGCGCCGACGCACACCCGCAGCGGGCATTCGATCTGGGTGTGGCCGCGACGGAAACGGCGCTCGTTGAGCACGCCGAGCAAGGTGTTGAGGATCGCGGTCGACCCGAGGAACACTTCGTCGAGGAACGCGACCTCGGCTTCGGGCAGCATGCCGCTGACATCGGTCTCGACCACGCCCTCGCGCAGCCGGCGCAGGTCGACCGGGCCGAACAGTTCCGACGGCTCGGTGAAACGGCCCAGCAGGTATTCGAAATAACGCCCGCCCAATGCGCTGGCGACGCGGCGCACCACCGCGCTCTTGGCGGTGCCCGGCGGGCCGAGGATCAGCAGGTGCTCCTGCGCGACCGCGGCGAGCACGATCAATTCGGCGAGTTGTTCGCGTTCGATCAGGCCGACGGTGGCGCAATGCACGGCATCGCGGACGCGGGCCGCGGCCTGCTGCGCGGCGGAAGGTTCGATCGGAAGAGTCATGGACTGGACGGCCTGGATCCTTGGCGGCCCGCGCGGGGCGGACAACGGCGACGTGCGGACGGGACGCGGCGCGCGTTCGGCTTGCGACCGGCGCCACATTGCGCACTGTAGGCGCGCGCCCGCGCGTCCCGCAACCACGGCATGCGCCGATCGCGCGCAACGCTGTCGTGGCCGGCCCGTCGCCGGCCCGCGATCGGCATGCGGCGGCTTTGTAATCGTCCTGTAACCGGCCTGCGCCGGCCGTTTTTTCATTACCCTATCGCCTCGCGACACCGGCCAGGATCCCGCTCACGCCATGCCCGACACCTCTCTCGACGACCTGCTCGCCGCGCTCGCGGCCAGTCCGCACAACCCGGCGCTGCGGATGCTGGTGGTCAACGCCTGCCTGGCCGAGGCCGATCCCGACGCGCTGACCCGCGCAATCGACTTGGCCGGCGACGACCTGCTGAACGACCCCACCCAGCGCGACGCCGCCGTGCGCGTGCTGCTGCAACACGGCCGCGACGAACTGGTCGCGCGGATCGCTCCGGACGACTCGGCCGCCGCGCTGTTCGCGCTCGCCCGCCTGCGCCTGGCGCAAGGGGATCGCGAACACGCGCGCGGGCTATACCAACAGGCGGTCGCGCTCAATCCCGCGCTGGAGGACGCCTCGCTCGCCAACGAACTGGCCGGCAAGGTGATTTCCTTCGCCAACGCCAAGCGCCAGCAGTCCGAAGGCCTGCGCCCCGGCGCGCAGACCAGCCTGGCCAACGACGACACCGACGCCGACGACGTGGCCCGGCTGTTGCAGCCGCCGCAGGCGCGGATCGCGTTCGGCGACGTCGGCGGGCTCGACGAGGTCAAGCACCAGATCCGCCGCCGCATCATCACCCCGTTCCTCAAGCCCTCGCTGTTCGAGCGCTTCAAGCGCCGCTCCGGCGGCGGCATCTTGCTGTACGGCCCGCCCGGCTGCGGCAAGACCCTGCTCGCGCGCGCCACCGCCGGCGAATGCGGGGCGAAGTTCTACAACGTGGCGATCACCGACGTGCTCGACATGTACATCGGCGAGTCCGAGCGCAAGCTGCACGCGATCTTCGAAACCGCGCGGCGCACCGCGCCGGCGGTGGTGTTCTTCGACGAAGTCGAGGCGATCGGCGGCAAGCGCCAGTATTCGCGCGAGGCGACCTCGGCCAAGCTGGTCAGCCAGTTCCTGACCGAACTCGACGGCTTCGCCCAGAACAACCACGGCGTGCTGATCCTCGGCGCGACCAACGTGCCGTGGGCGGTCGACGCCGCGTTCCGCCGGCCCGGCCGCTTCGACCGCGTGCTGTTCGTGCCGCCGCCGGACGAAGCGGCGCGGCGCGCGATCGTCGACCTGCTGCTGCGCGACCGCCCGCTCGGCGAGGGCATCGACGCGGGCGAACTGGCGCGGCTGACCTCGGGTTTTTCCGGCGCCGACCTGCGCAATCTGGTCGAGACCGCGATCGACGAAGCGATCGAGGATTCGATCGAACAAGGCCGCGAAACTCCGTTGACCATGACCCACCTGCGCGCCGCGCTCAAGGACACGCGTTCGACCACGCTGGAATGGCTGACCACCGCGCGCAATCACGCGCGCTATGCCAACCAGGGCGGTCAGTACGACGAAGTGCTGGACTTCCTCAAGCGCCACGGAGGCGGCTGATGGCGGCCCTGCCTTATCGCCTGCCCGACGAACCGCGGCCGTCCGGGCTGTCGCGTTACGCGGTCGACCCGCTGTGGCCGCTGCTGACCCTGATGCTCGCCGGCGGCGGCTTCGGCCTGGCCTGGTTCGCGTTCAACTCCGCCGCGCTCGGCAGCCCGACCCGCGGCCGCGAATGGGCCTGCGTCGCGCTGAGCGTGTTCGGCACCGTCGCGCTGGTATTCACCATCGGCGTGCTGCTGGGCAGCGGCTGGCTGCGGCCGGAGCATCAAGCCTATGCGTTCTTGTCGTTGTTGCTGCTCAAGGTCGGCGTGGCCTACACGCTGTATCTGATGCAGCAACGCTGTTTCGAAATCTTCGAGCACTACGGCGGCGAGCCGCGCAACGGCATGCCGCTGATGATCCTGCTCGCCGTGGTCGGACGCGGCGCGCTCGACATGACCGGCTGGCCGATGATGCTGCGGATGGTGCTGCAATGAGCGAGCACGATCACTACTACCACTTGGCCGAACGCTATTACGCGCACGGTCGGATCGACGCGGCCATCGACGCGCTGCTGCGCTCGCTCGGCGAAGACCCGGATCAGTCCGACGCGCATGCGTTCCTGTCGCTGTGCCTGATCAAACGCCAGCGCTTGCATGCGGCCGAACTCGAAGCGGCGCGCGCGCTGGAACTCGAACCCGAATCGCCGTTCGCCCACCTCGCCGCCGCGGTCGCGGCGATCGCGCGGCGCAATCTGAAACAAGCGCAGGCGCATCTGGATTCGGCCCGCGAACTGCAACCCGACTCGGCCGCGATCGCCGACGCCTACGCCCGCCTGTACCTGGCCTGGGGCCGCGACGCGCAGGCGCTGGAAGAAGCGCGCCGCGCCTGCGAACTCGATCCTGACGATCCCGACTACCCCGCCCTGCTCGCTTCGCTGGAACTGCGCCGCGGCGATCGCGCGCGCGCCGAGGCGCTGGCGCGCGATGTGCTGCGCGGCCATCCCGAACACGTCGAAGCCTTGTGCGTGCTCGGTCATTGCGAACTCGCCGCCGGCCGCACCGACAGCGCGCGCGATCACGCCGCCTGGGCCTTGCAGATCGATCCCATGGACGGCGACGCGCTGACCCTGATGGCCGCGGTCAAGGCGCGGCGCAGTTGGGCGCTGGGCCTGTGGTGGCGGTTCCAGAGTTTCATCAGCGCCGGCTCGCGCACCCGCGCGGTGGTGCTGCTGATCGGCATGTTCCTGATCTACCGCATCGCCCTGATCGCGCTGCCGCAGAACGGCCTGCCGCAGTGGACCGGTCCGCTGTCGTATGCGTGGCTGCTGTTCTGCGCGTATACCTGGATCGCGCCGAGCCTGTTCTGGCGGTCGGTCAAGAAAGAGCTGGAGCAGGTGAGGCTGCGGCCGGGGTTTTAAGTCGGCGTGCTCAGCCTCGGCGCATCACACTGGCGCGAACGGTCGGATCGAACTGGATCTCGTCCACGGCGATGACTTCGGCGGCGGCAACATCGCCGATCGTGCCCGTGTCGAAAACAGCCCATGCGGCTCCAAGCTCGTTGCCAACGAACTTGACCCGGAAAAACGACGGATATTCGTCGGCGCCATCGTCGAACTGACCATCCAGCAACCAAAAACCATCGTCCTGGTTGCCCGCGAGTATCCATCGCGGGACATCGCAGAAATCAGCATAGCGAACGATCGAGAACCACCTCGCAGCGGGCATCTTCATTCAAATCGCTCCTGTATCGCCTCATCACACTGCGTCATGAGACCGTTGCGGCCGGATACAAGGCCTTACTTCACCACCCGCAACTTCGACGCCCGCCGCCGCTCGCGAATCGCCTCCAACCGCGCATCGCGGCGCGCATTGTCGCCGCCACCGCCGCCACCGCCGCCGTTCTTCGGCGGGTACTTGCGCCAGTAGCGGATCACCATCCAGCCCACGATCATCCCGCCCAGATGGGCGAAATGGGCCACCCCGGTGCCGGTGGTGAACACGCCGTAGAACACCGACGCCAGCGCGTAGATGATCACCAGGGTGCGCGCCTTGAGCACGATCGGGAACGGCAGCAAGGTGACGCGGCGATTGGGGAACAACATGCCGTAGGCGAGCAGCAATCCGTAGATCGCACCCGACGCGCCCAGGGTCAGATACAACTGACCGTCGTAGATCGCGATCGAAGCGAACAGCAACTGCAGCAGCGCCGAACCGATCAGGCACACGAAGTAATAGATCGCGTAGCGCCGCGCGCCCCACTGGTATTCCAGCGACGCGCCGAACATCACCAGCGCGAGCATGTTGAACACCAGATGGCCGATGCCGCCGTGCATGAAACCCGAGGTCAGCAACTGCCACGGCATGAAGCCCGGGCCGTCGACTTCGAACTGCGAGGGCACCCACGGCCACAGCTCGAACCACAGTGGCCAGGCGCGGGTGGACTCGCTCAGTCCCAGCAGGGATTGCAGGACGAATACGACGACATTGGCGATCAACAGTCGGCGGGTGATCGACGGGATACTGGAAAACATCGCGACTCCTCGGGGCGGGCGCTATGGTAGCCGCGAGCGCGCCGCGAGGACGTGAGCGCGGCGTACACGGCGCGCGCCCGCGCAGGGGGCGTTCAGTCCTCCGGCGGACCCCAGATCTGCGCGTCCACGCTCGGCGCCGCGCGCTGGCCACGGACCCGGCCGTTTTCGACCCTCACCCCCTCCGCGCGCAGCCGCTGGCATTGCTCGCGATAGCCTTTGGAGCCTTCCGGCAGCGCGATCCGGCCGTCCGAGCGCAGGACCCGGTGCCAGGGCAGTTTGGGGTCGTCGTTTTCGCTGAGCAGGCGCGCGACCAGGCGCGCGCGGCCGGGCAAGCCGGCGCGGCGCGCGACCTCGCCGTAGCCGGCGACTTCGCCCCTGGGAATGGCACCGATCGCGGCGCGGATGCGTTTGGCGGCAGTTTCGCTGTCCATCGCGGTAGCATATGCGCTGCAACGCGCAGGAGTCGCCCCCATGCAATTCGAACAGATCCGCCATCAACTGACCCGGGCCGGGTTCCACCTCACCGTTCACGACGAGAGCGTGATCTGCATCGAGCTGTCGCTCGAACAGGGCACCCGCCATCAGGCCTTGTTCCTGTCCGAGATCGAGGACGACGACGGCCGCGCGTTCCTGCGCGTGAGCACCGCGGTCGCCCCGACCACCGGCCTGGACGCGCGCCGCGCGCTGGCCTTCAACTGGGAAAGCCACGTCGGCTACCTGGCGATCGGCGACCTCGACGGCGTGCCGTATCTGCAACTGTGCGAAAACCGTCCGCTGGAAACGCTGGACGCGGCCGAGGTGCAGCGCCTGGTGATGGAGATCGGCGGCGTGGGCGATCGGATGGAGCGGGTGTTGTCGGCGAATGGGGATTTGCTTTAAGTCGCAGGTGACGGGCCGGGAGTTGCGGGGCGTGGTTTGTGGTCGTGGGACTTGGTGTTTGGCTGCGGGACTTGGTGTTTGGCTGCGGGTTGATTCGATCCAGGAGCCGGTTTTGGTTTCGCCGTTCGCGCGCCTGACTCCCGTTTCTTCGTCGCCCCATTCCCCTTTCGCCCCCTTTCGTCGTCGTCCGACTCTCGCGGTCGCGGCTCGCGCCGCTCCTACAGGTAGCCCATGCAGGAGCGGCGCGAGCCGCGACCACGCTGCCTCCAGCCGCGGCGCGACGTGAGTTTCATCGCATCCGCCAGTGGCGTTTGTCGGCTGCCTCGACGCATGACGTCGACATCGGGAATCTGCTATCGCGTATCCGAACGATATCCGCGCCCCCACCAGACCGTCATTCCCGCGAACGCGGGAATCCAGAGACTTTAGCCGTCTCCCTCCTGGAGCCACGCAGCATCCGGCGTAGCGTCAAAGTCACTGGATTCCCGCGTTCGCGGGAATGACGGCTCGAGAGATGACGCTTAAGTCTCTGGACTCCCGCCTTCGCGGGAATGACGATTCGAAAGATCGCGCTGAAGGCTCTGGATCTCCGCCTGCGCGGGAGTGACGACTCGGAAGGACGCGTTCAAACCTCCAATCGCGCCGCAAACAAAAGGCCCGCATTCGCGGGCCTTTTGCGTATCTCCGCCGAGCTTCAATCCTTACGACTCCGTCGAGCTTCGATCTTTACCGCGGCGCCACGATCTTCCCCGCGGCAATCAAATCCACCCCAAGAACCGCATCAACTCGAACAACCCATACGCGATACCGCCCGCCGCCGGAATCGTCAGGATCCACGCCCAGATCATCTTCTCGACCACGGTCCACTTGATCGAGTTGAAACGCTTGGCCGTGCCCACGCCCATGATCGCGGCGGAGATGTTGTGGGTGGTCGAAACCGGGATGCCCAGCGAGGAGGCGAACATGATCACCGTCGCGGCGCTGGTCTCGGCGGCGAAGCCGTGGATCGGGTGCAGCTTGACCAGCTTGTGGCCGAGGGTCTTGATGATGCGCCAGCCGCCCGCGGCGGTGCCGGCGGCCATCACCACCGCACAGGTCAGCTTGATCCAGGTGTCGATGTCGTTGTTGGCGATCGCTTCGGGCGAAGGATGCAGGAACGCCAGCCACGCCGGCAGGTTGTCCAGGGTGCCGGCGGCCTGCGCGCTGATCAGGGCCAGGGCGATGATGCCCATGGTCTTCTGCGCATCGTTCATGCCGTGGGCGAAGCCCATGCCGGCGGCGCTGAGCAGCTGCGCCTTGCCGAAGAAGCCGTTGACCCAGCGCGGCCGCGCCAGCCGGCGCAGCACGCCGCCGCTGCGGGCCATGAACGAGATCAATGCGAACAGCACGCCCATCACCAGGAAACCGGCGGCGAAGCCGAGCACCGGGGAGGTGAACATCGGCACGATCACCTTCCACAGCACGCCGGCGCTCTTCCAGATCGGTTCGGCCGGATGCGACCAGACCACCGCGTGCCAGTTGTTCGACGAGGCCGCGACCGCCGCGCCGCACAGGCCGCCGATCAGCGCGTGCGAGGACGAGGACGGCAGGCCCAGCCACCAGGTGATCAGGTTCCAGATGATGCCGCCGAGCAGCGCGCACAGCAGCAACTGCGAACCGACCTCGACCACGCCGGCGTCGATCAGGCCCGAGGCGATGGTCTTGGCCACCGCGGTGCCCCACAGCGCGCCGATCAGGTTGGTCGAGGCGGCCAGGATCACCGCCTGCATCGGCGAGAGCACCTTGGTCGCGACCACGGTGGCGATCGAGTTGGCGGTGTCGTGGAAGCCGTTGACGTATTCGAAGATCAGCGCGGCCAGCACTACCACGATGACGAGCGTAAGCATCGCGCGCGCCTCAGGAGTTTTTCAGGACGATCTGGTAGGCGACCACGCCGGCCTCGCGGCAGCGGTCGATCGCCTTTTCCAGGATCTCGAAGAACTCCTTCAGCAAGAACATCTGCAGGTTGTCGAGTTGGCCGGAATAGATGTCGCGGTACAGCTCCAGCATCAGCCGGTCGGCCTCGTTCTCCAGCGCGCGCAATTGGTCGTTGAGCGCCTTCATCGGTTCGAGCTTGAGATGGCGCAGCTGGTGGACCATCTTGACCACCACCTCGGCGGCCTGCTCGAGCATCGCCGCGCGCGGCGCGAAGTCGATGTGTTCCAGGTGGCGGGTGGCCAGCGAATAGCGGTCGGCGAACTTCTCGACCTGCTTGGGGATCTTGTACAGCGCGGTGCTCAGCGACTCGATGTCCTCGCGCTCGATCGGGGTGATGAAGCTGTCGACCAGCTCCTGGCTGATCTTGTCGGAGGCCTCGCGCTCGCGCTGGCGGGCGAGCTTGAACGCGTCCAGCGCGGGCTGGCGATCGGAGGCCTTGAGCATGGCGTGCAGGGCCTTGGTGCTGTCGTGGGCGGCGACGGCGGCCTCCTCGAGCAGGGTATAGAACTGGTTGCCTTGGCCGAAAATGGTCTGCAGGGAAAACATGCTGGGAAGCCTCTGGGCCGTAAGTCGCTGAATGCCGGCCGCGCCGGTGGGTGTTCTGGCGCCGGCGGCGCCGGCACGGGTTTGCGGGCGCGATTATGACCGTTTGAAGACGCCGCGCCCACCTTGGCCTGCCCGGACGGCCGCCGCACTTCGCAAAAACGCCATCGCGGGCCGATCCGCGCGCCCTCGCCGATCCGCGCGACCGGGCCGCTTTCACGAAGGACCGTCGTGAATGCCTGCTAAGATCGGCCCCGGTCCGGCTCCGGCCGTGCCGCCTTTCCCTACCGTTTCCCCCGCAACCCATGGACGACGACCCAAAACCGCCACCTAGCCGGCCAGTCCCGGCCCGTTCCGCCTGCAATGCGCGCTCCTTCCGTGAACCCACCGGCCACAGGAGGCATTGCCGATGCTGGAACTACTGATCGTCATGGCCCTGATCGTCCTCAATGCCTTCTTCGCGATGTCGGAGATGGCGCTGATGACCTCACGCAAGCTGCGCCTGAAGCAGATGGCCGACAACCCGACCCATCCCAGCCGCGGCGCCCGCATGGCCCTGCAGTTGGCCGAACACCCCGACAACCTGCTGTCGACCGTGCAGGTCGGCATCACCCTGATCGGCGTGCTCACCGGCACCTTCGGCGGCGAGTCGATCGGCCTGGCCATCGCCGGCTGGCTCGGCGGCGTATTCCCCGGCGCCATCGAATACGCGCGCCCGATCGGCATCGGCACCGCGGTCGGCCTGATCACCGCCGCGCAGGTCATCTTCGGCGAGCTGATTCCCAAGCGGCTGGCGCTGACCAATCCGGAAAAGATCGCCAGTTCCGTGGCGATCGTGCTGGCCGGGCTGGCCCGTTTCGCCAAGCCGGTGGTCGCCACGCTCGGCGCGATCAACCGCCTGGTGCTGCGCCTGCTCGGGATCAAGGACGACGCGCGCAGCGAGATCAGTGAAGAAGAGATTCGGCTGTTGGTCAGCGAAAGCCACGAGCAGGGCGTGATCGACGCCGACGAACGCAAGATGATGAATCGCGTGCTCAGCCTCGGCGACCGCACCACCGACAGCCTGATGACGCCGCGCACCCGCATCACCTGGCTCGACGCCAGCGCCTCGATCGAGGACAACCTCGCGGCGATGCGCGAGTCGCCGTTCTCGCGCTTCCCGGTGTATCGCGGCAGCGACCAGGACGTGCTCGGCGTGCTCGAGGCCAAGTCGCTGCTGCGCAACCTGGGCGTGGGCAACCTGCCGGACCTGTTCGGCCAGCTGACCGAAGCCTTGTTCGTGTCCGAATCCACCCACGCGCTCAAGCTGCTGGAAATCTTCCGCGAAGAGCAACAGTCGCTGGCGCTGGTGGTCGACGAATACGGCGACGTGACCGGTTTGATCACCGTCAACGACCTGATGGGCGCGGTGATCGGCCGGGTCCAGACCGCCGAGTCCGACGATCAGGCCGGGCCGGTGGTGCAGCGCGAAGACGGCTCGTATCTGATCGACGGCGCGCTGCCGGTGGAAGAACTGCGCGAAGTGATCGGCGGCGGACGCCTGCCGAACGAGGACGAGCACGACTTCCACACCGTGGCCGGCATGGTGATCGCGCACTTCGGCCGGATTCCGCACGTGGGCGAGTATTTCGCCTGGAGCGGCTGGCGGATCGAGGTGATCGACCTGGACGGCCCGCGCATCGACAAGCTGCTGCTGCAGCGGCAGCTGCCCAAGCCCGCCGAGTCCACCGACGATGACGGCAGCGGCTGACCGCGGGCCGGATGGCGGCGGCCCCAACGATGGCCGCCGCGACCGCGCGCGTCGCGGCGACGTCCACGAGGCCGGTACCCGCGCCTTGCTCGACGCCATCGTCGCCGGCGATCCCGACGAGGTGGTCAAGTTCGGCGACGTGTTCAACGGCCTGGGCAACCGCTCGTTCGGCATGCTGCTGTTCGTCTCCACCCTGCCCGCCTTCATCCCGATCCCGGGCGTCGGCGGCGCGGTCAGCGGCCCGCTGGTGGTGCTGGTCGGCCTGCAGTTGCTGATCGGGCTGCGCAGACCGTGGCTGCCGGGCTTCATCGCGCGGCGCGGCCCGCACCGCAGCGCTATGGCCAAGTTCCGCAATCTGCTGGCGCCATGGCTGACCCGGCTGGAACGTTTCGTCAGCCCGCGCGCGACCGCGCTGCTCGATCACCGCGCCGCCAACGCCTTCACCGGTTTGTTGCTGGTGCTGCTCGGCATCCTGTTGTCGCTGCCGATCCCGTTCACCAATTTCCTGTTCGGCGCGTTGTTGCTGTTGTTCGCGTTCGCGCTGTTGGAGCGCGACGGCAAGCTGATGGGCATCGCCTGGGTCGCCGGCGTGATCGCGGTGGCGGTGTTCGGGGTGTTGTCGGGCAGCCTGGCGCAGGCGGCGGCGGAGTGGATTGCGTTGGCGCGGGCTAAGTTGGGTTAAGACGTTGGGCTGACTTGCGAGCGCATCGCATCGCTTTTGCTCGTCATTCCCGCGAAGGCGGGAATCCAGAGACTTCAGAGTCATGCCGCGGTGAAGCCCTGGATTCCCGCCTTCGCGGGAATGACGAGCAAAAACAACGGCGTAAACAAAAACAACAGCGCAAACGCAGGGCTTGGACCAAACCGAACGCGACTAGATCTTCAACCCAACAGCACCAAAAACTCCTGCGCATTCACCGGATGCCCCAGCCAATACCCCTGCGCCAGATCGCAACCGCGCTCGCGCAGCACCGCGTACTGGCCTTCCTTCTCCACGCCCTCGGCGACGACGATGATGCCCAGCGAATGCGCCATCGCGATGATCGCGGTGGTCAGGGCCAGATCGTCGGGATCGCGCAGCACGTCGGCGATGAAACTGCGGTCGATCTTGACCCCGTCGACCGGCACCCGGCGCAGATGGCTCAGGCCGGAGAAACCAGTACCGAAATCGTCCAGCCACACTTTCACCCCACTCGCGCGCAGACGCGACAGCAGGCTGCTGGCGTGGATCTCGTCGCCGATCACCGCGGTCTCGGTAAGCTCAAGATGCAGTTGCTGCGCCGGCAATCCGGTTTCGTGCAGGCAGGCGGCGACCACGTTGGGCAGGTCGCCGCTGCGCAACTGGCGCGGCGAGACGTTGACCGAGACGAACATCGGATCGGCGCCGATGCGTGTGTCGCGCCACGACACCGCATCCTCGCAGGCCGCGCGGAGCACCTGCGGGCCGAGGGTTTCGATCAGGCCGCTCTGCTCGGCGACATCGATGAACACCGACGGCGCGATCAGGCCCTGCTCGGGATGCTTCCAGCGCAGCAGCGCTTCGGCGCCGACCATCTTGCCGTCGGCGAGGCGGAACACCGGCTGATACACCAGGCTCAGCTCGCCGCGATCCCACGCCCCGCGCAATTCGTGTTCCAGGTGGACCCGACGCTCCACCGCCTGATCCATCGCACGGCTGTAGAAGCGATAGCAGTTCTTGCCGGCGACCTTGGCCTGGTACATGGCGATGTCGCCGTTCTTCATCAGCGCGGTCGCGCCCGACGCGTCTTCCGGATACAGGGTCACGCCGATCGAGGTACCGAGAAACACCTGGCGGTCGTGCACCACGATCGGCTGGCCAAGTTCGGCCACCAGCACTTCGGCCAGGTGGGTGGCGACCGTGCGCGCCTCGCCGTTGCGCTCGCGGCTGCCCTCGACCAGGATCACGAATTCGTCGCCGCCGAAGCGCGCCAACAGCGCGCGTTCGCCGCCGATCCGGCGCACCGTGTCCTGGATGCGCTGGGCGAACTGCAGCAGCACATCGTCGCCGGCGTCGTGGCCGAGGGTGTCGTTGACGCGCTTGAAATCGTCGATGTCGGCGAACAACAGGCCGAGCTGGCCGCCGTCGCCGCGCAGGTGCAGCAGCCGCTGGTCCAGCCACTCGCGAAACGCGAGCCGGTTGGCCAGCCCGGTCAAGGCATCGGTGTAGGCCATGCGGCGGATGTCGCGGTCGTGGCGCGCGAGGCTGTGGCTCATGCGGCTGAACGCATGCATCAGGTCGCCGACTTCGTCGTTGGGGTGACCGGCCGGCGGCGCGCTGTCAAATTGTCCGTTCTCGATCGCCTGGGCGGCGTCGGCGAGTTCGCGGATCGGCTTGACCAGCCAGCGCTGGATCAGCCACACCATCAGCGCGCCGAGCGCGAGCAGGCCGGCGCTGAGCAGCCCGACCCACAGCAACTGGCGCCGGCCGAGTTCTTCCAGCCGTTGCCGCAATTGGTCCAGCGCGCTGTCCTGATACGTGCGCATCGCCTTGAGGTCGTAGCCCACGCGCACGCCGCCGAGCCGCTGCTGGCCGATCTTGATCGGCATCGACACGTCGAAGGTGTTCTCGCCCCACTGGGTGTGCAGCGCGCGCGCGGCGACGATCGGCTTGGCCATCGCGTCGTCCATGCGCTTGCCGTAGCTGGGAATCTCCTCGCTGCCGTCGTGGACGATGTTGCCGTCGTTGTCGTAGACGATCACGTAGCGCACGCCCGGATTGGCCAGCGCGGCGCGGCTGAGTTCGCCGATCGCGTCCAGGTCGAAGTAATACAGCGGGTTGGTCAGCGAACCGGCGAGTTGCGCCACCTCGCCTTCGCCGTGACGGCGCAGGCTTTCGACGAAGCTGTCGCGCATCGCATCGCGGCTGACCCCGACCACTTCGGCCTGGATGCGTTCCTGCCGATGCAGCAACAGCGCGATCAGCGCGACCACGACCAGAAACGCCACCCCCATGATCGACAGGAACTTGGCCTGCAGGCCCGCGCGCAGTCTCATTCGACCTCCGCCCGCACCCGCGCCACGCCCGAACCGATGTGGTCCAGCGCGCGCTGCGATTCGGCGTCGATCGGCATGAAGCGGGTGGTCTTGAAGAAACGCAGCAGCGCTTCGCCGGCGTCGGGATCGCCGGCCGCGTCGATCAGCACCTCGCGCAGGCGCGCGGCGACTTTCGGATCGAGATCGCCGCGCACGACTTCCAGCGCGCGCGGATAGTCCTCGCTGCGGCCGATCTCGATCAGGTCGCGACGGAACGCTTCGGGCATGCGGCGCGGATTGTTCCAGTCCAGGTTGCTCATCACCCCGGCATCGACCAGGCGCTTGTGGACCCAGGTCGAAACGTTGAGCTCGGAGCGCGCGAACAGATAGCCGACCCCGCCGCGGTTGATCCGGTCGGTCGGCGACAGCAGGATTTCCAGGGTCAGGCCGCGTTCGAGCAAGGTCGCGGCCGGGACGAAGTAGGCGCTGGTCGAGGTCGGCCGCTGGAACGCGACGTTGTGGCCGCTGAGGTCTTCGAGCGAGCGCAGCCCGCTGTCGCGGCGGGCGAAGAACACGCTGTGGTAGTGGCTGACCCCGTCGCGCTCGGTCAGCAGCAACGGCCGCGCGCCGGCGCGCTGGTGCAGCAGCATCGCGGTGCCGGCGGTCTCGCTGACCCAGTCGACCCGGCCGCGGCGCAGATAGCTGGCCATCTGCTGCACGTCCTTGGCCATCAGGATGCGGCCCTCGCGGATGCCGACCTCGGCCATGCGCGGGACCACGTAGTCGAGCAGCGGCTTGAGCTGTTCGTAATGGGCCTTGGGATCGTCGCTGATCCGGCCCAGCACCAGCACGTGGGCATCGGTGTCTTCGGGGTGGCCGCCGCGGGTGTCGTGCGGATCGGGCGACGCCGCGACGCCGGCCGACGCCCCGGCCAGGACGAGCCCCAACAGCCCACTCAGAATCCGCGCGCTAGCGATCAACTCAGGTCACCCGGTCGGATTGCCAACGCAGCGTAATCGAACCGCCGCCGCGCCGATACGCCCGCGTTGCGGCTCCGCGATGGCCCGGCGTCGCGCGCGAAAGCCGGGCGCCGGCCCGCCACGCCCCGCCGCTCAGCGACGCTGGCCAGCCAGCATCGCCATGCGCTCGACATCGGCGAGCACGCCGCGCAGCAGCCGCACTTCGCGCTCGTCCAGATCGGCGCGCAGGAACAGCCGGCGCAGCTTGCGCATGGCCGATTCGGGCGCGCGGCCCTTGTGGAAGTCGATCGCATCGAGCGCCTCGCCGAGCTGGCCGAAGAAGCCTTCCAACTGCGCATGCGAGGCCGGCGGGTCGCGATGGTCGCCGGTCGGATCGGCGGCGGCCGCGGCCAGCGCGGCGATGCGCAGTTCGTAACTGAGCACCTGCACCGCCGCGCCGAGGTTGAGCGAGCTGTAATCGGGATTGGCCGGGATATGCACCGCGGCATGGCACAACTGCAATTCGTCGTTGTTCAGGCCGGTGCGCTCGCGCCCGAACACCAGCGCGACCTGCGCGCCCTCGCGGGCGCGGGCGTCGACGCGCTCGGCGGCGAAGCGCGGGTGGAGTTCCTCCAGCGCGATCCGGCGGCTGCGCGCGGTGCAGCCCAGGACCCAGTGGCAATCGGCGACCGCCGCGGCCAGGTCGGGCAGGATCGGCGCGGCTTCGAGCACGTCGTCGGCGCCGGCGGCCATCGCGTAGGCGTCGCGGTCGAGCGCCTTCTCCGGCGCGACCAGGACCAGCCGCGACAGGCCCATGGTCTTCATGGCCCGGGCCGCCGAGCCGATGTTGCCCGGGTGCTGGGTGCCGACCAGGACGATGCGGATGCGGGCGGCGGCCGGATCGGGCGCGGCGGTGGGCGGGGCCGCGTCGCCCGGGGCGACGGGGGAGTTGGCAATTTCGGGCCGCTCGGGCGGCGGCGGGGTGTCGCGAGGATCGGAGTTCATGCGCAAATGGTAAACTCCCCGCCCCGGCCATACGCGCCGGCCCGCTCTTTATCCCCGTCAGTCCTGCCCCACCTCACCCGTTCGAGGCCGTAAACCATGCAGAAACCCGCCGTCACCCTCATGGTCAAGGCCGCTCGCTCCGCCGGCAACGTGCTGCTGCGCCACATGCACCGCCTGGATGCGCTGAACATCGTCGAGAAGGACCGCATGGACTACGCCAGCGAAGTCGACAGCCTGGCCGAAGCGGAGATCATCAAGGAATTCCGCCGCGCCACCCCCGACTACGCCATCCTCGGCGAGGAAAGCGGCCCGATCGGCCAGGCCCGTTTCACCTGGGTCATCGATCCGCTCGACGGCACCAGCAACTACCTGCACGGCATCCCGCATTTCTGCGTGTCGATCGCGCTGTGCGAAAACGGCGAACCGATCCACGGCGTGATCTTCGACCCGCTGCGCAACGACCTGTTCACCACCAGCCGCGGCAGCGGCACCCAGCTCAACGAAAAGCGCGTGCGCATCGCCGAGCGCAAGGACCTGACCGGCGCGATGCTGATCACCGGCTTCCCGCCGCGCGAACGCGCCCGCGCCAGCGCCCACCTCAAGTGCCTGGACAACCTGCTGGTCGACGCCGAAGACGTGCGCCGCACCGGCTCGGCCGCGCTCGACCTGGCCTACGTCGCCTGCGGCCGCGCCGACGCCTATTTCGAAGCCGGCCTCAAGCCGTGGGACATCGCCGCCGGCGCCCTGATGGTGCGCGAGGCCGGCGGCAAGGTTTGCGACTTCAAGGGCCGCTCGACTGGGCCGATGGACAATCGCGGCTTGCCGCCGCGGCAGTTGGTCGCGGGTAATTTGAAGATTGCCGATGCGTTGCAGAATCGGATCGTCAATACGGGCTACGCCGCCGCGTTTGATTGACGGATCGGTTAATCGCACCACTGTTTGATAAAAACGCCGCGACCATCGCGGCGTTTTTGTTTCAGCTATCTAGCTCGAAATCGCCGCGAGGCGACGCGAGCATTCATCCGCCTGACCCGATGAAACGATCGCGATCATTTCTGATCGTTGGCCTTTCGCACGGTGACGAACCTGCGAGGCCGATAAATTTCCGTCACGAGCCTGCACAACTCGCGAACTTGCTCAGGAGTCAGCCCGGGATTCAACACCACGGCCTCGCCTTGGAATTCGAACACGTCCGAAAACGCGCCTGGGACCGACAGCAACGTCGATAAGGTTTGCCACGCAGACCCCCAAAACCGCTTTGAGTTCGCCACCATGGTCGGGCACCGGCTGCGACTGCTAAGCCAACTGAGCATATTGATGCAGACCAGCCGCAAAGGCAGCGCTCCGACCTGTGCTTGAGCCTCCGAAAGTGCTGCCTCATGCGCAATTACATATTTGGCCATGGCGCGAATCAACAATTCGGCGCGCTCGTATTGACGAAGATCATCAAGTGCGCAGTCATGACTCCTGCGCGCCGTAACCACCCAAGTCGCCCCGCTCACCGCAATACCCTGCTCATTCGCCAAGCCCGCGAGCTTCGCTCGAATCGCAACCACCGCGCGCTCCCGCACCTCATCGCTCTGCGCGGCCAGCAGCCGCTGGATCGGCCCGACCCGAAATACCTGCTGCAATGCGTCCTCGGCCATGGCTTCTCGGGTGTCGCCGCGTCCGTAGTAGAACGGCGCTTCGAAGGCTTTTAGTTCGACCTGGACGAATCCCGCCTCGGTCAGAATCCGCTCGACCCGCTGCGGGTCGCTGAAAGCGAACGGGCCGGGCGTGTTCGTGTCGACGCTCGGCTGCTCGACGATGCCTGCGATCGCGTTCAAGGGCAGTACGTACCAGTCGTTCTTCGCCGGCTCCTGCCAGCACGCGAACGCGATCCGGCCGCCGGGCTTTAAGGTCTTGCGCAGTTCGGTGAACGCGGCGACCGGGTCGTCGAAGAACATCACGCCGAAGCGCGAAAACAGCAGATCGAAGCGGTGCGGCGCGAACAAGGGCGCGCTGGCATCGGCGAGTTGGAATTCGATCGGCAACTGCGACGCCAGTGCGCGTTCGCGCGCGCGACCGACCAGCGGCTCGGATACGTCCACGCCGATCACATGGCCGCTCGCGCCGACGGCGCGCGCCAGTTCGAGCGAGGTCGCGCCCGCGCCGCAACCGATGTCGAGCACCGCTTCGCCAGGTTGTGGCGCGGCGGCGGCGAACGCCATCTCGCCGTAGGCGGCGGTGCGCTCGTCGAGCCAATCGTTGTAGGTCAGCCAGCGGCCGCCGACCGGGCCGTTCCAGTCGCTGATTTGTTGTTGGTTGCGTGCGGACATTTTCGCTCCAAGGATTTGGGTCGAACTCGCGTCATCCGACAGTAGCCGGCGCCCTGCGTGCCGCAGCCTTTCGCCACCCTGCCGCCTCATCGAACTGACGTATCGTGCGGCATGAGGATATCGATTCCACCCTGCCTCGCCCATGCGACCGATCAGCGACCGCGCCAACGAAAAAGGCCGCGACATGCGCGGCCTTTCTCGTAACTCATACGTCCAAGAACCCGTTACGGACGACGTGCCAGCGCCGCGTCGTCCTTGGCCTTGGGCAGCAAGTCCTGCTTGGTGACCTTGAGGAAACCCAGGGTCAGCAACGGGCAGGCGACGAAGATCGAGGACACGGTGCCAATGATGATGCCGAGCATCTGCGATTCGGCCATGCCGCGCAGCGAACCGCCGCCGTAGATGTACAGCGCGACCACGGTCAGGAACGCCACGAACGAGGTGATCACCGTGCGCGACAGGGTCTGGTTGATCGACTTGTTGAGGATGACCTCCGGATCGGCGCGCATCGAACGGAAGTTCTCGCGCACGCGGTCGAACACCACGATGGTGTCGTTGATCGAGTAACCCATCACCGACAAGATGCCGGCGAGCACGGTCAGGTCGAATTCGTGGCCGCTGATCGCGAACCAGCCGGCGACCACGATCACGTCGTGCAAGGTGGTGATGATCGCCGCCACCGCGAACTTCCATTCGAAGCGGAAGGCGATGTAGATCAGGAAGCCGACGACCACGAAGATCAGCGCGTACAGGCCGTTGAGGGCCAGTTCCTTGCCGACCTGGGGACCGACGAATTCGTTGCGCAGGATCTTGCCGGTGTTGCCGCTGGCGGTGACCGCCTTCATCACCGCCTGCGCGGCGTGCGCGGTGGCGGCGGAGGAATCGTCGCCCTCGCGCGGCTGCAGGCGCACCAGCAGTTCGTTGCCCGAACCGTAGGTCTGGACCTGGGCGCTGTCGTAACCGTCGGCGGCGAGCTTGTCGCGGATCGTGTCGAGCGAGGCGGCCTTGTCCAGATGCACTTCGACCAGGTTGCCGCCGGTGAAGTCCAGGGCGAAGTTGAAGCCGCGGGTGGCCATCGCCCCGATCGCGACGAACATGATGATGGCGGCGACGGCGATCGACAGCCACCGCATCTTCATGAAGTTGATGTTGGCGTCGTTCGGCAGCAGGGTCAGCGGGAAAATTTTCATGTCTGGAGTATTCCCGTCAGATCGCGATGGACTTGAGCTTGCGGCGGTTGCCACCGTAGATCAGCGTGGCGATACCGCGCGACACGGTGACAGCGGTGAACACCGAGGTCAGGATGCCGACGATCATGGTGATCGCGAAGCCCTGCAGCGGACCGGTACCGAAGGCGTACAGGGCCACGCCGGCCAGCAGCGCGGTCATGTTGGAGTCGAAGATGGTGCCCGAGGCCTTGTCGTAACCGGTGGCGATCGCGGTCTGCGGCGGTATCCCGGCGCGCAGCTCTTCTCTTATTCGTTCGTTGATCAGCACGTTGGCGTCGACCGACATGCCCACCGACAAGGCCAGGCCGGCGAAGCCGGGCAGGCTCATGGTCGCGCCGACGATCGACATCAGCGCCACCACCATCAGCAGGTTGAGCACCAGCGCCATGCAGGTGATCAGGCCGAACATGCGGTAGTAGATCAGGAAGAAGCTCAGCGCGAAGATGAAGGAGTACGCCACCGCCATGGTGCCGCGCTTGACGTTCTCGGCGCCCAGGCTCGGGCCGACCACGCGTTCTTCGACGAAGATCATCGGCGCGGCCAGCGCGCCGGACTTGAGTTGGCTGGCCAGGGCCTTGGACTCTTCCGCGCTCAGGCCGGTGGTCTGGAAGTTCTTGCCGAACACGCCCTGGATGGTGGCCGAGTTGATCACGCGCTCGTCGGTGCGGATGGTCTGCACTTCCTTGCCGTCGACCATCGTGGTGATCGGGGTCTGCTCGACGTAGACGATGCCCAGGCGCTTGCCGACGTTTTCCAGCGTGTGGTCGAGCATGCGCTGGCCGCCGACGCTGTTGAGGGTGATCGACACGCCCTGGCGGCCGTCCTGCGGATCGGTCATCGGCTGGGCGTTGACCAACTGCTCGCCCGACACCAGCAGGCGCTTGGACAGCAGCAGCGGCTGCTTGGTGGCGGTGTAGTACACGCGCGCATCCGGCGGGACGCTGCGGTCGCGCACCGCGGCGTCGGCGGTGGCTTCGTTGCCGATGACGGCGCGGAATTCCAAGGTCGCGGTCGCGCCGATCTGGCGCTTGGCCTCGACCGTGTCCTGCAGGCCCGGCAGCTGGATCACGATGCGGTCGGTGCCCTGGCGCTGGATCACCGGCTCGGCCACACCGAAGGCGTTGATGCGGTTGCGCAGGGTGTTGAGGTTCTGCTCGATGGCTTCCAGCGAGATGCGCTGCAGTTCGGTCTGCGGCACTTCCAGGGTCAGGGTCTGATCCTGGAGGGTCTGGGTCAGGGTCGGGAAGGCGATGCGCAACTTGCTCTGCGCATTGGCGGTATCGGCGCCGACGCCGAGCGTGGCGACCAGCGCCTCGTTGCCGCGGCGGACCACCGAGGTGTACGGCACGCGGTTGTCGCGCAGGGTCGAGCGGACGTCTTCGACGTAGGCGTCCAGGCGCTTGTCGATCGCGCTGGCCTGGTCGACCTGCATGACGAAATGCACGCCGCCCTGAAGGTCGAGGCCGCGCGGCATCGGCTTGGCGCGCAGGAATTCCAGCCAGGCCGGCGCAGTCGGGGCCAGGCTCAGCGCGACCACGTAGTCGTTGCCCAGTTGCGGACGCAGCAGGTCGGCGGCGCGGGTCTGCTGGTCGGTGTCTCCCAGCCGCACCAGCAGGTTGCCCTGGTCCTCGACCTTGATCGACTTGGACGGGATCTTGGCCTGGCTCAGCAGGCTTTCGACCTTCTTGGCCAGGCTCGCGTTGACCTGGAGGCCGTCACTCCGCGCCGCGGAAATCTGCACCGATGGGTCCTGCGGATAGGCATTGGGCAGCGCGTAGATCACGCTGACCACAAGGACTAGCAGGATGACGAAGTATTTCCAGCGCGCGAAGGTCAGCATCGAGAACCCCTGCGGCGACCTCCCCGGTCGCCGCTTGTAAAGATGGCGTGGCGTCGGCTCAGGCCGACTTCAAGGTGCCCTTGGGCAGAACGTTGGCGATCGCGCCCTTCTGCACGCGGATGCGCACGTTGGCGGCGATTTCCACGGTGATGAAGTTCTCGCCGATATCGGTGACGGTGCCGGCGATGCCGCCGTTGGTCAGCACTTCGTCGCCCTTGGACAGCTTGTCCAGCATCGAGCGGTGTTCCTTGGCGCGCTTGGCCTGCGGGCGGAAGATCAGGAAGTACATCACCGCGATCAGCACCAGCGGCAGGATCAGGCCGCTGAGGCCGCCGCCGAACAGGCCGCCCTGCGGCGCGGCTGCAGCGGCTTGGGCATGGGCCGGAGCGATCAGGAGGTCGAGCAGATTCATCGGAAAGTCCTGGAGCGAAAAATAGCCGGGGATTATGCCACGGCTGGGTGGGGGCTACGGCCGGGGCCCAAATGGGCGCCAGCGCACGGTTTTATGGGCTTTCGCCGGCCTGGGTGGTGGCCCGGGCTCGGGGTGGCGGCTTTTGCGACTTGCCGGCTTGCACGATTCCGGCCGGGGCCGGTTTCGGGGGCTGGCGGGCCCTCACCCATCCCCTCTCCCGTTCACGGGAGAGGGGATGGGGAGTCGTCCGCTTCGCGAACGACAGCCTTTAAGTGCGTGCGGCGTAGAAAGACTCGCGGAAGGCCGCAAAGGTTCCCTGCTCGATCGCCGACCGCATCTGCGCCATCAGCCGCTGGTAGTAGCGCAGGTTGTGCAAGGTGCCCAGCATCGGCCCCAGCATCTCGTTGCAGCGGTCCAGATGGCGCAGGTAGGCGCGGCTGAAACCGTTGCGGCAGGCGTAGCAGTCGCAGCCTTCCTCGATCGGGCGCAGGTCGCGCTCGTACTTGGCGTTGCGCACCCGCACCGTGCCGTGGGCGGTGAAGTAGTGGCCGTTGCGCGCGTTGCGGGTCGGCATCACGCAGTCGAACATGTCCACGCCGCGCGCGACCGATTCGACCAGATCCTCGGGCCGGCCCACCCCCATCAGATAGCGCGGCCGGTCTTCGGGCAGCTGCGGGCAGGTGTGCTCGAGCATGGCGTTGCGCTCCTCCTCGGGCTCGCCGACGGCCAGGCCGCCGACCGCGTAGCCGTCGAAGCCGATCGCCTTCAGGCCGTCGGCCGAACGCGTGCGCAGGTCGTGATGCACGCCGCCCTGGACGATGCCGAACAGCGCCGCGTCGTTGCCCTCGTGGGCCTTCTTCGAACGCTCGGCCCAGCGCAGGCTCAGCTCCATCGACTTGCGCGCGACCTCCTGCGTCGCCGGATACGGCGTGCATTCGTCGAAGATCATCACGATGTCCGAATCGAGCACGCGCTGGATGTTCATGCTCTCCTCCGGCCCGAGGAACACCTTGCTGCCGTCGACCGGCGAGGCGAAGGTCACGCCCTGCTCGGTGATCTTGCGCCGGTGCGCGAGCGAGAACACCTGGAAACCGCCCGAGTCGGTCAGGATCGGCCCGTTCCAGCGCGCGAAACCGTGCAGGCCGCCGTGATCGCCGATCACGTCCAGGCCCGGGCGCAGGTACAGATGGAAGGTGTTGCCGAGGATGATCTGCGCGCCGAGCTCGGCGACGTGCTCGGGCATGATCCCCTTGACCGAACCGTAGGTGCCCACCGGCATGAACGCCGGGGTTTCGACCGTGCCGCGCGGAAAGGTCAGCCGGCCGCGGCGCGCGGCGCCGTCGTTGCCTAGCAGTTCGAAGGACATGCGGCTCATGCGCGGGTTCCTTTATATGGTGAGGCGCATGGAGCGTCGCGCGGGAAAGAGGATTCGGTAGTCATTGCGATTGCGACTGCGCGGGTGCCCGCTTGGCGTCGGTTGCGGACGATTCCGCTAGGACGGCTTGCGGTTTTGTCGCTTCGGGCCAGGTCGGCGGGGCTAATCGGCTGCGAGTGGCCACAGCAGCATCGCGTCGCCGTAGGAGAAGAAGCGATAGCGCTGCTCGATCGCGTGCGCGTACGCGGCGAACACTTGGTCCTTGCCCGAGAACGCCGAGACCAGCATCAGCAGCGTGCTTTCGGGCAGATGGAAATTGGTGATCAGGCCGTCGACCGAGCTGATCCGATAGCCCGGCAGGATGAACAAGCGGGTTTCGCCGGCGAACGGCAGCAGTTCGCCGTCGTCGGCCGGGTTCAGGCGGATCGCGCTTTCCAGCGCGCGCACCACCGTCGTGCCGACCGCGATCACCCGCCCACCGCGCGCGCGGCAGCGGCGGATCTGTTCGATCAGGCCTGCGCCGACGTTGAGCCACTCGCTGTGCATCACGTGCTGGTCGAGGCTGTCGGCGCGCACCGGCTGGAAGGTGCCGGCGCCGACGTGCAAGGTGACGTGGCCGAATTCGATCCCGCGCTCGCGCAACCGCGCCAGCAGGGTTTCATCGAAGTGCAGGCCCGCGGTCGGCGCGGCGACCGCGCCGATCTCGCGCGCGAACACGGTCTGGTAGCGCTCGTCGTCGTCCTGGCCGGGTTCGCGCTGGATGTACGGCGGCAACGGCAGGCGGCCGGCGTGCAGCAGCCATTGCTCCAGTGATTCGGGCACGTGGAAGCGCAGGCGATAGAACTCGCCGTCGCGGCCGAGCACCTCGACCTCGCCGCCGGCGTCCAGGGCGATGCGCGCGCCTTCTTTCGGCGACTTGCTCACGCCAAGCTGGGCCCGCGCTTCGCTGCCGCCGAGTAGGCGCTCGATCAGGATCTCGACCCGCCCGCCGGTGCTTTTCTGCCCGAACAGGCGCGCCGGGATCACCCGGGTGTCGTTGAAGACCAGCAGGTCGCCGGGCTGGAGCAGTTGCGGCAGGTCGCTGAACACCCGATCCTCGCGCGGCGCGGGCGCGGGCGGGACCACCAGCAGGCGGCTGGCCGAACGCTCGGCCAGGGGCGCCTGGGCGATCAGCTCGGGCGGCAGTTCGTAGTTGAAATCGGACTTTTTCAAGAAACCAGAATCGTTGGGCGCGAGGCGCCGCAGGGGTCGGGACCGGTGCAAGCCGGCTCGGACGGGCGGACGCGGGCGATGCCGGACGGCGGTGAACGCCGGGGTCGGAATCGGGGAGGCGGCCATTATCCGGGGTGTTGGGTGGATCGGCAAAAGTGGGGGCGTGCTTAACGAGGCCACCCGGCCAGGTGGCGCCCCGCCCGCCCCTGCAGGAGCGGCGTAAGCCGCGACCGCGTTCTTGCAGGTTACAGCGTGGCCGCGGGGTCGCGGTCGCGGCTTGCGCCGCTCCTACACGGTGGCATCGAGGCCGCGATGAGGGGATGCCTCGGATTTATGGCGGCCGCTACGGCCGACCCGCCGAGGTGGTGTTTCGGCCACCCCCTGTAGGAGCGGCGCGAGCCGCGACCGCGTTCTTGCAGATTGCGACGCCAGCCGAGAAGTCGCGGTCGCGGCTTGCGCCGCTCCTACAGGCAGGCATCGAGGCCGCGATCAGGAGGCAACCCGGCGCGGCGGGTCTACAGCCACCCGTTCTGCCGGGCCCGCCGATACGCCTCGATCCGGTTGCTGCTGTCGAGCTTGCCGATCGCTTCGGACAGGTAATTGCGCACCGTGCCCTGACTAAGGTGCAGGCGCTCGCCGATCTCGGCGGTGGACAGCCCTTCGCCGGCCAGCCGCAGCACCTGCCGCTCGCGTTCGGTCAGCGGGTCTTCGTCGCTCCACGCGGCGACCGCGAGCTGCGGGTCGATCGCGCGGCCGCCGCGATGCACCTGGCGCAGCGCTTCGGCCAGTTGCCCGGCCGGCGCGTCCTTGAGCAGGTAACCGCGCACGCCGGCGTCCATCGCCCGGCGCAGATAACCGGCGCGGCCAAAGGTAGTCACGATCACCACCCGGGTCGGCATGCCCGAATCGCGTACCCGCATCGCCAGGTCGATGCCGGTCATCCCGGGCATCTCGATATCGGTCACCACCATGTCGGGCTGGACGCGCTTGACCGCCTCCCAGGCGGTGGCGCCGTCGCCGGCTTCGGCGACGACTTCGATGTCGGGTTCCAGGTTCAGCAGCGCGGCGAGCGCGCCGCGTACCAGGGCCTGATCTTCGGCGAGCAACAAACGGATCATGCGGTACCTCGTTCGAGCAGGACCGGCTCGCGCGCGGTCCCGGGAGTGGCGGCGGGCGCCGGCAGCCGGCGCGCGGCGGCGAGCGCCTCGCGCGACACCAGCAGACTCAGGCGCGTGCCGGCGCCGTTGGGACTTTCGATCTCGACCACGCCGCCGACCGAATGCAGGCGTTCGCGCATGCCGGTCAGGCCGTGGCCCTCGCCGCTCACGCCGCCGCGGCCGTCGTCGGCGATGCGCAGCACGATGCCGCCGCGCGCGTCCTGGGTCAGTTCGACATCGACCCGGCGCGCGCGCGCATGCCGCAGCACGTTGGTCACCGATTCGCGCAGCGCCAGCGCCAGCGCGGCTTCGACGTTGAGCGGAATATCCACCGGCGCGAGCTTGTGATCCAGGCTGATCTCGCCGCCGAGCAAGGCCAGACGCGCCGCCGCGAGTTCGGCCTGCAGGCCGTTGGCGCGGATGCCGGCGACCGCTTCGCGCACCTGGGTCAGCGCTTCGCGCGCGACCCGCTCGACTTCGCAGATCTGGTCCTGCGCGGCCTTCTTGTCGTGCTCGAGCAACCGCGCGGCGAGCTGCGACTTGAGCACCACCACCGACAAGGTGTGGCCGAGCAGATCGTGCAGGTCGCGGCCGATGCGTTCGCGCTCGGCCAGGCTGGCCAGGCGCCGCACTTCCTCTTGAGTGAGGCGCAGCTCGGCGTTGCGCAGCTCGCGCGAACGCGCGGCCAGCACGCCGGCATAGACGATCGCGCCGACCAGGGTCTGGATCAGCACGCTCGACACCGGCGAGAACTCCGGCGGAAGAATCAACAGCGCCTCGACGCTGAAGATCGCGAACAGCGCCACCGCCAGCGCCAGCCCGTGCCAGCGCGGCAGGAAGCTGGCGATCATGCCGGCGGCGAAGATCAGGTACGTGCCGCCGCCGATGCCGTAAGGCAACACCCCGTAACCGATGCCCGCCACCGCCAGCACCAGCCACAGCCGCAGCTTGGAACCGCCGCGATAGAACGCCCAGTAGATCGGCAGGAACGCGACCACCGAGGCGATCGCCATGGCGATGATCCACCACGGCGGCTGCCAGAAGAACAGCGGGATGAACACGAAACTCAGGTACAGCAACGACGCCAGGTGCCAACCCAGCAGGTTGTCTTGCGTGTCGATCGGCGGGGTGTGCAGACGCATGTTCGAAGGTCCTACGGTGCGATCGGCACCCGCGCGCAGCGGGTGCGTGCAGCTCGACGGCGGATGATCGGAGCGCAACGATGCAAACGGGTCGATCTGAACGATTCAGGCCGGCCGCGGGTCACGGTCGTTGCGGACTTTAGCGGAGTTCGACGGCTTCGATCTCGAATGCCTGCATCGCCGGCGCGGCGCCGCCCGGTGCGACATGGCCACGCCTCGATCACCGCGCCGATGCGCGAGCGACCGCGATCATCCGCATCCGCGGCATGGCAGGTACGCGGCGACGATCTCAAGCGATCGGCGCCGGGCTGGCATCGCGCCGGCGCTCGCCGCCGCTGCGATTCGCGATCGGCGTGACGATCGCAGTGCCGCAGCGGTAGCGCAGCCACGGCGCCAGCGCGCCGGGCATGGGCGCCACGACGGCCGCCGCGCCGCCGGCGCGCACGGTCGCGGCGACGACGCGGTGGAACGGATGGATGGCGGTCATGAGCGGCTCCACACGGGTTGCCGGAAGATGACTTCACTGTCGGCGCTGCGCCGCGGCGGCGGCAGTGGGCGAAAGCATCCATCGCCGGTGACAAGCGTCACCAGCGTCGCCAAGCGCCCCCGGCCCGGCCAATGAACCGCCCCGTCCCAGGGGGTTATCGGCGAACACGGGGCGTGATAGACTCCCATAAATCATTGAAATGAAACGAAAAATCGTCGAAAGGCGATGGCACCACGCAAAATTCTTGCGCGAGGTTCCGGCATTTCAACGAGTTAGCGAAGAGGCCGTTTCAGGGCCGCTTCGGTGTTTGTGAGAGATGGCGCTTGGCAGCCGGGGGCTGCTGCAACTGCGAGCGTCCAGCCATGAGGGCGGACGGTCTCCCACGTAGTCAACCCGGCCGGACGCCGGACACCTTTTGGAGATCGAGATGACCAACCTGCTCAACCAACTCGCGCCGCTGCGCGCCCATGCCGGCAAGCGCCGCACCCTCGGCCTGGACGACGACACCGTCGTGCGTTTCGCGGTCAATCATCCCGACCTGGCCGAAGCCATCGCCGCGGCCGCCGCCGAATACGCGCTGATCCGCGACCTGCACGCCGACCTGCTCGACCTGGACGAAGATGCGCAGATCCACGCGGTCCAGGACGGCTACGTCAATTTCTACCCCGACGACGGCGTCAACCCGTACATCGCCCTGTCCGCGCGCGGCCCCTGGGTGGTCACCCTCAAGGGCGCGGTGCTGCACGACTCGGGCGGCTACGGCATGCTCGGTTTCGGCCACACCCCGTCGGCGGTGATCGCGGCGATGGCCAAGCCGCAGGTGATGGCCAACATCATGACCCCCTCGCTGTCGCAGCTGCGCTTCGAGCGCGCCCTGCGCGCGGCCATCGGCGCCGAACGCGGCGGCTGTCCCTACGAGCGCTTCTTCTGCCTGAACTCGGGTTCCGAATCGGTCTCGCTGGCCGCGCGCATCGCCGACGTCAACAGCAAGCTGATGACCGACCCGGGCGCCAAGTACGCCGGCCGCGCGATCAAGCGCATCGTCATCAAGGGCAGCTTCCACGGCCGCACCGAGCGCCCGGCGCTGTATTCGGATTCCTCGCGCAAGGCCTACGTGCAGCATCTGGCCAGCTTCCGCCACGAGGACTCGGTGATCACCGTCGAGCCCTATGACATCGACGCGCTCAAGAAAGCCTTCGCCGATGCCGACAGCAACGGCTGGTTCGTCGAAGCGATGTTCCTGGAACCGGTGATGGGCGAAGGCGACCCGGGCCGCGGCGTGCCGCCGGCGTTCTACGCCGCCGCGCGCGAGCTGACCCGCAACCACGGCTCGATGCTGCTGGTCGATTCGATCCAGGCCGGCCTGCGCGCGCACGGCGTGCTGTCGATCATCGACTACCCCGGCTTCGAAGGCCTCGACGCGCCGGACATGGAAACCTACTCCAAGGCGCTCAACGCCGGCCAATACCCGCTGTCGGTGCTCGCGGTCGGCGAACGCGCCGCCTCGCTGTACCGCAAGGGTCTGTACGGCAACACCATGACCAGCAACCCGCGCGCGCTCGACGTCGCCGTCGCCGTGCTCGAGCAGGTCACCCCGCAGCTGCGCGCCAACATCCGCGCGCGCGGCCAGGAGGCGATCGAAAAGCTGGAGAAGCTCAAGAGCGAGCTCGGCGGCCTGATCACCAAGGTCCAGGGCACCGGCCTGCTGTTCTCGTGCGAACTCGCCCCGCAGTTCAAGTGCTTCGGCGCCGGTTCCACCGAGGAATGGCTGCGCGAGCGCGGCATCGGCGTGATCCACGGCGGCGTGAATTCGCTGCGCTTCACCCCGAACTTCACCATCGCCAGCGACGAGCTGGAGCTGCTGGTGTCGATGGTCGGCCGCGCCCTGCGCGAAGGCCCGCACGCGCAGCAGGCGGCCGCGGCCTGAAAACCCAGGAGTGAATGGACACGAGCGAGGAGCGCGCGAAAGCCGCTTCTCGCTCGCCGCCGGCTTGTCTACACTCAGCGCTGACCTTCAGGAGTTCACGGAATGATTCGTTTGTCGAACAAGGAAACCGGCGCCGACATCGGCGAGATCAGCGAAGAGGAACTGCAGATCCTGGTCGCCGCGCTGGAAGAAGAAGACAGCAAGGATCAGGACTACTGGATCGATCACGCGGTGGTCGACATGATCGAGATCGACCATCTCAACGCCGGCTCGCTGATCACCGTGCTGCGCGCCGCGATCGGCGGCAGCGACGGGATCGAAATCAAGTACGTGCGCACGGCCTGAGTCGGGCCGCTGAGCGAACGCGACACCGCCACGGTGCTTCCGCGCATCCTTGCCACCGAGTCGTTCGAGCTGCCGGTGGCGAACGGCCTGCGGCTTCACGACGGGCGTTGGTTCGCCCTGCACGGAAGTCCCTGCGATAACCTGCAATTGGCCGATCGCGATTCGCTTGCGCCGCCTTGCGACGATGCCGGCATGGCGACGCTCTATCCCGGGTTCGAAGCCCGGGCTGAGGACGGACGCCTCGTCATCGGCGGCGGCGGGGCCTTCGAAGCCGAAGGCTTCCTGGCTTTATTCGATGCCGGCATGCAAACCCCGCGCTGGCTGCTGTATTGCGATTGCGCCGAAATCTTCGTTTCGGCGACGTTTGAGGCGGGCGGCCTCGTCGCGATGTCCGAAGACTACCCTTTCCGTTACCGCTGGACCTTCGACGACGCGATGCCACCGAGCCTGCGGGTGAAACGCATCGCGCTGTGACGCCGCTTGAAATGGACATTCAACAACGCTCAAGGAACGACATGAAGACGCAAGACTCCGCGCGTACGGCCGGCCATTGCCGAATCGGCAATTGCGTGAATTCCTTCGCCGTGGCGTTCATCGGCGCGTCGCTTTGCCTGGCGGCCGTCGATGCCCGGGCCAAGGCGGTAAAGGACGCGGGTTATTGCAAGCGCGCCGGCGAATGGGCGGAGCGGGAACTCAAACTGCGCGTGAGCGACAGGAAGCGGACGCCGGCCGATGCCATCGGCGCATTCGGGCCCGACCAGCTTGCTTCGAAAGCGTTTTTCGCCAATTACGCCACCAACGTCGTTTACGACGAGAGCTTCGAGGTGTACGACCGGCTCAAGGGCAATGGCGATGCCGAGGCCGCGAAGAGGGTTTTGGATTTCAAGCTCGAATCGATGCGCGAAGTCGCCGAAGAACTGTGCAACGAAGAGCTAGGCGAATAAGAAGCCGCGGCTTTCCATTCGGGCGACCGACAAAACCGCGCTTGCGCGTTGACCCGTAACCATCAATCCTTGCGGCAACCCCCGTTCGTATCCCCAGGCCCCTCATGAAAATCGTAGAAGTCCGCCACCCGCTGGTGCAGCACAAACTCGGCCTGATGCGCCGCGCCGACAACAGCACCAAGTCGTTTCGCGAGCTGGCCTCGGAAGTCGCGACCCTGCTGACCTACGAGGCCACCGCCGATCTGGAAACCGAGGAGGCCGTGGTCGAAGGCTGGGCCGGGCCGGTCGTCACCCGCCGGATCAAGGGCGCGAAGGTCACCCTGGTGCCGATCCTGCGCGCCGGCCTGGGCATGCTGCCGGGCGTGCTGGAACTGATTCCGGCGGCGAAGGTCGGCGTGGTCGGCCTGCAGCGCGACGAACAGACCCTGCAGCCGGTCGGCTACTACGAAAAACTCACCGGCCGCATGGACGAGCGCACCGCGCTGATCCTCGACCCGATGCTCGCCACCGGCGGCAGCCTGATCGCCACCGTCGACCTGCTCAAGAACGCCGGCTGCAAGCGCATCAAGGGGCTGTTCCTGGTCGCCGCGCCGGAGGGGCTCAAGGCGTTGGAAGCACGGCATCCGGACGTGGAAGTGTTCACCGCCTCGGTCGACGAGCGGCTCAACGAGGTCGGCTATATCCTGCCGGGATTGGGCGATGCGGGCGACAAGATTTTCGGGACCAAGCATTACGCTTGATGTCGTGGGCGTGGCGCTTGAAGTCGTTGGGTTGGCGCTTGAGGTCGCTGGTGCGATTCATCGCGAACCGGTCGAAAAGCGTCGGGGCTCAAGCCCCTCCCACAAAAGACTTCGATGCCGCGCAATCTTTTGTGGGAGGGGCTTGAGCCCCGACGCTTTCGTTTCAGACGCGAAGAATCCAGCTTGGTGTCACTGCTTGCGCTGCCGCTGCCTATGCAGGCTACCGCCCCGCTCGTCATTCCCGCGAACGCGGGCTCTGCTTTACTTCGGCGGAGCCGAACATCCAGTGCCTTTGAAGTTGCCGCTGTCCGTCGATCTACCATCGCTTGACCTCGTCGGCATGAAAGTCACTGGATTCCCGCGTTCGCGGGAATGACGAGCAATAAAGGCGAAACACACCGACGCCTTTCGGCGGTAGCCACGACGCAGCCGACCTGCCCAACTACGACTTAGCTTCCGCCTTCGCCCGACGCCGCCTGCGCAAGCGATACAGCAACCCAAGCGCCAACACGACCGCCAGCGCGAACCACCCCGGCGACCAGCGCTTGTCCTCCGGCTCCGGCCCCGCCACGATCGCGCGCTCGCGCGCCGCCGCCGGATTCAAGGCCGCGGCGATCGCTTCGGGGCGCAGGTGCCACACGCCGTCGCGCAGTTCCAGCTTGCCCTCCAACGACGGCAGGCGCAGTTCGCGCCAGGTCACGCGCAAGTCGCCGATCTGCGGATCGAGCGGATTCTCCGAGCTGCCCAGGCCATCGCCTTCGGGCTGGAACGTCGCCGCCAGATTCGCCGGCAAACGGCTGAAATTCGGCCGGAACACCCGCCACTCGCCGACCGCGCGCAACACTTCGCTGCCGAGCGGCTTGCCGTCGAGCGTCGCCGACTCCGACCACCAGCGCTTGTTCTCCAGCGGCATCTTCGTCGGGTTGACGTAGCCCGAAGTGAAACCGGCCGAGTCGATCGGCGCCGCATTCCAGACCCGCTCGTAACCTTCGCCCTGGGTGGCGATGCCGAACTCGCGCCGCCACTGATACATCTCGACCCGGCGATCGAGACCGAACTGCCGCGTGACCACGCCGAAATCGCGATCCGACAAGCCCTTGCCGGCCTGCGGATCGCCCAGCGGCTCGCCGTCCGCGGTGTCCTGCGCCGACACCGGGCAGACGGCGCAGACCAGCAGCATCGCGACAAACGCGAGGCCGCGCCAACGCCGCGTCGCGCGGCGCGGGTTCATGCAGCCAAGGCCCGCGCCTGCAATTCGGCGACTTCGTGGGTGGTGCCGAACTTGCCCTTGTCGTCGCGCACCACCTGGGCCAGCGCGCACTCGGGATCGTGGGTGAAGAACAGATGCACGTTGCGTTCGAGCTTGTCGCTGAGGAAGGCTTTCTTCTCGTCGATCAGCAGCTCGGCGTTGCGGTCGTAGCCCATGGTGATCGGCACATGCACCCACGGCCGGCCGGGAATCAGGTCCGCGCAGAACACCACGCCGCCGTGCGGCTGGCCGTCGTCGCGCTCGGGGCCGACGATCTCGGCCAGCATCAGGCCGGGCGTGTGGCCGTCGCTGTAGTGAAAGCGCACGCTGTCGCCGAGCAGTTTCGAATGCGCGCCTTCGACCAGTTCCAGGCGGCCGGTGGCTTCCAGCAATTGCGGCAGTTCGGCGATGAAGCTCGCGCGGTCGCGCGCGTGCGGATGGCGCGCGCGCTCGTAGTGTTCGCGGCCGACGAGATACGACGCATTCGGGAACAACAGCTGCGGCGCCTGCCCTTCCGACCACGGCGCGAGCAGGCCGCCGGCGTGGTCGAAATGCAGATGCGACAGCACCACCACGTCGATGTCCTGCGGCGCGAAACCGGCCTTGGCCAGCGACTCGATCAGCACATGGCGATCTTCGACCACGCCGTAGCGCTCGCGCAGCTTGGGTTCGAAGAACGCGCCGATGCCGGCCTCGAACAACACCGTCTTGCCGGCCAGCGGGCTGGCGAGCAGCGCGCGGCAGGCCAACGCGATGCGGTTGTGTTCGTCGGGCGGCGACCATTTGGCCCACATCGCGCGCGGCGCGTTGCCGAACATCGCGCCGCCGTCGAGCTTCTGCGAGTTGCCCAGGATCGACCAGAGTTTCATGGCGGTTCTACCGGGTTGGCGGGGGAGGTTCGATTTTAGCCGGTCGGGGCCGGGAATCGGGAATGGAGAATCGGGAATCGGGAATCGCAAAAGCAGGCCACGCCGCCGTTTGCCTTTCCGATTCCCTATTCCCCATTCCCGGCTTAATTGCCGCTCGCGGCCGGGAATCGGGAATCGGGAATCGGGAATCGAAACAGCGTGATCGCGGCGGACCGCTTTTACGATTCCCTATTCCCTATTCCCGATTCCCTATTTCCGGCTTTATTGCGCCGTAGCCGCGGTAGCGAAATGAAACACGAACTCGCCGTCGCGCGGATCGGCCGCGGCCACCCGCACCGGCGCGAGCGCGCGCTCGGCGACCAGGGTCGCGGTGCCGCTGGCCGAGGTCTTGCTGATCAGCCCGGACGAGCGGCCGCTGATCTTGATCAGCATTTCCTGGCCCGGGACCAGGACCACCCGCCCCATCGACGGGTCGCTGGTGCGCGGGGTGACGTTGCGGCCTTCCTCGGTATCGATGTAGTCGCGCGCCGGCAGTTCGAACAGATCCTGGCCGCCGGCGCTGACGTCGAACGACCACGAGGTGCTGCCGCTGGTGCCGTCGTTGATCACTTCGATCTTTTCCAGGGTCAGCAGCACCGAATACCGCGACGGCGCCTTGGGCGCCTCGGGCTTGACCAGCGGCGCGGCCGGCGTGGTGGTGGCCGACGCGGGCGGGGTCTTGTCCTTGAGCCCGCCGATCTCGCGCACGTTGTTGATCAGCGTGGTCAGGGCGACGAGAAACGCGACCAGGGCGATCGAGATCGCGGGCACGCGGGTATACCAACGCTTGTCGTCGTCACTCATTGCCGATTCCCCTGTCCTGAAACGCCGTGCGTGCTGTCCATGCGGCGCAATCTACTGCACGGCGTGGCGGGTGCGCCATCGGTTTGACACGCGACGGGAATGGGGAATCGGGAATGGGGAATCGGAACGGCCAAGGCCGACACAGCCGCTTTACGATTCCCGACTCCCAATTTCCGGCCCATCGGAGCTTCGACAACACCTGCGCATGTCACCGACACGCGGCGGGAATGGGGAATCGGAACAGCCAGAGCCGACCCAGCCGCTTTTACGATTCCCAATTCCCAATTCCCAATTCCCGGCTTCTCAGGGCTTCAACAACACATCCGCCTGCCCCACCGGATTGCGCGGATCGGTGCCGCCGGACAAGGTGTTGGCGCGCTTGTCCCACATCACCGTCTGCAGGTTGCCCCAGCTCGATTCGCCGGCGTTGACCTTGTGGCCCATGGCTTGCAGCTTGGCGACCGTGTCGGCATCGAGCGCGCCTTGTTCGGCCGAGATCACGTCCGGCATCCACTGGTGATGGATGCGCGGCAGCGCGGCGACCTGCTGCGGTTGCAGGCCGGCGTCGTAGGCCAGGATCGCCAGCAGCACCTGGGTGATGATGCGGCTGCCGCCGGGGGCGCCGACCGCGATCACCTTGTCCTGCGACTCCAGGAAGCTCGGCGTCATCGAGCTGAGCATGCGCTTGCCCGGTTGCGGCGCGTTGGCGGCGAAACCCATCACGCCGAAGGCGTTGGGCGTGCCCGGGCGCAGGGCGAAGTCGTCCATCTCGTTGTTGAGCAGCACGCCGGTACCCGGCGCGACCATGCCCGAGCCGTACAGCAGGTTGACCGTCTGCGTCGCCGAGACCCGGTTGCCATCGCGGTCGATGATCGAGAAATGGGTGGTTTCGTCGTCTTCCAGCGGCGCCGGCTGGCCCGACAGCAGATCGCTCGGGGTGGCCTTGTCCGGATGGATCGTCGCGCGCAGGCCGGCGGCGTAATCCGGGCTGGTCAGGCGCGCGAGCGGCATCTTCACGAAGTCCGGATCGCCCAGGTAGATGGTGCGGTCGCGGTAGGCGCGGCGCATCGCCTCGGCCAGGATGTGGGTGCGGTGCGCGGGATCGAGCTTGCTCAGATCCCAGCCTTCGACTATCTGCAGGATCTCGGCCATCGCCACGCCGCCCGAGGACGGCGGTGGCGCGGTCACGATGTCCCAGCCGCGGTACTTCAGCCGCAGCGGTTCGCGCTCGCGGACTTTATAGCCGGCCAGTTCGCTGGCCTGCCATTGGCCGCCCTCTTCCTTGACCGCGGCGAGCAGCTTGTCGGCGACGTCGCCGCGATAGAAACCGTCGAAACCCTTGGCCGCGAGCAGTTCCAGCGTGCGCGCCAGATCGGGCTGCTTGAGGATTTCGCCGGTCTTGGGCGCGTGACCGGCGGCGAGAAACACCTCGCGGGTGCCGCGGTAACGCTCCATCACCTCGCGGCGGCTGCCGTAGCCTTTTTCCAGGCGCGGGTAGATCGGGAAGCCTTCGTGCGCGATCCGGATCGCCGGCGCCAGCGAGGTCTTGAGCGGCAACTTGCCGTACTTCTGCGCCAGATGCACCAGCGCGGCCGGAAGCCCCGGGATACCGGCCGACCACGGGCCGTTGGTGGCGCGATCGCGGTTGAGCTCGCCCTTGTCGTCGAGGTACGCGGAGGGAGTGGCCGCGGCCGGCGCGGTCTCGCGCGCGTCGACGAACACATCGCGTCCGCTCTTCGCGTCATGCAGCAGGAAGAAACCGCCGCCGCCGATGCCCGAGCTGATCGGTTCGACCACCGACAAGGTCGAGGACACCGCGACCGCGGCGTCGAAGGCGTTGCCGCCCTTGCCGATGATGTCCAGACCGGCCTGGGTCGACAGCGAATGCGCGCTGGCGATCGCGGCGCCGGGCGGATGCGCGGCGGTCGCGCCGGCCTGCGCGCGCGCGGCGGTTTTTTGCGCGGGCGCTTCGCAGTACGCGGGCGCGGCGATCAGCAACAGCGAGGCCAGCAGCCACGGGGACAACGCACCGGCTCGCGGCCACGGCATCTTGCGCATCGGGTTCACTCCAGTTGTAGACGCCGCAGTTTTTCCAGCAGCTGCGGCTCGGATTCGGGGTGGGCGGGGTCCTTGTCGATGCACTCGACCGGACACACGACCACGCATTGCGGCTCGTCGTAATGACCGACGCATTCGGTGCAACGCGCCGGATCGATCACATAGATCGTCTCGCCCTGGGCGATGGCCTGATTGGGACAGGCCGGTTCGCAGACGTCGCAGTTGACGCACAGCTCGTTGATCTTCAGCGACATGGGCAGGCAGCGCCGAGGGAGCAGCGGAATTCGCTATGGCAGCGCATGCGGCCAGTTTAGGGCTCCCGGGTCGCGGGGCATAGCCATGGACCGGGATGCTGCGTCGCGCGGGCGGGGATCGGTGGCCTGATGGCGTTGTTCAGGTGTGATCGGTGTTGTGGGTATGGGTTCGGGCGATCGATCCATAAAAAAAATCGAGCCGCATCAGCGGCTCGATTCGATACTGCGGTGCTGCATCGGTCGCCAGCGCGACCGCTACATGCCGACGGCCTGTCGACGCGGTAAACGCACCGCGCCGGCCCGCCGATCGCAGCGGATTACTTGACCTGCGCGAACACGTAGTTCACGCCGGCCGGCGCGGCGGCGGCCTTGACGCGCTCGTTGTCGGCCGCGTCGCCGATGAAGATGAACTTGACGCCCTTCATCGTGCCCGGCTCGGCCTTCGACAGCGCGGCCACGGCGAGGTCGGCGCTCTTGGCCGAATTCGGCGAGCCGAACGCGACCAGGTTGCCTTCAAGGATGCCGCGCGACAGGTCGGTCTGGGCCTTTTCCAGCATGCGCTCGTAGTCGCCCTGGAAGGTCGGCGCTTCCGGCGCCGGCAGGACGTAGACGTAGGTGCTGCCGGTGACGTTGTCGAGATTGCGCTTGACCACGTCGGTCAGATACGCGTTCCAGGCGTTTTCGTCGCTGGTCTTGGGCGCCGACAACGGGGCGGCCTCGACAACCTCCTTCTTCTCTTCTTTCTGGCAGGCGGCCACGAACGGCAGCGTCAGGCAGGCGATCAGCAGCAAGCGGGAGGAAGTTTTCATCGTAAGCCCCTTAAGGATTGGTCGTGTGTCGTGTGGGTGATCAGTGTTGCTTGCTGCGCCGCCATTCGGCCTGCAGCGCCGCGGCCACGGCCGGCGGCACGAAGCCCGAGACGTCGCCGCCCAGGCGCGCGATCTCGCGCACCAGCGAGGAGGAAATGAAGCCGTACTGCTCGGCCGGGGTCAGGAACAAGGTCTCGACCTCCGGGATCAGATGGCGGTTCATGCTCGCGAGCTGGAATTCGTATTCGAAGTCGGACACCGCGCGCAGCCCGCGCAGCAACACCCCGCCGCCGACTTCGGCGACGAAATGGGCCAGCAGCGAATTGAAGCCGCGCACTTCGACATGCGGATGATGGGCGACCGCTTCGCGGGCGAGGTCCACCCGCACTTCCAACGGCAGCGCCGGACCTTTGCTCGGGCTTTCGGCCACGCCGATGATCAGCCGTTCGAACAAGGGAGCGGCGCGGTCGACCAGGTCGATGTGGCCGTTGGTGATGGGGTCGAACGTGCCGGGATAGACGGCGATTCGGTTGCGGGCCGAGCTCATTCGATGGTCGTTCGCTGATGGAATGACAGGGAGCGGGTGGGCCGCCCCCGCCGGATGCGGCGCAGTGTAGCAGCCGTCCGCGCGCGCCGGTCAGCACCCGCAGCGGGGCGCCGGGCCGGGGTCGCGGCCGCGCGCTCAGGCCGGCCGGCGGCGGTACAGCGCGTAGCGCACGTCGCGGGTGGCGCCTTCGCGATGTCGGTCCCATTGCGCCGGCAGTTCGATCGCGGCGTCGGCCGGGGCTTCGACGTACAGCCAGGCCGCAGGCGCCAGCCTCGGCAACAGCAGCGGCCAGACCGCGTCCCACAGCCCGGCCGCGAACGGCGGATCGACGAAGGCCAGATCGAAGCCCGGCGCGTCGCCCTCGCCGGCCGGCGGCTGTTGCGCCAGCCACGCCAGCGCGTCGGCCTGGACCACCTGGGCCGCCTCGCCGCCGTGCAGGCGCCCGGCCAGCGCGCGCAGTTCCGCGGCCAGGGCCGGGTCGCGTTCGACCAGCACCGCCGACGCCGCGCCGCGCGACAGCGCCTCCATGCCGAGCGCGCCGCTGCCGGCGAACAGGTCGAGCACGCGCGCGCCGGGCAAGGCCGGGATCAGCCAGTTGAACAAGGTTTCGCGCACTCGGTCGGAGGTCGGCCGCAGCCCGGGCGCGTCGCCCACGTTGAGTCGGGTGCCGCGCCAGTGCCCGCCGATGATCCGCACCTTGCCGGCCTGCGCGTTGTGGGCGCCGGCGGCGCCTGGCTTGGCGGGGCTGCGCGGGGAGCGCGGCGGGCCGGCGTCGGCGCCGCCGCGCGAGCCGCGTCGAAAAGTGTTCATCGGGGGACTCTGGGGGCCGGTGCTAGCATGTGGTGATTCTCGCGCATGGCCCCATCTCCCGTCTCATGCTCAGCTTTTTCCGCCGCAAGAAAAACGAAACCGCCGCCGAAAAATCGGCCGAGCGCGGCTTCAGCACCGAAGAATTGGCCGCCGCGTTCCCGAACGCGCAGCCACCCGAAGCCGACGCGCCTGAACCGCCCGCCGCCCCACACCCGCCGGCGGACCCATCGCGCGCCACCGAGCCCCCGGTGCCGCCGGAAGTCGTGGCCGCCCTGCTCGAGATCGAACCGCCGCTCGCGCAACCGAAGACGGCCGGACTGGCAGAGCCTGCGACGCAGCCGGTCGCACCCGCCGCCGTGGTGCCTGCGCCGGTGGTGCCCGCTCCCGCGGCGCAAGCGCCTGCCGAACAAGCACCGCCCGCCGTCGCACCCGTCGCTGTCCAGCCGATGCCCTCCCCGGCCGCGCCCGTGGTGCAGCCGTCCGCACCGCCGCCGGTCCAGACCATCTCGGCCGAAACCGAACCGGTCGAACCGACCGACTACATCGACAAACCCGCCGCGCCCGCCGGCAAGCTCGGCTGGCGCGAACGCCTGCGCGGCAGCGCGTTCGCGCGCAGCTTCGGCGGCCTGTTCTCGCGCAACCCGCGCCTGGACGACGACCTGCTCGACGAAATCGAGACCGCGCTGATCACCGCCGACGTCGGCGTCGGCGCGACCACCGCGCTGATCGAAAACCTGCGCAAGCGCATGAAGTCGCGCGAGTTCGCCGACGCCAACGCGCTGCTGGCGGCATTGCGCGCCGACCTGATCGCGATGCTGCAGCCGGTGGCCAAGCCGCTGGTGATCGACGTCAACGCCAAACCCTTCGTGCTGCTGACCGTCGGCGTCAACGGCGTCGGCAAGACCACCACCATCGGCAAGTTGGCCAAGCGCTTTCGCGACGAAGGCCGTCCGCTGATGCTCGCCGCCGGCGACACCTTCCGCGCCGCCGCGGTCGCGCAGTTGCAGGCCTGGGGCGAACGCAACGGCGTGCCGGTGATCGCCCAGGGCCAGAACGCCGACGCCGCCTCGGTCGCGTTCGACGCCCTGCAGGCGGCCAAGGCGCGCGGCACCCAGGTGCTGATCGCCGACACCGCCGGGCGCCTGCACACCCAGGCCGGACTGATGGCCGAACTGGGCAAGATCCGCCGCGTGCTCGGCAAGGTCGACCCGACCGCGCCGCACGAAGTGTTGATGGTGATCGACGGCACCACCGGCCAGAACGCCTTGTCGCAGCTGCGCCAGTTCCATGCGGCGGTAGGCGTAACGGGACTGGTGGTGACCAAGCTCGACGGCACCGCCAAGGGCGGCGTGGTGTTCGCGCTGGCGCGCGAGTTCGGCATTCCGATCCGCTTCGCCGGCATCGGCGAACGCCCGGAAGACCTGCGCGTGTTCGACGCCGAAGCCTTCGTCGACGCGCTGCTGCCCGAAGCGCTCGGCGGCTGAGGCGCGATGCCCGCGGACACGACGGCGCCGCCCGCGCCTCGCCCGCCGCGGCCGCGACGCTGGCGCAGGAAACTGCTGATCGTCGCGGCGCTGCTGTTGCTCGCGCTGATCGGCCTGCGTTGGGTGTCGCGGCCCAGCCAGGTCAGCTGGATCGTGCTCGGCCAGGCCGGCAAGGCGCTCGGGCTGGAGATCACCGCCAGCGGCGCCAGCGAATACCGCCTGCGCGGCACGCCGATGCTGGAGGTGCGCGATCTGGTCGCGCGCGAACCCGGCGCGGCCACGCCGCTGCTGCGCGCCGAACGCGTGTACCTGTCGCTGCCGTGGAGCACGATCCGCGCCGCTGGCGCGGCGCTGGACGTGGAGCGCGTCGAGCTCGACGCGCCGCAACTCGATATCGCCGCGTTGCAACACTGGCTGGCGACGCGCCCATCGTCGAACGAACCGCTGCGCCTGCCCTCGTTGAGCGATGGCTTGCGCGTGACGCGCGGCCGGGTCGGCGGCGCGGGTTGGTCGATCGACGACATCGCCATCGCCATCGCCGAACTGCATCCGGACCGACCCGCGCGCGGACGCGTGCAAGGCCGCGTGCAAAGCAGCGGCGTGCAGGTGCCGTTCGATCTCGCCGCGACCTTGCAACGTCCCGCCGCCGCTCGCGGACTCGGCCTCGCCGGCCAGGTCGCGGTCGAGGCCAAGGACTGGAAGCTGCCGATGCGCATCCGCCTGGGCGCGCTGCTGCACGCCGGCGACGACGGCCTCGGCCTGGACCGCATGCGCCTGGCCGCGCAGGCGCGCTACCGCGCAGGCGATACCGACCTGCCGTTCGCATTCGGACTGTTCGCTCCGCTGCGTTATCGCGACGGCCAGGTCAGCCTGGCGCCATTGGGCGCGGCCGTACGCGGCGCCGGCGTGATGCCCAACGTCGATGCGGCCGGGCGCTTCGCGTTCGGCGAGACGATGCAACTGCAACTGGACGGTCGACTCGCCGCATGGCCCGACGCCTGGCCGGCGCTGCCGCCGCCGCTGGGCCAATCGCATTCGCCGCTGCCGTTCGTGCTCGACTACCGCGGCGCGGCCGATTTCTCCGGCGACACCGCGCTGCAATTGCGCCGCGACCAGACCCGTTTCGACGGCCGCTTCCGCCTGCCCGAAGTGCTGCAATGGGTCGACGCCGGCGCGCAGGGCGCGCTGCTGCCGCCGCTGAGCGGAACCTTGAGCACGCCGAGGATCGAAGTCTCCGGCGCCCGCCTGGAAGGCGTCGAGATCGAGATCGAACAAGCCGATCCGCCACCGGCGTCGAGCCCGACGCCCTAGCCGTTCACCCAATCCGGTTTCGATGAAAGCCCCCAGCCATAGCGCCAAACGCACCACCGACGACACCGACGCCTTCGCCGGCAAACTGCTGGCGTGGTTCGACGTCAGCGGCCGCCACGACCTGCCCTGGCAACACCCGCGCACACCGTACCGGGTGTGGCTGTCGGAAATCATGCTGCAGCAGACCCAGGTCAAGACCGCCGCGCCCTACTTCGAACGCTTCGTCGCCGCATTGCCGAACCTGCCCGCGCTCGCCGCCGCGCCGATGGATACCGTGCTCGGGCTGTGGTCGGGGCTGGGTTACTACGCCCGCGCGCGCAATCTGCACGCCGCGGCCAAGCTGTGCGTTGAACACCACGACGGCGACCTGCCGCGCGATCTCGACGCATTGACCGCGCTGCCCGGCATCGGCCGCAGCACCGCCGCGGCGATCGCTTCGCAAGCCTGGGGCGATCGCCACGCCATCCTCGACGGCAACGTCAAGCGCGTGCTCAGCCGCTACCACGGCATCGCCGGCTACCCCGGCCTGCCGGCGATCGAGCGGCAACTGTGGGCGCTGGCCGAATCGCACCTGCCGCACGCGCGCATGGTCGACTACACCCAGGCGCAGATGGACTTGGGCGCAACCTTATGCACGCGCGCCGATCCCGCGTGCATCCTGTGCCCGCTGCAACACGAGTGCCTCGCGCGCATCGAAGGCCGCGTCGCCGAATTGCCGACGCCCAAACCCGGCAAGGTCGCGCCGCAACGTCATGCGCAGGTGCTGTGGCTGCTCGACGCCGACGATCGCGTGCTGCTACAACGCCGTCCGCCGGTCGGCATCTGGGCCTCGCTGTGGACCTTGCCGCAGGCCGACGACGAGGCGCAGGCCGCGCAGTGGTTCGCCGCTCACATGGCCGACGCGAACTTCGACGCCGGCGAAACACTGGCGCCGATCGCGCATGCGTTCAGTCATTACAAACTCGAATTGCAGCCGCGGCGCTGGCGTCGGGTCGCCTTGCGCGACGCGGTCGGCGACAATGACGACCTGCGCTGGTACACCCGCGCCGAACTCGCCGCGCTCGGCATCCCGGCGCCGATCCGTAAACTGATCGAAGCGGCGCATTGATCGCCGTTCGCAATTCTGGCCGTCCTCGCCGCGCGAGCGGCTCCCCTTCTTCAACCAGGACCATCCCCATGAGCCGCAGCGTTTTCTGCCAATACGAACAACGCGAGACCGAGGGCCTGGATTTCGTGCCCTGGCCCGGCGAACTGGGCAAGCGCGTTTTCGCCGACATCGGCAAACCCGCCTGGGCCAAGTGGCTGGCGCACCAGACCATGCTGATCAACGAAAACCGGCTGTCGCCGCTGGACCCCAAGCACCGCGCCTTCCTGCAGGAGGAAATGGAAAAATTCCTGTTCGGCGGCGGTGCCGACAAGCCCGCCGGCTACGTGCCCGAAGCCTGATCGTCTCACTCCGACCGCAGTCACGCTTCGCGAGCGCGAATCTGCGACTCAGGCCCGCGGCGATGCCCGCGTTTGGTGTATCACCAGCAGTGCGGAGACATCCGCAATCCCTGGCAACGCCACGAAGGAGGATCGCATGTTGAATCGGATGTTCAAGACGCACGCATCGCGCAGGACCAAGCTGTCGCTGCTCATCGCCGGCCTGGCCGTTTCGCTGACCGCTTCGGCGATTCCGCCCGCGGGTCCGGGCCAAAGCCAGACCTACACCTATTACGCCGACGCCACCCGCACCGTAGTCGTCGGCGGCTGGTCGTACGGCTCGTGCGGCGAACCCTTCGACTGGGGCGATCACACCCGCTACTTCACCATCCGCACGGTCAACTGCGGTGGCAATCCGCAGCCCTGAGCTGTCGGCTCGCGTGCATGCAGCGCGCATGCAGAACAAAGCCCGGCGCATCGCCGGGCTTTGTGTTTCCGCATCGACTCAATGACCCTCGACGATCCCGAACGCATCGGGATAGACGACCGTCCCCGCCTCGCCCTGCAACGCGCCGTCGACCAGTTCGATCGCCATGAACACCTCGCCCGAGAACGGCGCGACGAGTTTTTCGGCGAGCTTCGCGCTGAAGCCGAAACGTGGGTAATAGGCTCGATGCCCGACCACGACCACCGCTTCGAAACCGGCCTGCGCCGACTGCCGCAGGCCTTCGCGGATCAACATCGAACCCACGCCGGAGTTCTGGTAATCCGGCTGCACCGACACCGGCGCCAGGCACAGCGCCCGCAACGCACGCCCGTCCACTGTCACCGCCAAATCGGTGAACAGCACGTGGCCGACGACCTGCTCGTCCTCGATCGCGACCAGCGACAGCCGAACAAGGCCGTCCGCGCGCAGGCGCTCGACCAGGTGCGCTTCGCCGTCGCCGGCGAAGGCCGCGCGGGTGACTTCGAATACCTGGGCGTGATGCTGCGCTTGTTCGATCGCGATCTGCATAAGCTCCTCCATGGCGCATGGTTTTGAGAGACAAGGCGTACGGGCAAACATCAGCAGGCTCAGCATGGCCTCACCTCGCCATGACGATGAGCGGGTGGATGAGAACGCAGCGGCTTCGGTCTGAGGTCGGGGCAACGCAGACGACGGTTGATCATCACGATGTCGTGGCGTGGCCCGTCGCCGCCGGATCGGCAGGAACGTCCGCGGCAATGCCTGCGTGCCGCGCATGAGCGCCGCGCCGCGACTGCAGGAACGCGGCAACGCGCCACGTCGACGGCTTGCTGGATCGTATCGGCGGCCAGGCGCCAGCTTTCGTTGGTTCGATGGAGCGATGCTCCACCCATGGCTCGCGCGCGCAATGTGCGCGGCTGTCGCTGGGAAATTTTCATATCGCATGTCGGTTGTAGCCGAAACGAACGCGACGACGCCCATTCGCATGGCGCGAACGGCGTAAGACTCGACGCGTTACCCACCTTCGCGCAGCGAAGGATTAGCGGGTGGCTACACTCTCGGACATGGTATCCCTCTGGGCCCGCCGGTCAGCGGTGATGGGGAATGCGAACGTAATGTCGGCGTCCGGGGCTGTCAAGCCCGATCCAGATGGGTCGTGGCTTGACTGTGCGCGCGGGGATGGGATGGATCGCGGCCGTGCGTCCGGACTCGTCCTGTCTCGGTCCCGGGCATCGCCATCGTTACGCGCCGTGCCGACCAAAACGATTACGTGACGGGTCACGCGACACTTTGCATGTTCGGTCGATCCGACCCGCACGACATAACGTGGGGATCGCGGAATATGCAGCGATGCGGATCGACTTGATTGCGGGTCATCGACTGATGGATAGCGCGACGAAGGATTCGTGCGGCCTGATTGCGGCACGTGTAGCACAGGTCGATATTCGTGCAATTTCCGTGCAACCCAAATACAAAAGGCCTAGCCCGAAAGCTAAGCCTTTGTATTAAATGGTGGCCGGGGAGGGAATTGAACCCCCGACACGGGGATTTTCAATCCCCTGCTCTATCGACGCTTTCGCGATAGGGATCGACCCGAACGCGACGACAGCGAGCATCGCTGCCGTCGCGAGTCGGCGCGCCAACGTGCCCCACACGTATCTGCTTGCAGGCGTTGTCGCTTGCTCCTCCATAACGAGAATCGCGATCTCCGGTTTCTCGCCAGCGAGGTTGATCAGTGCTGACAGGTGTTCCAGCGTGATTGCACCGTCGTGACGCCACCTGCTTACCGATGCTCTGGTCAGGCCTAGGCGCTTCGCTAGGGCCGAATCGTTCTTCGGCTCGCACTTCGCGATTGCTTTGTCAAGCAAAGAATTGAGCGCGCTCATTGTTACGTCCGACTTGACACAAAGTTACTTCTGACTTTACATCGCCCCCGTCACTTGCCAAGTGACAAGGCAACCGCCGGGGGTGGTGCCCGGCACCCCTCCCCCCGTGGGCCGGGCACCACCCCCGGCCACTAGGGGGGTAGGTATGGACACTTCGAATCGAATTCAGACGTACGCGGTCGCCGGCCTTGTGGTCCTCGGGATCGCGCTACTGCCGATCCTGTACCGCGCAATGCGGTCCGGTAGCCAAGCCAGCCTTGACGCGCTGGTACTGGCGTCGGCCTTGCTTACCGCCGTCGGCGTCATCGTTCTAGCTACGCAACTCGGCTCCGTGCTGCGCCAGTTCGCGAAGCAACCCGAACGCGAGGCCTTGCACCTGTCCCAAGTGACGGCGCACGACGGCGGCCCTCTCAAAGACCCTGGCGGACCCGACTACGTCGACGACCTGCCCTTTGTGGGCGCAGCCCACGCAGACCGCCCTACAGCGCGACACGCGCACGCCAGCGAGCCACCCAGCGCGGTCGGGCACTTGGAGTGCGGCAGGCCGCCACCGCGCCCCGATGACGCTTTTGATGGCTTTACCGGCACGATCGATGAGTTCCTCGACGCGGCGAAGCCGTATCCGAGTGATGACCACGAGTGCGATCCAGGCCCCTACGAGTGCCAGGAGTGCTGCGACCTAGCGGTCTTGCAGATGGGCGCGCCGATCGCCAGCCCCGGCTATGAGCAGCGTGTCCTGGCGCGCATGGGTGGACGCGCATGACCCCGCGCAAGCTATTCCGCAGCGCGTACAGCGTGGCGCGCAGTGAGTGGCGTTTCGGCCCTGCCGGCGTGCACGGCCTGCTGCTGTGCCTTTCGATGCCGCACGGCGCTGCTGCCGCCCGCGTTATGCAGATGAGGGCAGGTGCATGACCGCCGAACCGACTACGCGCGCCTCGGCCGCTCGCGCGAGCGAAGCGAGCGCGACCGGCGAGCGCGCTGGGCTTGTCTCTTTTTCCAACAATGCAGAAAGAAAAGATTTGCTTGTGGATGCTGCGAAGTCGCACGAGTCGCGCATGCACAAGATGCGTCGTGCTGTTATTGCTTCTGCCAAAGCCATCCATAACGACCTGCTGGAAAAGGGCTACTCGCAGTGGATCGAAGGGCAGGGCGCGCAGTGGCGCTACGCGCAAGAGCATGAGTTCCGCTGTGCATTGCTCACGCTTACGTACTCGCCTGACGTTGAGTGGGAAGCCAAGCAGTTGCGCACGATGCTCGACCACTATCGCAAGTGGGCTAAGCGCAACAAGGTCCAGTTCTCCTACGTGTGGGTGATGGAACTCCATCAGTCCGGAAAGCCGCATTACCACGTTGTTTTCTGGGTCTCAGGCGGAAAGACACCGCCTTTTCCCGATGAGCAAGGCTGGTGGCCGCATGGCAAGTCGAATGCCGTGTGGGCGCATAGCCCGGTCGGCTATATCGCCAAATACGCGAGCAAGGGCAGTGCTCGTGAGTTGCCCAAGGGCGCTCGGTTGTATGGCGCTGGTGGCATGACGCTTGCAGCACGTGCGCAGCGCTCTTACTCGCTCGCACCGAAATGGTTTCGCGAGCTTGTTGCGTTCCAGCCTGAAGCCGTTGTGCGTCGTGTCCAGGTCGAGCTCCCCCGCATCGGCAAGTGGGGTCTTCTTGTCGCTGACAAGGTCACTGCTTGGACTAACGGTTTCCTCGGCTACAACTTCATTTCTCCTTGGCAGTCCGATGGATGGACGCCTACCGGCGTAGCGCTTCGGCACCTTGGCTACGTCGAGATGTTTACGCCCGAAGGTGACCACTTCCGCATCCCGCACAAAAACCCATTTGAGGCCTAAGCCATGATCAAGTTGCAGATTCTTTCCGCTCAAGTCGAAGAGCGCGGCGGCACCATCCAGCGCGGTGAGCGCAAGGGCGAGCCGTACCACATCAAGAATCAGGAAGGCTACGTCCACAACGGCCATGCGTTCCCGGAGCGCTTCAAAATCAGCTTGGGCGAGCTCCCTCCGCTGCAGCCGGCGATGTACTACCTCGACCCGGCCAGCATCGAAATCGGTGAGTACGGCGATCTGCGCATTGCGCGTTCGCTCAAGCTGCTGACCGAAGACGAAGCCATCGCGTACCTGCGCGAACAGCTGCCCGTCTCGATGCTCGCCAAGCTTGCTGCCGACCCTTCGCCGCTTAACGCAAGCAAGCCTTCCAAGCCCGCGCAGGCGGCCTAACCCATGCGCGCCTGTCTGGAATGCCAAGAGGAGATGGACACCGATTTCTGCCCCGACTGCGGCGAGGAGACGGATGAGCTGATCGACTGCCCGCAATGCGGATACATGCAGGCAGATCTGCACACCAACTGCCTCGAATGCGACGCAGAGCTGTGAGAGCTTAAACCATGTCTGAGTGCGTAGTCCTCAACGCAGACGGCACCCTTTCGCCCACTGGGCAACCGGTGTCCGAATGCGCGGGTTACGTACTCGTGGACGCAACACAACACGCGCAGATGTCTTTCCTCGCCGATCTCTTTAAGTGGCCTGATGCAGACATAGCTGCGAGCTGGATCGTCGGTGCCTTCGGTTTTGTCCTCGTGTGCAACGTCGCGGGGTCGATGGTGGGTTCCGTCGTAAAGGCCGTTTCCTCTGATCGCGACTAGCGGCCGGTCGCCCTTCCCCATGAAAAAAGGAGCAACACAATGGATTTCTCCGCTGTTCTCACCGGTCTCGCTTCCGCCACCGTCGTCGCCGCGATCATCGCGGCTGGTGCCATCAAGGCCGCTCCGGGCTTCGCCGCCTGGGCCACCAACAAGCTGGCGAACTTCTTCCGCGGCTAATTGAGCGGAAGCGTGGGGCCGGGATTTCCCGGCCCTTTTTCGTTAAAGGAGGCGTGACATGCTCGTCTGTCTGTTCTTCGGATTTCTCGGCGCGCTGGGTGCTGCGGCTGCGTCGCTCGGGTTTGCGGAGGGTCGCGCATGAACTGGCTCGCTCGCATCTTCGTTAGCGCGGTCGTTCGGCGCATTGCGTTCGTCCTGGTTGCGTTTCTCTTATCCATCGCCGGCATCAGTGCCTCACGCGCTCAAGGCACCGACAGCACTTGTTCGCGTAGTGGTGATGTTGACCCCAGCATCGGGTGCAAGGACCAAGGTATGGCGTCTGCTGCTGCACTTGCGTCGCTTGCCGATAGCATCAAACGTAGCCCCAGTCCGAGCTACCCGGACATGGTTCCTTGCGGTTTTGATCCCGACAACACGATTTCTAGTGCTGTCCGCGTTATTGCGTGTATCTCGCCTACTAACTCTTACCCCGTTCGCTCTCGCACTCGGTACTACGATAAGCCGTGCAGTGAGCGGCAGTCCCTTCCTGTTTCAAAGCCTATCGATATCACTTTCGGCGATGTGGTTTGCGGTGGTGGTTGCGAATACAAGATGCAGCCGCTTGAAAGGAAAACTTTCGAGACCGTTGGGCGCGACGACATAATTACCGCGAAGGGTAACCACGTCCCTACGGGCAAGGCGTGCTTAAGTCCTCCTACTCCGCCAAAAAAACCGCCCCCGGACAAGGTGTGTAGCGAGACACTGGGTGGTCATCTTTTCTGCACAAAGGACAATGGTGATATTTGCGTTACCAGCGCCAATACCGGGCGCACTTATTGCGGCCCGCCTACTGACGGCACGAATGCCACCAATCCTGAGCGGACTGAAAACGTAACCATCGGGCCAGCATCCCCTACGCCTACGCCGCCGGCGCCGCCGACTCCTCGACCTGGAGAGGATTGGAAACCCGGCGAGCGCGCTTCGATTACGAATAACACCAGCAATAACAGCAATAGCATCACGATCAATAACAACGCTGGCACTCCGAATACAGGCTCGGGGAACGGCAATCCTGGCGATGGATCTGGCAACCCTGGAACGCCTGGGAGTGGCACCGGCACAGGGCAGGGCGACAGTGAGCCATCCGGTAGCGCTGGCTCTGGCGTTGGCACTCTTTATAGCCAAGAGCCAATGACCGCTTCTGAGGCGTTGGGTGCGTATGCGACTGCTGCGCTCAATTCGCCTATTGCGCAAACGGCCCGCGATTTTTTCGGTAACTGCGCATACAGCGGCTCGTGTCCGGTCTGGTCATACGACGGCGGGCCGATGCTCGGTGTGCTTACCTTTGATGGCTTCTGCAGTCCTGCGTTGAACGAATTGCTTACGTGGGCGGGTTACATCGTCATGGCGACCGCGGCATTCGCTGCGTTCCGCATTGCCTTTTACTAGGGGATTACCATGGGCTGGCTTAGCAAACTCACAGACTGGTTTCGCGAACAGTTCATTGCGTTGTTCGCTGCGCTTCAACACCTGCTTGAAGCGATTTTTATGTTCTGGCTGCATCAGTCGGCCACGGCTTGGCTGTTCCTTATCCAGCTTATTCCTGCGCCCGATTTCCTCGCGCCATATTCGCTTTGCTCGTTGTTGTCTCAGGCGGGTCCCACCGTTGGTTGGGCACTCAACACGTTTCGTATCGGCGAGGGTCTTGGTTTGATCGGCGCGGCCTACGGATTTCGCTTTACCCGCAAGCTCCTAACGTTTTTCCAGTGGTGATCATATGATCGTTTGCCAGGAAGGCTTGCCTCGGTCGGGCAAGAGTTACGACACGATACTCACGCACGTTTTGCCGGCGCTTGCCGCAGGTCGGCACGTGTATGCGCGCATCAACGGCTTGCATTACGAAAACATCGCGAAGCACCTGTCGCTGCCAGTCGAGCGTATACGCCAGCTGCTTATCTCGGTCGCACCCGATGAGGTTAAGGCGCTATTCGTTGCGCATGGTGACGATCCGCCGTCGTTCAAGATCGAGCCGAATTCGCTTGTGGTCATCGATGAGTGCCACGACTTTTACGTTTCGTCACGGAACCCGCTGCCTACCGAGCAAGAGAAGTTTTTTGCTATGCATGGACATCTCGGCATCGATATCGTTCTCATGACGCAAGCGTTTAAGCGTGTCCATACCGCGCTGGTGCTCCGGGTCGAGCGCAAGTGTGTTTTTACAAAGCTCACTGCAATAGGCCAGGAAGGTCGCTATGTCGTGCGCTTTTACGGAGTGACGGTTCCCGGCAGGTTTGAAAAGATCAGCTCACAAACCCTCGCTTACAACCCGGCTATTTTCCCGTTGTATAAGGGCTTCCAGCCCAGTGCGACTAATACCGGTGCATACACAGCCGGATCGAAAACCGTTTGGCAGGCTGTCCGTGTTCCGGTGTTTATCGCGGTGGTGGTGTTGGCAATCGCGGTCGGCCTGCTCTATTCCTTTTTCAGCGGCGGCATGTCGATTGTTGATACACCCGCTGCCGCGCAGACGAACGAGTACCCGCTCGTTGGCGAGCCTGCGCCTCGTCCTGCTCCGGTCGCCCCTGCGCCTCTGGCTACGGCCGCAAAGCCTCCTGGTCCGCCGCCGCCCAAGGTCGATGAGCTGGCGAAATACCCCGCGATCGCTCGCCACCTACTGGAAATGACCAAAGCCGGTCGACCGCGCCTGTCTGGCGATATTGGTGGCCGCTACCTCTTGGAGTGGCGCACGCCGCAAGGGAACGCGATAGAGCGGCTCACAAGCGATCAGATCGAGGCCATGGGCTGGCGGGTCGTTCACGAGTCTTACGGCGTGGTAGCTACCTTTGCGGATCGCACGATCCTGTTTACTTCTTGGCCGGTAGACCCGCTCTATTCGCAGTCCAGCAACACCGCGCAGCGCATCCGCGAGGGCTACCCCGTCCAGGCCTCAGGTTCACCTCCAACGGCGTATGCAGCCCCATCTAGCGCGTTTGCCGGTGGCGCTACCATCCAGGCCCAGCAGCTCACTGGGTACGGCGGTATTGGCTACGGCGGCACGTCCTCGTCTGCAGATGCCGCGCCTGCAGCTGCTCCTGCTGCCAGTCGCGATTAGCTCCACGTAGTCCAGGCCATTACCCTGCAGGGCATTCCAGCCAAACGCCTTACCCGCGCCTGCGCCTGGTCCGAACAGGTACTAGGCCAGGTCTCCTGGCAGAGGTCGACCGACTGGGCCGCCCCTCTCCCGCTGACCCGTTTTTTAGATACGCCGTCAGCCGAGTGCCGGCGTTATGCTGCGCGCAACAGGAAGCGCAGGGGGCGCTATGTTGCTAAGGACAGTTGTCGCAGCCATTTCCATTCTGGGTGCCACCCAGACTGCCGCGCAGGACGTATACAAGTGCGTGGCAGGCAAGGAAGTCAGTTACCAATCTGAGCCGTGTGCCGGTAATCAGCAGCTCAAACAGGTCTGGACAACCTGGGAAAGCACAGCCGAAGCCAATCGCCGGCCGCCGCCTAGAAATCCGTCCACCGTCGACCCCGGCTATTTGGCACGCCAAGCGCAGCGTGCTCGTGGTGGTGCCGGGCCCGGCACCGTTATTGGGCCTAACACCGGCTACAGCGCCTGTGCGGATATGAAGCGGGCGAGGGATGAGTATTTGGAAAGCGAGCATGGCCGCCATACCAGCTATGACGGCCGTCGAGCCTGGAACGATCGCGTATTCGACGCCTGCAGATAAAAAAGGCCCCCAGGTTGGGGCCTTTTTTATTTCCGTACTTGGTGGATCTTAATCGGTATGGTCGGCCGACGCCTGACTTGCGCCTCACTTGCGCAACCCTTCCCCCTTGGCCAATTTTTGAAAGCCCGATAACGCAACTGATAGTTGCGCTCTTTCGTTCTGAATCGCTATTGTTTTTCGACCGGGGGGCATCACCGCAAGGAGCAGTAATGCATACATGGGATGAGGCTGCGTCACGCTGGCTCGATGAGACTCGCGATAAGGCAGACCACGCACGCGACGTACAGAAGTTGTCCTGGGTCTCTCGATACCTATCGGGAAAATTATTGTCAGAAATCACTGGTGATCACATTGCACAAATCGCAAGCGCGAAACGGCTTGAGAGTGCTACCGCCACAGTGAATCGGTATCTCGCCGTTGTGCGTGCCGTCCTCCGCCGAGCTCAGCTTGTTTGGCAGTGGGTCGACCGAATACCTAAGGTGCAGCTACAGCGAGAGCTGCACCGACGTATTCGATGGCTCACCGCTCCGCAAGCACAACGTTTGCTCTCCGAACTGCCCGAGCATCAACGCGATGCGGCACTCCTCGCGCTATCGACTGGCCTGCGCCACGGTAATGTCGTTGGACTTGAATGGTCACAGATCGACTTGCCGACTCGGCGGCTTTGGATTCACCCCGATCAGTCGAAGTCACGCAAGCCGATTACTGTTCCGCTCAACGATGCTGCTGCGGTAGTGCTTGAGCGATGGCGAGGCAGACACGCGCTATACGTCTTCGTTTACAGGGGAAAACGCATAGGCCGGCTCAACACGGCGGCATGGAAGAAAGCGCAGCGACGCGCAGGCATTGAGAACTTTCGCTGGCACGACTTGCGGCATACGTGGGCAAGCTGGCATGCCCAGATGGGCACGCCGCTGTATGCGCTGCAAGATTTAGGAGGCTGGAACTCGGAGGCTATGGTGCGCCGATACGCCCATCTAGCCCCAAGCCAATTCGCGGCGTATGCGCAATGCCTGCTGCCGCTTCTGCCACCACAAGGCTAGACGCCTGAAAATGGTGGCCGGGGAGGGAATTGAACCCCCGACACGGGGATTTTCAATCCCCTGCTCTACCAACTGAGCTACCCGGCCATTTCACGGCAACCCGTGAGAGAGGCGGCATGATACGGACGGCAGGCGGGGATGGCAAGCCTCATGCGCGCTGAACGATGCTCGGCCGCATCGACGCCGCCTTTCGCGGGCGGGCGCATCATGCCTGCGAACGCCCGCAACGGCGGCTGCGCCGCCCGGAGAATCGATCATGAAACGGCTTATTTCGCTGGCTCCCGCGCTGCTTTCGGCCGTGCTCGCCGCGCTGGCGCTGGCCGGCTGCGCGACTGGCCCGAAGATGGACGACAACCAGCGCCTGGCCCTGTACCGCGCGCACGCCGGCGCGCCGGTCGACAGCTTCCAGTACTTCGGCAGCATCAACGGCTGGACGCCGCTGGGCGACAGCGCGCTCGCGCTGTGGACCAAGCCCAACCAGGCCTATCTGCTCGAACTCAACGGCCGCTGCCCGGACCTGGACTTTGCCCAGGCGATCACGGTCAGCAACCAGATGGGGCGCGTGCATCAACGCTTCGACAAGGTCCTGGTGCTCGGCCGGCAGTCGATCAAGATGCCGTGCTTCATCAGCCGCATCCTTCCGCTCGACGTCAAGGCGATCAAGCAGGCGCAGCAGGACATGCGCGCCGCCGGGACGATGCCGGAAGACGCCAAGCCCTGAGGTTCGGGATTCGCGGGTTCGAAGCGAACCGAGCGTCGGGTCAGCGAAGTGCGTCGAGTGCGGGCCCGGCGTGCGCTGCGACGATGCGATCGCCGCCGCCACGCTTCGGCGCGATGCTCGGCGCGGCGCATCACGCCAGGCCGCATTGACGGGCCGGCGTATTTATTCGGACCCACGCCGTAACCGGGGGTCAGAAAATTCCTACACACCGCCGCGCCGTCGGCCTACTGCTTTCGCGGCGGGTGCGGCTCAATCTACGCGGGCCCCGGCAGCACGGTCGATGCGATGACACGGATGCCGCTCAGCAATGGAGAACAGGCCGTCACCCTTGAGCAGGTGAGCCAGCGGAGCCGGGGTTACTGATTGCAGAGGTTGGAGTAGTGGTATGCACGGCAAAAAGGAACTTGCGCCGACGGCCAGGATGGCCGCTCGGTTTGTCTCGCTGGGACGATGCGGGACGCGTGCATGAAGGCAGCGAATTGGGTCCAGGATTCGGTCCGCGCGCTGCCCCGCTACCTCCTCGTACTGGCCGCTGTCTCGGCGCTGGCGCTGTTGGCCCGAGCAGCGGCTCCTTCTGCTTCGGCCCGTTCTGCTTCGGCGCTTCCTGCTTCGGCCCTTTCTGCTTCACCCCTTTTTGCCTCACCTGCGCCTGTTTGGCCCGAGTTTGCTTCGGGCATTTGCGTTGCGCCCGCGTACGTTTCGGGTGCGGCCGTCTCGACACTGCACGCTGTGTCTGGACCTGCAGACGCCGCCTTCGCCGGACGCCTCGCCGCTCGCACACCGGCCGTCTCGCGCGCAGCCGCCTATTCCCACGAGCACGACGCGCTGGTCGCGGCGCTGTCGCAGCGCGCGTCGTCGCTACCTGGCGGCCTGGGCGTTTTGCGTCGTGACGAAGTGTCACCGTCCGCGGCGGCGCGGTTCAACATCGCGCCGGGCGATCCTCGCGCTCCTGCAGCGGCGCGCTGACGGATTGCGGACGCGGGACTTGCCGGCGTCGTTAGCTGACTCGTGAGTCTCGTGCGCGACATCCCGGCACTCATTCGTCGCGTCGCCTTGCTACCGCGCCGCGTCGAACCGAATCATCCGATTCATCACGCCGACCCGAAGTCTCTGCGCAAGGGGCTATCGCCCCGACGCCCTTCGATCAGGTCGTAACTAGAGATTCGAAGCGATCGGAACGAGGAGCGTCAGGGCTGAAGCCCCTCCCACAAAAGATTTCCAGGCGACACGGCAAGCCAATACAGGCGCGCCGTATCGCACTCATCCGAACCATTCGTCTCACCACGCCGATCCGAAGTCCCTGTGGGAGGGGCTTCAGCCCCGACGCCTTTCGATCAGGTCGTAACTGGAGACTCGGAGCGATCGGAACCAGGAGCGTCGGGGCTGAAGCCCCTCCCACAAAAGATTTCCGGGCAACGCGGCAAGCCAATACAGGCGCGCCGTATCGCACTCATCCGAACCATTCGTCTCACCACGCCGATCCGAAGTCTCTGTGGGAGGGGCTTCAGCCCCGACGCCTTTCGATCAGGTCGTAACTAGAGATTCGGCGCGATCGGAACCAGGAGCGTCGGGGCTGAAGCCCCTCCCACAAAAGATTTCCGGGCGATGCGGCGAGCGAGCGCAGGCGCGCCGTATTGCACTCATGTGAACCCGTCGTGTCACGACGCCGACTTGAAGTCTCTGCGAGAAAGGCTCTCTCCGACGCATTCCGATCAGGTCGCCCCAACGTTCCAAGCGCCTCGCTGCGCCAGTCGAAGCCAACCAATCGCAACCTATCGCAGCCGGCGACCGCCCGCCGCGCGACTCGGCTCCTGCCCCCGCAACCGCAAGCACAAAAAAACGGGTATCCGCACCCAACCGGATACCCGTTCATGACAACAGTTGCCGCGTTCGGAGAGACGCCCGCGGCATCGGGCACGCGAGGCCGCGGACGGGGTGCGGACCGGTACGACCAGAGCGGCCGGTCCAGACTCGGTGGATCAGTAGGCGTTCGCGACCCCGACCGCCTCGTAGGCGTCGACGTGGCCGCTGCCGACTTCGAAACGCTGCCGGCCCGCCATCGGGTTGGCGGTCTGGCTGAGGATCTGCTTGACCTCCAGCGGCTTGAGCGAGGGCTTGGCCTCGAACAGCAGCGCGACGATGCCGGCCACGTGCGGGGTCGCCATCGAGGTGCCGCTCATGTGGGTGTAGAACGGCAGCCGCGCGCCGAGCGAGGCGTCCTGCTGGATCGCCAGCAGCGGCAACGCGCCGGTCAGGGCGCGGGTCGAGACGATGTCGACGCCGGTCGCGACCAGGGTCGGTTCGTTGACATAGGTCCAGCGCTGGCCGTCGGGCATGGTGAAGCTGCCGGTCTCGCCCGGATTGCCGCGCGAGGAGAAGTCGGCCAGGGTGCCGTCCTTGTTGCCGGCGCCGACCGAAATCACCCACGGCGCCTGCGCGTAGGGATTGTGGGTATTGGCGCCGGGGCCGTCGTTGCCGGCGGCGAACACGCTGACGATGCCGTTCTTGTAAGCCTCGTAGGTCGCCAGGCTGACCGGATCGGTCGGGTCGAAGGTGCCCGAGGAACCCCAGGAATTGGAGATCACCTTGATCGGCGAGGCGAAGCTGTTCTTGTGCGAGATCGCGTAGTCGAAACCGCCGACCGCATCGAGGATCGAGATCACCGCGCCCGAGCCGTAACCGACCAGATCCGCGCCGGTGGCGACGCCGCGGTACAGCCCGGCGGACTGCGCGCCGCTGCCGCCGACGGTGCCGGCGCAATGGGTGCCGTGACCGGAGCTGATGTCGGTGTTGAGCTGGTTTTCCAGCACCGTCACCGGCAGGAAGTCGACGACCGAATGCAGATTGGTCAGCGCCTGCACGTTCTGGACCACGCGCTGGCCGTACTTGAGATCGGCGTGGGTGGCGTCGATGCCCGAGTCGTTGATCATCACCGCCACGCCCTTGCCGGTGAACGGCGTGGTGCGGCCGAAGTCGCCCGGATTGGCCTGCACGCGGTTGACCCCGGACAGCTCGCGCGCTTCCTGGTTGTAATAGGTCAGCGGCTTGTTGAGATGGATCGACAGCACGTCGCCGCGCTGGGCCAGGGCGCGGATCTGCGCCGGGGTGGCCAGGGCGCCGGCGATCGGCAGCGCGCGCATGCTCACGCCGGTGTCGATGCCCAACAGCTTGAGCGCCTGCAGTTGGCTCGCGCGCAGCGGGCCGTTCTGGTTGTAGGAGACGATCACTTCCAGCGGCTTGGCGGCCTGCGCGGTGCTCAGCGCGGTTTCCAGCGCGGCGCCGAGGCGGGCTTCGGCGAAGCTCATGCCGCTGGCCATCATGCCGACGGCCAGAGCGGAGAATTTGAGGAGGGTGCGGCGGCTGAGTTGCATGTTCGGCGAAACTCCCTGGTAGGCCCCCACAGCTGGGGTGACCTACCTTGGCGCGCATGGCGGTTGCGGCGACATCCGGGAGACCGCCCAGCCGGCATAGGGAAAAACCCCTACAGACCGGCCGGGAAACCCGCAGTAGGCTGTGCAAACCCGGACCGGCAGCGCAGGATCGCTGCGACGGGGAACCCGGATTGCGACCAAACCGGGCTTGGCAGTCACGCCGGCGCGCAAGCCCGGTACGCAACAGGGGGTAAGGACCATGAGACACACGTTCGCGCCGTCGCCGGCTCCGCGCCGGGGCGCCGCCTGGCTCGCCTGGACACTCACCGCCCTGTGGCTGTTCGCCGCCAGCGCACAGGCGCAGACCCTGCCGATCAGCGTCAGCGCCAGCGGCAACCACGCCGAGGCGAGCATCACCCTGCCCGGCCTGCCCGGTTCGCCGCTGGCCGAAGTGCTGCTCGATTTCGAGGACGCCAGCGGGCTGAGCGCCTACAGCCTGGGGATCAGCGCGCGCGCGGTCAGCCTCAGCGAGGCCGACCTGCTCGCGCGCCTGCCCGATGCCGACACCACCTTGCAATCGGCGCTGCCGGTGATGGTCACCATCGAACCGCCGCGCTACGGCGGCCTGCGCTTCAACGGCACCGGCCGGGTCGAGTTGCACACCCACCTGCTGCCCTACGCCGCCGGCAGCCGGCTGCGCCTGTTCAAGGCGCCGGTCGGCGGCGCGTTCCGCGACATCACCGACGAAATCGCCGCCGGCAGCGTGCGCGCGCGCGGCACCTACGGCGGCTTCTCGCAGTTCCTGATCCTGGCCGACCTGCGCCCGACCGGCACGGTCATCGCCAACAAGATCCAGCGCCTGCGCAACCGGGTCGACCTGCTGCCGCTGGCCGAACGCGCGGCCTTCGACGACCTGCTCGACGATGTCGAAAGCGCCCTGGCGGTGTCCGACTACGCCGCCGCCCTGGCCGCGACCGACGACGTCCGCGGCCGCGCGCAGACCCGCGCCGGCGCGTACATCGCCAACACCTGGCGCGCGACCCGCACCCACCGCAACCATGCCGGCGAGCTCGCCGCCGGCGCCGCGACCCTGCGCTTCAGCATCGCCTTCCTGCGCGACTACGGCCCGTAGTACGGCCGCCGATACGGCCGACCGAAACGCGACGGCGAGCAGGCGCGGGACGTCGCGGCCGCGCGCTAAGATGCGGCCATGCCGGCTCGCCTGATCGCTTACCCGCCCGAAGCCGCCGCCATCAGCCGATGGATACCCGACGGCTCGCGCGTGCAGATCGGCCGCGACAGCGACTGCGGGCTGCGCATCGACCACCCGACCGTGTCGCGCAGCCACGCCGAATTGCTGCACGACGAAAACGGCTGGCAGTTGCTCGACCTGGGCAGCAAGAACGGCTCGCACGTCGACGGCATCGAGATCAGCCGCGCGCGGCTCGACCCGGGCGAGTGCTGGCTGCGGTTCGGCGATGTGCTGTGCGAATTTTCGGTGATCGACGAAGTGCGCGCGCACGATCAGCAACAACGCCAGCGCGCGCAGCGCGACCTGTCGGCGGCGTGGACGCGCCGGATCGAGGTCGAACGGCTCGGCATCGGCGCGACCGCGATCGCGGTGGCCGAAACCCGTCCCGAAGCCGCCGCGCCCGCGCCCGTCAATGCCGCGCCCGCACACCCCGAACCCGACCGCCGCGATCCCGGCGCCAGCCTCGCCGACGACATCCTGCGCGGCGTGGTCGAACTGGCCGGCTGCAGCCGCGGCTTCCTGCTGCTGGCGCAGGACGGCGACTTCATCGTCCGCGCCAGCCTGATGCTCGATCGCGACGCGCTGCAGCAGCGCGCGTTCTCCGGCAGCGTCGGCGCGGTCCAGCGCTGTCTGGCCGAACGCCGGCCGATCGTGGTCAACTGGATCGCCGACGAACTGTGGCTGGCGCGCCGCGCCTCGGTCCTCGCCGGCGGCCTCAAGAGCCTGGTCTGCCTGCCGCTGCTGCACGCCGGGCGGGTGCTCGGCGCGGTCTATGCCGACCGCCGCGGCGCCGGCGAGGCGATCAGCGAATTCGACCTGGAACTGCTGTGCGCCTTCGCCGACAGCGCCGCACTGTGGCTGCTCGCGCAGCGCGCGTTCGACGCACTGGCGCCCGATCCGGCCGGGTCGGCGCAACGCTGGGGCCGGATCGTCGACGCGCAGGTCACCACGCCGTGAGCGAACCGACCGCGACCGGCATCTACACCCAGCACAGCCTCAAGCCTGGCGCGATGCTGGCCGGCCGCTTCCGCATCGAAGCGCTGCTCGGCGTCGGCGGCATGGGCGTGGTCTACCGCGCCCGCGACACCGCGCTCGACGTCGAGGTGGCGCTGAAACTGCTGCGTCCGGAGCTGGCCGCGCGCGGCGACGCGTTCGAACGTTTCCGCCAGGAACTGCTGACCGCGCGTCAGGTGTCCAGCCCGCGGGTGGTGCGCATCCACGACCTGATCCGGCACGAGCAGCAGTGGCTGATCGGCATGGACCTGATCGACGGCGAGGCCCTGGACAAGCGCCTGGACCGCGACGGCGCACTGCCGCTCGACGATGCGATCGCGATCGCGCGGCAGATCGCCGAGGGCCTGGCGGCGGCGCATGCGCGCGGGGTGATCCATCGCGATCTCAAACCGGCCAACGTCCTGATCGACCGCGCCGGCGACGCCTACATCAGCGATTTCGGCGTGGCCCGCTCGCTGGCCGGCAGCGGCCTGACCCAGACCGGCGCGATCGTCGGCACGCCCGACTACCTCTCGCCCGAACAGGCGCGCGGCGAACCCAGCGACGGGCGCAGCGATCTATACGCCCTCGGCCTGATCCTGCACGAAATGCTGACCGGCAAGATGCCGTTCGACGGCGGCACGATCAGCGAAATCCTGGCCCAGCGCATGCTGCGCACACCGCCGCCGGTCAGCCGCCTGCGCGCCGACACGCCGGTGTGGCTGGTGCGTTTGGTCGACCGGCTGCTGCGTTCGCAACCCGCGCATCGGCTGCAAAGCGCGCAGGCAGTGATGCAGGCGATCGATACCCGCCACGTCGCGCGCGACTGGCGGCCGGATAAGAAGTTATGGATCGCCGCGGTGAGCGCTGCGTTGCTTGCTGCGTTGGCTGCGGGCATGTGGCTGTGGCGCTCTCCATCGCCTACGACGGCATCGGCCGTATCGGCGACACCGGTGGCGGCGACGCTGCATCGGATCGTGGTGTCGCCGTTGCAGGCGCCGGCCGGCGCGGTCGACGCCGCACAGGCGCGCGCCTTCACCGCTTTACTGCGAGAAGCGCTCGCCACCCTGCCCGGCCTGGCCGTGGTCGACGACGAACGCAGCCAGCAGGCGATCCGTCAGCTCGATCCCAGCGGCGCCGCGCCGCCGAGCGCCGCCGACCTGGCCCGGATCGCGCGCGCCGATCGCATCGTGTCGCTGCAACTGAGCCGGCACGAAGGACAGTGGCGAATGCAGGCGCAGTTGCACGACGGCGCCGCCGCGCCGCGCATCGTCGCGACCGGCGACGGCGCCACCGCGTTGCGCGCGTTCAACGAGTTGATCGCCTCGCAGCGCTTGACCGATCTGCCCGGCGTGCGGGCTTCGCCGCCGCCGTTGCCGCTGCCTTCGTCCGATGCGGCCTTGCGGGCTTACGGTGCGGGCCTGATCGCGCGCCAGAACAGCGACATCGCCGCGGCGATCGCGGGTTTCTCCGAGGCCACCGCGCAGGCACCGAACTTCGTTTCGGCATGGCTGGCGCTGGCCGATGCGAACCAGGCCGCCGGCGATCTCGACGCCGCCTATGCCGCGCTGGAAAACAGCCCGCAGCCCGGCCAGGGCAACGCGCCGATGCAGGCCTACGTGTCGGCGCAACGCGCGCAACTCGATGGCGACGCGCAGGCCGCGACGAACTACTGGCGCCAGCGTGTGCGCACGACGCCCGACGACACCTACGCCGCGCTCGGCCTGGCGCGCGCGCTCGGCGCAGGCGGCGACCCAGCCGGCGCGATCGCGCAGTCGCGCACGCTCAGCGAACGCGATCCCGACGACCCGCGCGCCTGGTTCGAACGCGGCAAGTTCTCGATCCTGCACGGCCAGGCGCAGCAGGCGGTCGACGACTATCTGGTGCGCGCGCTGGTGCTGTACAAGCGCAGCGGCAATCGCTACGGCGAAGGCGAAACCGTCAACGCGCTCGGCATCGGCTATGCGCGGCTGGGCCAGAACGATCACGCCCAAGCGCAGTACCGGCAGGCGGTGGAACTGCGCCGCGCGGTCGGCAACCGGCGCGGGCTGGCGACCAGCCTGCGCAATCTCGGCAATGTGCTGGTGCTGACCGGCCAGTTCGACGAAGCCCAGCGCAGCCTGCAGCAAGCGCGCGAACTGCACGCCGCGCTCGACGATCGCCACGGCCTGGCCGCGGTCGAAAACGAACTGGGCCTGCTCGCCGAGGAACGCGGCGACTACCCCGGCGCGCTGGCCGCGTTCCGGCGCGCCCTGTCGGCGTGGCAACAGGCCGGCGATGCCGGCGGCACCGCGCAGGCGCTCAACGACATCGGCTTCGCCCACTACCAACTCGGCGCCTACGACGACGCCGAAGCCTATCTGCAGCAATCGCAGGCGGCCTACGCCAAGCTCGATGACGAAACCGGGCGCATCCGCACCGCGCAGAACCTCGGCCAGCTCGCCACCGCGCGCGGGCAATGGCCGCTCGCGCGCGAACGCCTGCACTCCTCGCTGCGCGATGCGCTGGCCAAGCAGATGATGGAAGAGGCCGCGGTGAGCCGGCGCAATCTGGCCGAACTGGAACTGATGCAGGGCCATCTCGGCGCGGCGCTGGAGCAGGCCGCGCAGGCCGACGCCTTGTTCCGCCAGCGCAGCGATGCGCGCGGCCAGGTCGATGTCGGTCTGCTGCGCACGCAAGCGCTGCTACGCGCCGATGCCGACCATCAGGCGCGCAAGCGCCTGGCCGAACTGACTGCGCAGATCGCCGCGGCTTCGTCCGAGCAGCGCGGCATCGCCGCGCTGTTGCAGGCCGAACTGGCGCGGCGCGCGAACGATCGCGACGGCGCGCGGCGCGCGCTGGCCGAGGCGCAGCGCGACGCGCAGGCCTCGGGCGTGCGTCTGCTGCAATTGCAGGTGGCGTTGCAGGCGGCCGGCGATGCTCGCCTGCCCGCGGCCGTGGACGCGCAGATCGCCGCGCTCGGCCACGCCGGCCTGCGCCTGCAATGGACCCAGGCGCGCATGCGCGACGCGCTGGCGCGACACGACCCAACCGCCGCGCTGCGCATCTATCGCGACATCCAACCCGTGCTGCGCCGTGGCGACAACCTCGAAGCCGCCGCACTGCACACGCTGGCCGCGGGCGCCGCGCGCGCGGCCGGCGACAAGACGCTCGCAGCGACCGCCGAGAACGACGCCGCGACCGCGCGGCAACGCCTGCGCGAACAATTGCCGCCGGCCTTGCGCGCCGGCGCGGAGCGCGCGGCGCTGGCGCAAACTCCGCCCCACGCACCGCCGCAAGCCGAACCCGACATCGCAACACCACGCCCATGAACGACGCCGCCGAACTGCGCGAGTTGTACCAGCAACTGCTCGAGCGCCTGGAGCGCAACGAGCGCGAGTTCCGCCGGCTCGGCCGCGCGGTGTGGAAAGTGCAGGAGGACGAACGTCGCCGGATCGCGCGCGACCTGCACGACGGGGTCGGCCAGAACCTCACCGTGCTCAAGCATCGCCTGCACGAACTCGACGCGGCCTTGCCGACGCAGCCGGCCGGCTTGCGCGACACCGTCGCCGCCGCGCTGGCGCTGTGCGGCGACACCCTGGAAGACACGCGCGAACTGTCGCGCCTGCTGCGGCCGCCGATCCTCGACGACCTCGGCCTGGAAGCGGCATTGCGCTGGCTGGTGCGCAGCCAGAGCCAGGCCAGCGGCGCGCGGGTCGACCTGCAGATCGATGCCCTGCCCGAGCTCGACGGCGAACTGCAGACCCTGCTGTTCCGCGTCACCCAGGAAGCGCTGACCAATGCCGCCAAGCACGCCGCCGCGAGCCACGTGCAGGTGCGTCTGCAACGCCAGGGCGCGGCGCTGTCGCTGGAGATCGAAGACGACGGCCGCGGCTGCGATCCCGCGCTCGCGCTCGGCAGCGGCGGCACCGGCCTGGGCGGCATGCGCGAACGCCTGCGCCTGTACGGCGGTCGCCTGCACATGCGCGGCGCGCCCGGCGCGGGCTTGCGCGTGAGCGCGCAGGTGCCGCTGGATTACACATGAAATGCACTTGATCGACACGTCCGTTTCGCCTGCACCGATGGTCGCGCTTGACGCCCGCCGCGACCCTGCTCACCCTGCGACGATGCCGTCTGTGCCCGTACGCGTCCTGATCGCCGACGACCACACCATGGTCCGCGAAAGCCTGGTCCAGTTGCTGCGCGGCGGCGGCATCGACGTCGTCGCCCAGGCCGCCGACGGCCTGGACACGCTCAGGCAGGCCGAGGCCACGCGCCCGGACGTGGTCGTCACCGACCTGTCGATGCCGCGCCTGAGCGGGCTGGAAGTGATCCGCCGCCTGTACGAAACCCTGCCCGACACACGCGTGCTGGTGCTGACCATGCACCAGGAGGACGAGTACATCCTGCAGGCGGTGCGGGCCGGCGCGACCGGCTACATGGTCAAGGACAGCCCGGCCGCCGAACTGCTCGCCGCCGTTCACAGCGTGCATGCCGGCAAGGGCTATTTCGGCCCGCAGGCGGCACGCGCGCTGGCCGAGCAACTGCGTCATCCCGAACGCGACCTGGGCGATCCCTACGGCCGCCTGACCGCGCGCGAACGCGAGGTGTTCCACCTGATCGCCGAGGGCCTGACCACCAAGGAGATCGCGCGCCAGCTCAGCATCAGCGTGAAGACCGCGGAGAATCATCGGGCGCGGGTGCTGGACAAGCTCGGGGCGCGCAATACCGTGGAGTTGGTGCGGTATGCGTTGCGCAAGCGGTTGCTGGACTGAGCTGGGGGCGGTGGCTTGCGGGGTGAAGCGAATCCCCCGCGCTGTTGGCTATGACCTGATCGCGGTCTGGCGCCGGGCGCTTGCCCCCTGTTCCAAAGTGGGCACCGATCCACGCGCCGCCCCAGATCGCTGCGAACCCGGCCGGAAACTTCCCCCCTTTGAAAAAGGGGGGCCAGGGGGATTTGCTCCACCCGCCGACGCACCCGCCACAAGCCGCCCACCCCGTCCCTGCCGGCCCCACCATGCGCCGTAGTATCCTCGCCTGCCAATCTGGCGATAGCGACGGAGCAGCGGCATGAAAGCAGGGGCCTGGGTGCGGATAGTCGGTCTGACGATGATGGTGGCGCTGCTGACCAGTTGCGGCACCGGGCCGGTCCGCCGCGTCTCCGAGCCGGCCGCGCGCATTCAGCAGCTGACCGTGCATGCCAACGGCAGTTGGGCGGTGGAAGTGCGGATCGAGAACTTCAGCAGCATCCCGATGCGCTTTGACCGCTTCGACCTGCAGCTCAAGCTCGGCGAGGACGCCGCCGGCCAGTTGCAGGCCCAGCCGGGCCTGTCGATCGGCCCCGAATCGGCCGACGTGATCAAGGTCGAGCTGACCCCGAGCAGCGCAGCCAAGCTCGCCATCGCCGACGCCCTGTCCGGCGGCCGCAGCCTCAACTACAGCCTCAAGGGCGACATCTTCGCCACCCCCGACGAAGCCAAGCAGCGCACCTACACCATCGAGCGCAGCAGCGCGCTGAGCCCGGCGCCTGGGTTGCCTGGGGTGATGCGGTAAGGCCGGGAATTGGGAATCGGGAGTCGGGAATCGGAAAAGCAAAAAGCCCGACGCCCCGCTCTCGTTGCGTTCCCACCCGTCCCTCGCAGCTTCGCTTTTCCGATTCCCGATTCCCCATTCCCCATTCCCGGACAACCATGAGCACCTACAAAGCCCCCCTCACCGACATGCGTTTCGTGCTGTTCGACCTGCTCGGCGCCGAAGCGCAGTTCCAGCGCCTGGGTTACGCCGACGCGACCCGCGACACGCTCGATGCCGTGCTCGAAGAAGGCGCGCGCTTCAACGAAACCGTGCTCGCGCCGCTCAACAGCATCGGCGACCAGATCGGCTGCAGCCACGACAAGGCCACCGGCGCGGTCACCACGCCGCCGGGCTTCAAGCAGGCCTACACCCAGTTCGTCGAAGGCGGCTGGTCGGGTCTCACCGCCGAAGTGAAGTTCGGCGGCCAGGGCCTGCCGCACGCGGCCGGCGTGCCGCTCAAGGAAATGATCGACGCGGCCAACCTGGCCTGGGGCAACTTCCCGCTGCTCTCGCACGGCGCCACCGAAGCGCTGCTACATCACGGCGAGGAATGGCAGCAGGACGTGTTCCTCAAGCCGCTGGTCGAAGGCCGCTGGACCGGCACCATGTGCCTCACCGAACCGCATTGCGGCACTGACCTGGGCCTGCTCAAGACCCGCGCCGAACCGCAGGCCGACGGCTCGTATTCGATCAGCGGCACGAAGATCTTCATCACCGCCGGCGAGCACGATCTCACCGACAACATCATCCATCTGGTGCTCGCGCGCCTGCCCGACGCACCGAGCGGCAGCAAGGGCATTTCCTTGTTCATCGTGCCGAAGATCAAGGTCGCGCGCGACGGCAGCGTCGGCGAGGCCAACGCGGTGCGCTGCGGCAGCCTCGAACACAAGATGGGCATCCACGGCTCGGCCACGTGCGTTATGAATTTCGACGGCGCGCAGGGCTATCTGATCGGCCAGCCGAACAAGGGCCTGATGGCCATGTTTACGATGATGAATACCGCCCGCCTCGCGGTCGGTCTGCAAGGGCTTGGCCTGTCCGATCGCGCGCTGCAGAACGCGCTGCGCTATTCGCGCGATCGCCTGCAGATGCGTTCGCTGTCGGGCACCAAGTTCCCGGACCTGCCGGCCGACCCGATCATCGTCCACCCCGACGTGCGGCGCATGCTGCTGACCTGCAAGGCGCTGGTCGAAGGCGGCCGCGCGATGGGTTACGACGCCGCGCTGCAGGTCGACATCGCCCACGCCGCGCCGGACGAAAAGGAACGCATTGAGGCCGACGCGCTGATCGGTTTCATGACCCCTATCGTCAAGGCGTGTCTGACCGAATGGGGCGTGGAGTGCACGTATCACGCGCTGCAATGCTTCGGTGGCCACGGCTACATCGCCGAGCACGGCATGGAGCAGCTCGCCCGCGACGCGCGCATCACCACCTTGTACGAAGGCACCACCGGCATCCAGGCGCTCGACCTGCTCGGCCGCAAGGTCATGCAGCTGCAGGGCGCGGGCCTGCAGGTGATGCTGGCGAAGATCGAGGCGTTCTGTGCCGAAAACGAAGGCAACGCCGCGGTCGCCGAATTCGTCGCGCCGCTGCGCAAGATCGCGGCCGAATGGATGCAACTGACCATGAGCATCGGCAAGCGCGCGGCGGCCAATGCCGACGAAGTCGGCGCGGCGGCGTACGACTACCTGTTCTATTCGGGCTACGTGTCGCTGGCCTACTGGTGGGCGCGCAGCGTCGCCGCCGCCGAGGCCTCGAAACAGTCGCAGGGATTCAAGGACAGCAAGCGCGAAACCGCGCGTTTCTACTTCAGCCGCATCCTGCCGCGCACCCAGGCGCACAAGGCCGCGATCGACAGCGGCGTCGCGCCGCTGATGGACCTGTCGGCCGAAGGCTTCGGCGACTGAGTTCGTCGAATGCGAGAGCGTCGATGCCTGGAGTCTGTTTACCGCAGGCTCTCAGGCTCGGCGCTGCTGGTCGCGCGGCGGTGCAGTTTCGATGCGATCGGAGCGAACAGCATCGGGGCTGAAGCCCCTCCCACAAGAGCCAAAGCCCTGCGCCAGAAGTCGTCGTCAGGAGCAGGTGCGGCCAGAAGCAGGCGCAAGCCACGAGGTCTTTTGTGGGAGGGGCTTCAGCCCCGATGCTTTCCGCTCAGCCACAACGCCACTCCATCGCAAGCGGCCTGAAACCCAGCGCATCGAGAGCCCCTCCTCGACCACCGCAGCACTGCGCCACGCACCTGACAACGGCCCACCGACACCCAAGCCCATCCCCAACCGCCGGTCGGTCGACCACAGGTCGCCGCCGTCTACACAAAATGTAATCCAGAGGGTATAAGCTGGATCCCCGATGGAGACCGATAGAGCGAAGATCCGCCTGGTCCGAACCGGAACCCACGCTGAAATGCTTCAGCGTGAGCCGGATGCCTCGGGTGTCCCCGATCCTTACTCGCCGTGGCTCGGCCCACGCGCGGTTCCGCGCAACGCCCTGGAACGACTCAACTCGGTGCGGCTGCTGTCGCTCGACGCGCACGGGCGGGTGCTGGACTGGATGAACTGGCAGGAAGCCAGCTGCCTGTACGCACGCGGCGCGGTCGCCTGGACCCTCGGCGAACCCTGCCTGGAAGTGCATGGCGGCATCAACCGCTTCACCGGCGAGCGCAGCGTGCTCGAACTGCATCCCATCGTCGCCGCGCGCGGCCATGCGCGCCCCGGCGCGCTCGATCCCACGCCCACCCTGACCAACGCCGCGCTGTTCGCGCGCGACGGCCATCTGTGCATGTACTGCGGCCACGACTTCCACCGCCCGCACCTGACCCGCGACCACGTCGTGCCGGTGTCCAAGGGCGGCCGCGACCTGTGGGAGAACGTGGTCGCCGCCTGCTTCGCCTGCAATTCGCGCAAGGGCAACCGCACCCCGCAGCAGGCGAGCATGCCGCTGCTGGCGGTGCCGTACCGTCCCAGCTGGGTCGAGCATCTGATCCTGTCCAACAGGAACATCCTGGCCGACCAGATGGCGTTCTTGAAAAACCAGCTGCCGAAGAAAGCGCGCCTCAACGGCTGAAGTCGTGAAGCGCGTCGCAGTATTCGCAAAACAGCCGCACCGAATGTGCCAATCAGTGCGCATATGCGACGTCAAGCGCGCGTTGACGACAATCCAGTCGTCCCGGACACTCGTCGCCATCGACTTACGGATGTAACCAAGATGCCTTTGACCCTCGGTCTGACCGGTATGGACCCGGCGACGGAGTCTGCTTTGCAGACGGCCTTCAAGGTCGCCAACGCGCAACTCGGCGGTCACTGGGATCTCGTGCCCGAGCAACAGGCCGATTTCGTCGTGGTCGACATGGACAGCATGTACGGCCCGATGAGCTGGCTGCGCCTGCACGCCTCGGGCAAGTCGGTGATCGCGCTGACCGCCGCGCAGCGCACCCAGGCCGACTATCTGCTGGCGCATCCGTTCAGTGCCGACTCGATGTCGACCCTGCTCGGCGAGATCGCGACCCTCAGCGGCCACGCGATCGCCAAGCCCGCGCCCGCCGCGGCGCCGACCGCGGTCGAGATTCCCAAGCAGCCGCGCACCGATCCGACCGCGGCGCTGCCCGACGTGGTGGTCGACCTGCTCGAAACCGACCTGGCCCAGGCCAAGGCGGCCGCGCAGCAAGCCGCGCCGGCGCCGGTGGTTACGACTCCCGCAGCACCTGCTCCCGCCGCGCCTGCGCCGGCTGCGCCCGCTCCGGTTGCTTCCGCTCCGGTCGCCGCAGCGCCTGCCGCACCCGCGCCGACGCCGATCGCAGCCGCTACCCCACCGGCAGCCGCTACGCCCGTCGCCGCGAACCCGGCCGTCCCCAGCATCACCGCGCGCGGCGATGGCCTGCTCGACTGGCTGGTCGCCGGCCGCCTGCGCGGCCTGCTGCGCGTGGGCAGCGGCGAAGAACGCCTGCTGATCGACGCCGATCAGCGCAAATACCACGGCCCGGCCGCGCTCAAGCCGCTGGCGGCGCTGTTCGACCGCGGCTTCGCCCCGTCCGAATTCGAACTGCTGCCCGCCGCGCAGTGGGACAGCGCCGCCGCCCAGCTCGGCGCGGCGATGCCGCTGGCGCGGCTGGTGTGGTTCGGCAACCTGCTGGCCGGCCACGGCCGCCTCGCCCCGGGCTACGACCCGCAGCGCCGCTACCGCATGACCAAGTGGCCGCAGACCGAGCGCGAATACCCCAAGCATTTCCGCATCGCCACGGTGATGATGAAGGCGCCGTCGACGGTGGCCGAGATCGCCGAGGCCAGTGGCGTGACCGAGGCCGAAGTCGCCGATTTCATCAACGCCAACCTCGCCACCGGCTTCGCCGAGGCCGAGGGCGATCCGACCCCGGCCGAGCCGGCCAAGTCCGGCGGCCTGTTCGGGCGCCTGCGCGGTCGCTGAGTCGGCTGCGACGAATCGTCGCGGCCGCATCACCTCCGCATCGTCGCGGCCAACGCCGCGACGGTCGCAAAACCGCGATTCCGCCCGCTTAGGCACGCTTTTGCGGTCACGCGGCTGAACATCAAACCGTCACACTTCTTGCTCGCCTCACGCGGGGGCGGGACAATGCCCGACTAGCAGAACGCCAGATGGTCGGAATGATCGATTCGCAGCGCTACCCGCGTCTTTCCCGCATCCAGGTCCCCGCCGATCTGCGCCGCTTTCCTGAAGAGGAACTGCCGGCCATCGCCGAGGAGCTGCGCGCCTATTTGATCGAACAGGTCGCGCTGGTCGGCGGCCACTTCGGCGCCGGCCTGGGCGTGATCGAACTCACCGTCGCCCTGCACTGGCTGTACGAGACTCCGGTCGATCGCCTGGTCTGGGACGTGGGCCATCAGTGCTACCCGCACAAGATCCTGACCGGCCGCCGCGACGAGATTCACACCGTCAAGCAGCAAGGCGGCGTCGCGCCGTTCCCCAAGCGCGACGAGTCGCAATACGACACCTTCGGCGTCGGCCACAGCTCGACCTCGATCTCGGCCGCGCTCGGCATGGCGATCGCCGCGCAGCGCAAGAACGACGAGCGCAAGATCGTCGCGGTGATCGGCGACGGCGCGATGACCGCCGGCATGGCGTTCGAAGCGCTCGCCCACGCCGGCGGCATGACCGATCCGGAACCGAACCTGCTGGTGATCCTCAACGACAACCAGATGTCGATTTCCGAGAACGTCGGCGGCGTCACCAAGATGCTCGGCCGGCTCACCGGCAGCCGCACGCTCAACGCCATCCGCGAAGGCGGCAAGAAGCTGCTCGGCGACAAGCGCAAGCCGGCGGCCAAGTTCGTGCGCCGCTGGGAAGAACACTGGAAGGGCATGTTCGTGCCGTCCACGTTCTTCGAGGAAGTCGGTTTCCATTACACCGGTCCGATCGACGGCCACGACCTGCCCGCCCTGCTCGGCGCGATGAAGACGCTCAAGGGCCTCAAGGGTCCGCAGCTGCTGCACATCATCACCACCAAGGGCAAAGGCTACGAACTCGCCGAAGGCGACCAGATCGGCTATCACGCGGTCGGCCCGTTCGATCCCGAGAAGGGCCTGATCAGCAAGCCCGGCGCGAAGAAGCCGACCTACACCGACATCTTCAGCGAATGGCTGTGCGACATGGCCGCCGCCGACGAACGCCTGATGGGCATCACCCCGGCGATGCGCGAAGGCTCGGGTCTGGTGCGTTTCAGCAAGGACTACCCGCAGCGCTATTTCGACGTCGCCATCGCCGAGCAGCACGCGGTGACGCTCGCGGCCGGCATGGCCTGCGAAGGTGCGAAGCCTGTCGTTGCGATCTACTCGACTTTCCTGCAGCGCGGCTACGATCAGTTGGTGCACGACGTCGCGATCCAGAACCTCGATGTGCTGTTCGCGATCGATCGCGGCGGCGTGGTCGGGCCGGACGGCGCCACGCATGCCGGCAATCTGGATCTGTCCTACCTGCGCTGCGTGCCGAACATGGTGGTGATGGCGCCGGCCGACGAAGACGAATGCCGCAAGATGCTCAGCACCGGCCATCGTTACGAAGGCCCGGCCGCGGTGCGTTATCCGCGCGGCACCGGTCCCGGCACGACGATCCAGCCCGGCCTGGACACCTTGCCGATCGGAAAGGCCGAACTGCGCCGTCAGGGCTCGCGCATCGCCCTGCTCGCCTTCGGCGCGATCGTGCCCGCGGCCGAACAGGTCGCCGCCGAGTTGGGGCTGACCGTGGTCAACATGCGCTTCGTCAAGCCGCTGGACCGTTCGCTGATTCTTGAATTGGCCAAGAGCCACGAAGGCTTCGTCACCCTGGAAGACAACGTCGTCGCCGGCGGCGCCGGCAGCGGCGTGGCCGAATTGCTGGCCGCCGAAGGCATCGTGCTGCCGGTGTTGCACCTGGGCCTGCCCGACGAATTTCAGCACCACGCCAGCCGCGAACAGCTGTTGGCCGAAGCGGGACTGGATGCGGCGTCGATTCGCGCGTCGGTGCTCAAGCGCTGGCCGCAAGTGCTGGCGGTGCCGCCGCAGACCGCGATCAGGTGAGCGAGTCGATCGGATGAGCGAACCGGCCGCATCGTCGATGGCGATGAAGCGGCTGCTCGCCCTGCTCGGATCGATCGCCGCGTACAACGACAAAGGCTGGCAGTGGTCCGGCCACGATGCCGCGCACAGCGAAGCCTTGCGCGCCGGTTGGTCGCTGGAGATACGCGATTTGCTCGACACGATCGAAACCGATGCGCTGCCGGCGCCGCTCAGGCAGGAATTGCTGACCCGCGCGCCGGTGCAGGACGGCGATGGCGTCTACGTCGAGAAATTGAAGCGCTGGATCGTTTGAGGCGCAGCGCCAGCGACGATCGCGTCGTCGCGATGGATGATCGTTTCAACCGGCCCAGAACGGAATCAGCACCACGGCGCTGAGCAGCGCGACCGCGGCGATCTTCGTGCTCGCGCGCGGCAGCATCGTCATCAGCACACTCCAGGCCAACGCCGAAATGATCAACGCGGCGGTCCAGAAGATCGGCCCCTGCGCCCAGCCCCAGCCGTAGACGAACAAGCCGAAATCCACCGCCAACAGCAGCCATCCGGCCGCGCGCAACAGGCGCGCGCGCGAGGCGTCGAAGGCGCTGGCGAACACCTGCCGATGGTGCTTTTCCAGCCCCAGGCTCAACAGGCACCACGCGGCGATTCCCAGGCACAGACCCAACCAAAGCATGCGCACGCCTCCTCAGCGATCCGCGAGCGCGGGCTGGTTGCCCGACTCGTTGCCGCGCTCGGCGCGACGCGGCTTGCGCTCGACGATCGGCTGACGCGCCTTGACGAAACTGTTGCGCGCCAGCAGCGCGAATCCCGCGCCCAGCGCGAACGCGGTCAGGTCAACCGCGGCCAGCGACCAGTCGCCGCGCGCGATCGTCGCGAGCAGGTGACTGTTCGGCGAAGTCGCCAGATTCACCAGCGGAATCAGCGCGAACGCCACCGCGTTGATCGCGAAGAACTGGCCCCAGCCGCGCTTGTGCACCGCCGGGATCGCCGCGTACAGCGTGGCCGCGATCCAGACCGCGCAGAACACGGTGATCTCGGCGTTGGCGCGTTGCGCGATCTCGGCCGGCATCAGCCGGTTGGCGATCACCATCGCCGCGCTCGCCAGCGGTAAACCGCCGACCACGCCGAGGTTGAGCGCCTGCACCAGGCCGTAACCCGATGCGCTGCCGGCCTCGGCGATCTTCTTCGCGCGCTTGCTGACCCACACCTGCATGCCGCTGGCGATCATCACGCAGCCGGCCAGGCCCATCACGAAATACAGCCAGCGCAGCGCGCTGCCGCCCCACTGCGCCATGTGCATGCCGCCGAGGAAGGTGTAGGTCTTGTAGCCGGCCTGCGGCGCGCCCGACTGATGCAGGAACTTGCCGTCGTTGGCGTCGTAGAACACCGAGTCGAAGTTCCAGGCCACGTTGCGGCTGTGATCGCCGCCGAAGGAAATCGTAGCGCTGGTGTCGTCGGGGTGATGCACGCTGACCCAGGTGATCGGCTGGCCCAGGCGCTGACGCGCATCGGCGACCAATTTGTCGACCGGATAGATCGTCTTCAGCGCCTTGCCGGTTTCCGGCCGCTCGTAACTGTCCGCGGCCTCGACGAAGAATTTCTCGACATCGCCGTTGTAGGCCGCGTTCAACCCGGCCGGCATGTAGTTGGCGACGAAGATCGCCACGCCGGTGTAGGCGATCATCAGATGGAACGGCAGACCGAGCACGCCGGTCAGGTTGTGGCCGTCCAGCCACGCGCGCTGGCCGCCGGTCTTCGGCCGGAAGGTGAAGAAGTCCTTGAAGATGCGCTTGTGGATCACGATGCCGGTCAGGATCGCGATCAGCATGAACATGCCGGCGATGCCGACGATGTACATGCCCCACAGCGGCGAATGCAGGTTGAAATGCAGAGTGAAGAAGAACTCGCCGCCGGCGGTTTCGGGAATCTTCTTGCCGGTGGCCGGGTCGAGACTGAGCAGGTCCGGATCGCCGGCGTCGTAGTACACGCCGCCTTCCAGTGACTTGCTGCGTTCGCTCGGCAAGGTCACGTAGTACGCGTGCGGATGCGGCTTGGACACGTTCTGCAACTGGACGATGGCCTGGTCCAGGTCGACGCTTTCGCCGCTGCGCTCATGGCCGTGCAGCGCCGGCTGCATCCAGTGAGTGAGTTCCTTGTCGAAGCAGGCGATCGTGCCGCCTACGAAGATCACGAACAGCAACCAGCCGATCACCAGCCCGGCCCAGGTATGCAGCCAGGCCATCGCCTGGGAGAAGGAATTCTTCATGCGCTCGCCCTCATGCTGCAGTCGTTCACGGCCGCGCCGCCGCTTCGGGGAACAGCAACGCCACCGCGTACATCGCGCCCGCCCACAGCGCCAGCACCCAGCACGCGCGCCAGGCGCTGCGCGCAGCGAAGGCGTACATCGCCGCCGCGCACCACACGAAGAAGCAGAGCAGACTCGCCGCAACCACCCGGTCATTGCGCGCGAACGGCAACACCACCGTGCCGAACGCGGTGAATCCATACGCGACCAGGTACCCGATCACGATCGCGGCGAGCGAGCGCAACGCGACTCCACCGCGATACTCCCACGACAGGGTCGGACGCGGCTTGCGCGAGGCAACGGAGGCGGAGGCCGTGGGGGCGAGCGTGTCGGTCATGCGCAGTTCGTAGGCGGACGGGGGCCGGGCCAGCTTCCTGCCGCGCGGTCGGACGCCCGCAGCGGCGGGCCAGCGATCAGTCTAATTGGCAATGGTTCTCATTTGCAAACCATTAGCGGTCGCGGATCGCACCGAACCGGTGACGCAAACCCGCCTTGTCGGACCGGTCCGGTTACATATGAGTACACAGCGGCGACCGGGGAACGGCTACGATCCGGCTTCCGCCGAGCCCTCATCCCCCGCTCAGGAGCGTTACGGATGCGTCGTGCCCTCATCGTCCTCGCCTTGCTGGCGCTGCTGCCCGGCGCCACCGCCGCGCAGACCGCGCCGACCCCGTCCGCCGCCGCCCCGCCGAGCGGCGACATCCGCGATTTCGACACCCTGGTGGTCACCGGCGAACAGCCCGGACCCGGGCTGTGGAAAGTCATGCGCGGCGGTCACGTGCTGTGGATCCTCGGCACCCTGAGCCCATTGCCGAAGGACATGACCTGGCTGTCGCGCCAGGTCGAGGCGACCATCGCCGAATCGCAGGAAGTCATCGCCCCGCCCTCGGTCAGCTTCGGCACCGAACTGGGCGTGGTGCGCACCATGATGCTGATCCCGACCGCGCTCAAGGCGCGCAAGAACCCCGACGGCAAGACCCTGCAGGAAGTGGTCCCGGCCGACCTCTACGCGCGCTGGACCACGCTCAAGGCGCGCTACATCGGCCGCGACGGCGGGGTCGAGAAATGGCGCCCGATCTTCGCCGCGCAGGAGTTGTACGAAGCGGCGATCAAACAGTCCGGAATGTCGCTCAAGGGCGTGGTGCAGCCGGTGGTCGACAAGGCCGCCAAGCAGCACGACGTGCCGATCACCGAAGCGCGCGTGACCCTGAAGATCGACGACCCCAAGGCCACCTTGAAGGAATTCTCGGCCAGCGCGCTCGACGACCGCGAATGCTTCGCCAAGACCTTGTCGCGGATCGAAAGCGACCTCGAATCGATGCGCGCGCGCGGCAACGCCTGGGCGATCGGCGACATCGCCACCCTGCGCACCCTGCCGCAGGGCGACCAATACCGCACCTGTCTGGAAGCGCTTGCCGCGACCGGCGTGGCCAAGCGCCTCAACCTCGGCGACCTGCGCCAGCGCGTCACCGCGCAATGGCTGGAGCGCGCCGAAGACGCGATCGCGAAGAACAACAGCACCTTCGCGACCTTGCCGGTGGCCGACCTGCTGGAAACCGGCGGACTGCTCGATAAGCTGCGCGCGGCGGGGTATACGGTCGAGGACCCGTAGGGCGTGATTCGTGATTCGTGATTTTCGAACGAGCATCGATTCGCGGCGTAGGCCACGCAATCTCTGTGGGAGGGGCTTGAGCCCCGACGCTTTCCGGTCCGACGACGAAATCAACCGACATCGGGTACGGGCCGTTCGAACTGTCACGCGATCCCGCATAACCAGGCCTCGTCGCGCGACATCGGCATCGGCGGTCGCGATCTACGCTGACAGAACTCTAAACCACGAAGCCCCGGCTTTCGCCAGGGGCTGCGCCTGCAACTCGATCAATGACCAGAACCGCGGATTAGAACCGACGACGCTCGGTGTTCAGACCGGAGCAACGGCGGCGACATGCGACCGACACGAAGCGAACTACGTGATGCGAACCGCCAAGAAGACGTTCACCCGCGCTGTGCAAACACCGCTTTGCGTTTACGGCCTTAGAAAACCTCGCTGATCGCCACCACGTGCCCATCACGAACCGTGATCAGCACTGTCTTGTTGCCCACGTAATACTCGAAGCGTTCGCCGTTGTTGGCGCCGAACTTGTTCTGCAGCTGCACGACGCGGTCGGGCTTGCCCGCGACTTGGTAAACCTTGCCGGCGCTGTCGCCGACGGTGACCAGTTTGCTGCCGAAGGCCACCGACTGGGCCCAGGCGGGGACTGCCAGCAGCAGCGAAAGGACGATTGCGGCCAGGTAGCGCATAGGAACTCCTTTCCACATTGGGGGAGCGCCGAGCATACCGCCGCGATTTTGGGCATGTCTTCGACCAATGGTCGGAATCGGCCAGCCCACGGAGCTTCATCTGCGCGCGATTCAGCGCCGGTGCGCGACGGCCGGCTGCGCGCCGGCGCTTCTGGCGGGAAGCCTCGCATAGCCTCGTCTCGCCGCATCGGCATCGCCGCGTGGCTGGAAGGGAGGCCGCCGATCCCCCAGAAACACGAAACCCCGGCTTTCGCCAGGGCTGCGTTTACGGCTCGATCAGTGGTCGGGACGGCCGGATTTGAACCGACGACCCTCTGCCCCCCAGGCAGATGCGCTACCAGGCTGCGCTACGCCCCGACATGATGCTGATCCGCTCTTGCGAACGGGCGGCAAGTATAGCCGCTTGTTACGGGAATCGGGAATGGAGAATCGGGAATCGTCGCAGGCGGACCGCCGATTCCCGATTCTCCATTCCCGATTCCCGGCCTTTCAGCGCCGCAACAACTGCAGCACTTCTTCCAGTTCCATCCGCACCTGCTTGACGATCTGCGAGCTCAGCGCCGATTCGTCCTTCGCCGACTCGCCTTCCAGGCGCAGGCGCGCGCCGCCGATGGTGTAGCCCTGTTCGTACAGCAGGCCGCGGATCTGCCGCACCATCAGCACTTCATGGCGCTGGTAGTAGCGGCGGTTGCCGCGGCGCTTGACCGGATTGAGGGTCGGAAATTCGGTTTCCCAGTAGCGCAGCACATGCGGTTTGACGTCGCACAGCTCGCTGACTTCACCGATGGTGAAGTAGCGCTTGGCCGGGATCGGCGGTAGTTCGCGGTTACTGCCCGGATCCAGCATGCTCGCCTCCGCTGTAAGCCTCGACGCGTTCCTTCAGCTTCTGGCCCGGACGGAAGGTGACCACCGTGCGCGCCGAGATCGGGATTTCCTCGCCGGTCTTGGGATTGCGGCCGGGCCGCTGGTTCTTGCGGCGCAGGTCGAAGTTGCCGAAGCCCGACAGCTTGACCTGCCGGCCCTGCTCCAATGCCTCGCGCAGCGCATCGAAGAACGCGTCGACGAACTCCTTGGCCTCGCGCTTGTTCAGCCCGACTTCGTCGAACAACCGCTCCGCCATTTCCGCTTTCGTTAGTGCCATGTTGTCCTCTGCTCGACGCCCGGGCTGGGTCCGTCCAGTGATGCCGGACCGGGTTCAGGCGCGCAGTTTCGCGCCGTGTTCCCGTTCCACCGCGGCGGTTACTTCAGCCACGACCGCATCCACATCCCGGTCAGTCAGGGTGCGCGATTCATCCTGCACAATCAAGCCCATAGCGAGACTCTTGAATCCGGTTTCCACGCCCTTGCCCTGGTAGCGGTCGAACAGCACCAGTTCGCGCAGGATCGGGCCGGCGGCGGCCTTCACTGTGGCCTGAATGGCCGCCCACGGCACCGAATCGGCGACGATGAACGCGCGATCGCGCCGCACCGACGGGTACTTGGACTGCGCTCCGGCCTTCGGGATGGCGCGCTCGACCAGCGGCGCGAGATCCAGCTCGAACGCGATCACGTCCTGGTCCAGGTCCAGCGCGCGCTGCAGGCGCGGATGCAGCTGGCCGATCCAGCCCAGCCGCTGCTCGCGGCCGCCGTCGATCCGGTACACGTCGGCCGAACGGCCCGGATGCGCCCAGGCCGGCTGCGACGGCCGGTACTCCAGCTGCGCGCCGGCGCTGATCGCCAGGCTGTCGAGATCGCCGCGCAGGTCGTGGAACCCGACCGGCGCCGACGCGACCGCCCACTGCTCCGCCCGCGCCGCGCCGCACACCGCCGCGGCGACGCGCTGGGTTTCAAGCGGCGCCAGGCTGTGCTCTTTCGAATCCCCAATCCCCAATCCCGAATCCCGGCCCACAAACACATTGCCCAGCTCGAACAAACGCACCCGGTCCTGCTGGCGCGAGGCATTGCGGCCCAGCGCCGCGACCAGGCCCGGCAGCAGCATCGTGCGCATGACCCCCAGTTCGGCGCTGAGCGGATTGGCCAGCGGCACCGCGCCGGCCTGCGCCTGCCACAGTTGCAGCCAGGCCGCGTCGACGAAGGCGTAGTTGATCGCTTCCAGATAGTCGCGCGCGGCCAGCTGGCGGCGCACCGTGGCGCTGTCGACGCGGGTCTCGGTCGGCGCGATCAGGCGCGCGGCGCCGCCGGGCAAGGTGGTCGGGATCGCGTCGTAGCCGTGGATGCGGGCGATTTCCTCGATCAGGTCTTCCTCGATCGCGATATCGAAACGACGGCTCGGCGGGGTCACCCGCCAGCCTTCGTCGCTGCGCTCGACCGTCAGGCCCAGCGCTTGCAGGATGCGCTCGACATCGGCGTCGGCGACGCTCAGGCCGAGCACGCGCGCCAGCCGCGCGCGGCGCAGCACGACCGGAAGCGGATGCGGCAGATGGTCGGGCAGCGCCGATTCGACCACCGGGCCGGGCGTGCCGCCGGCGATGTCGAGGATCAGACGGGTCGCGTATTCGATCGCGGTGCGCGGCAGCTCCGGATCGACGCCGCGCTCGAAGCGGTGGCCGGCGTCGGTGTGCAGGCCGAGCTTGCGGCCGCGGCCGATGATCGCGGCGGGCGCGAAATGCGCCGCTTCCAGGAACACGTTGCGGGTCGCGTCGGTCACCCGGCTGTCGAAGCCGCCCATGATCCCGCCGAGCGCGATCACCCGTTGCGCGGCGCCTTCGCCGTCGGTGATCGCGATGAACTGCTCGTCCAGGCTCGCGTCCTGGCCGTTGAGCAGCTTGGTGACCTCGCCCGCGCGCGCATGGCGCACGCCGACCGGGCCGCTCAGGGTGTCGCGGTCGAAGGCGTGCATGGGCTGGCCGAGGTCGAGCATCACGTACTGGGTGACGTCGACCAACAGCGACACCGGACGCACGCCGCTGCGGCGCAGGCGCTCGGCCATCCACACCGGGGTCGGCGCGGTCGCGTCGACGCCTTCGATCACCCGGCCGCAGTAGCGCGGCACGTCCGCGCCGGCGCTGAGTTCGACGTGCAACGCCGAGTCGGTCACCGCCGGCACCGGCGCGATATCCAGCGCGGCCACCGTGCTGCCGGTCGCCGCGGCGACATCGAAGGCGATGCCGCGCACGCTGAAGCAGTCGGCGCGATTGGGCGTGAGCTTGATCTCGATGCTGGCGTCGGGCAGGCCGAGGTATTGCGCCAGCGCGGTGCCGGCGACGGCATCGGCCGGCAGTTCCAGCAGGCCCGAAGCGTCGGCGTCGATGCCCAGTTCCTTGGCCGAGCACAGCATGCCGAACGACTCCACGCCGCGCAGCTTGGCCGCCTTGATCGCGATCCCGCCGGGCAGGTTCGCGCCGACCGTGGCGAGCGGCGCGACCAGACCGGCGCGCGCGTTCGGCGCGCCGCAGACGATCTGGACCATGCCGGCGCCGGTATCGACCTGGCAAACCTGCAGGCGATCGGCTTCCGGGTGCTTTTCGGTGCTGACGATGCGCGCGACGATCACGCCGTCGAGCGCCGCGCCGAGCGCGGTGACTTCTTCGACTTCCAATCCGATCGCGGTCAGGGTCGCGGCGAGCTGCTCGCGCGTGGCGGCGGTCGGGACGTGCTGGCGGAGCCAGTTTTCGCTGAATTTCATGGGGTCAGGCCGGGAATCGGGAATGGGGAATCGAGAATCGGAAAGCGCTGCGCGAGATCGGGAAGAGTCATCGGAGCCGTAGTGGAGGCAGAGCCGCTCCTACGATTCCCGATGCCCCATTCCCGATTCCCGTTCCTCAAGCAAATTGCCTGAGAAACCGCACATCGTTCTCGAAGAAACTGCGCAGATCGTCGACGCCGTAACGCAGCATGGTCAGTCGCTCCACGCCCATGCCGAAGGCATAGCCGGTGTAGCGCTCCGGATCGATGCCGACGTTGCGCAGCACGTTCGGATGGACCATGCCGCAGCCCAGCACTTCCAGCCAGCGGGTGCTGCCGTCGGGCTGTTGCCAGGCGATGTCGACTTCGGCGGACGGTTCGGTGAACGGGAAATAGCTCGGCCGGAAGCGCATTTCGAAATCGCGCTCGAAGAACGCGCGCACGAATTCGGCCAGGGTGCCCTTGAGGTCGGCGAAGCTGGAATGCTCGTCGATCAGCAGGCCTTCGCACTGGTGGAACATCGGCGTGTGGGTCTGGTCGCTGTCGCTGCGGTACACCTTGCCCAGCGCGATCATGCGCAGCGGCGGCTTGTGCTCGAGCATGTAGCGCACCTGCATGCCCGAGGTGTGGGTCCGCAGCAGGCGAGCGACGCCGGCGCTGTCGGGCGCGAAGTAGAAGGTGTCGTGCATCGCCCGCGCCGGATGGTGCGGCGGGAAGTTCAGCGCTTCGAAGTTGTGCCAGTCGTCTTCGATCTCCGGGCCGTCGGCCAGTTCGAAACCGAGCCGGCCGAAGATGTCGGCCATGCGCTCCATCGTACGGCTGACCGGATGCAGGCCGCCGCGCACCGCATCGACGCCGGGCAAGGTTACATCGATGGTTTCCGAGGCCAGGCGCGCGTCGAGCGCGGCATCGTCGAGCGCGCTCTTGCGTTCGGCCAGCGCCGCGGTCAGCGCGTCGCGGGTCTTGTTGATCGCCTCGCCCGCGGCCTTGCGCTCGTCGGCGGGCAAGGCGCCGAGCTGCTTGAGCTGGGCGGTGACGCTGCCGGACTTGCCGAGCAGCGAAACGCGCAGCGCTTCGATGGCATCGGGAGAGTCGGCCGCAGCGATGTCGGCCAGCG